>JANNYA010000019.1:0-9214 GCA_031409855.1 Rhodanobacteraceae bacterium | reverse complement strand
AGCTTTAAATTCGCCGCCAAAACGCTCTGCACCAATCTTGGTCAAAGCCGCTGTTAACGTTGTCTTGCCGTGATCCACGTGACCGATGGTGCCGACGTTGACGTGCGGCTTGTTGCGTTCAAACTTTGCTTTGCTCATGGCTTTCTCTCAAAAAGTTATTTGTTTCAAAAATTTTTGTTCAATGATTTACGAGTTGGACTTCTTAATCACTTGCTCGGCGACATTTGTGGGTGCCTCAGCATAGTGATCGAACTCCATCGTGAACGTTGCGCGACCTTGACTCATCGAGCGCAAGCTGGTGGCATATCCAAACATTTCACCCAAGGGCACCAACGAGTTAATGACTTTTCCGGATGCGCTTTCGTCAGAACCCTGCAGCAGACCGCGGCGGCGGCTAATGTCGCCCATCACGTCACCAATATAGTCTTCCGGCGAAACGACTTCGACCTTCATAATGGGCTCGAGCAGCACTGGATTAGCTTTCTTGGTGCCGTCTTTGAAGCCCATGGACGCGGCCATTTTGAACGCCATTTCGTTTGAGTCGACATCATGGTAGGAACCGTCAACCAACGAGACTTTTACGTCTACGACGGGGAATCCTGCGTAAACGCCGGTACCGATTGTTTCGCGCAAGCCCTTTTCGACCGCAGGAATGTATTCCTTCGGAACGACGCCGCCAACAATTTTGTTCTCAAAAATAAAGCCCGAACCACGCTCTAACGGTTCGATTTCCAGCACCACGTGACCATATTGACCACGACCACCAGACTGACGCACGAACTTGCTGTCTTGGCGCACCGCTGTACGTATCGTTTCGCGATAGGCGACCTGCGGCTTGCCGACGTTGGCTTCCACGTTGAATTCGCGCTTCATGCGATCAACGATAATTTCCAAGTGCAACTCGCCCATGCCGGCGATGATGGTCTGGCCAGATTCTTCATCAGAACGCACGCGGAACGAAGGATCTTCTTGGGCCAAACGACCCAACGCGATGCCCATCTTTTCTTGGTCAACCTTGGTCTTGGGCTCAATCGCCATCGCGATTACGGGCTCAGGGAACACCATGCGCTCAAGCGTAATGATGTTGTTCAGATCACACAGGGTTTCGCCCGTGGTCACATCTTTCAGGCCGACCGCGGCAGCGATGTCACCTGCGCACACTTCGTCAATTTCCTTGCGGTCATTGGCGTGCATCTGAACCAAGCGACCAATGCGCTCTTTGCGATCTTTGATTGGATTGTAAAGAAAGTCACCCTTGTTCAAGGTGCCCGAGTACACGCGGAAGAAGGTCAACGTGCCCACAAATGGATCGGTGGCAATTTTGAACGCAAGCGCGGAAAACGGCTCTTTGTCGCCAGGTTTGCGGAATGCTTCGGTTTCATCTTCCAAAATACCGCGCACGTCTGGACGGTCAATAGGCGAAGGCAACAAATGCACGACGCCGTCAAGCATGGCTTGCACGCCTTTATTCTTGAACGCAGAACCGCAATACACGGGGATAATTTTTGCAGCGATTGTGCCTTTACGCAAACCACGCAGAATCTCTTCTTCGGTCAGCTCGCCGTCTTCCAAGTATTTGTTCATGAGTTCGTCTTCGCCTTCAGCGGCGGACTCAACCATGAATTCACGCGCCTTGGCAGCCTTGGCTTGCAAACTCTCCGGAATTTCGGCGTACTCAAACTGCATGCCCTGGGACTTGACGTCCCAAACAATTTGCTTCATTTTTAATAGATCGACGACACCTTCGAACGCATCTTCCGCGCCAATTGGCACCTGCATCGGCACAGGCCGCGCACCCAAACGCGTCTTCAGCTGCTCAACGACTTTGTCAAAGTTCGCGCCAGCGCGATCCATTTTATTGACGAAAGCAACGCGGGGTACACCGTACTTGTTAGCTTGACGCCAAACGGTTTCAGATTGCGGCTGCACGCCACCGACCGCACACAGCACGAACACCGCGCCATCTAGCACGCGCAAGCTACGCTCGACTTCAATGGTGAAGTCTACGTGCCCAGGGGTATCGATGATGTTGAATCGGTGTTGCGGCATGGTCGCGTCCATACCACGCCAGAAGCAAGTCGTCGCCGCAGATGTGATCGTGATACCACGCTCTTGCTCTTGCTCCATCCAATCCATCGTCGCTGCACCTGCGTGCACTTCGCCGATTTTGTGGTTCACACCGGTGTAGAACAAAATACGTTCAGTCGTTGTCGTTTTACCGGCGTCAATGTGCGCCATAATGCCAATGTTTCGATAACGTTCGATGGGAGTTTCGCGTGCCACAATCTATCCTTAACTTTAAATATAACGACGTTTCAGCGCATCAAGATTTAGCTTTCGCTGCTTGATGTGCTAATGAGAATTTCCAAAAAACAACGTTGCTGATCTCAACCGCGCTACAAACCGCAGCGATTCCAGCAACATTAACTACCAACGGTAATGCGCGAACGCCTTGTTAGCTTCCGCCATACGATGCGTTTCTTCACGCTTTTTGACCGCAGCACCGCGATTTTCGGCGGCTTCACTTAACTCAGCGGCAAGCTTCAAAGGCATCGATTTTTCGCCGCGTTTACGCGCCGATTCAATCACCCAACGCATTGCAAGCGTTTGACGACGCGCTGGCCGAACTTCGACCGGCACCTGATAGGTAGAACCGCCGACTCGGCGCGATTTAACTTCTACGGCAGGCGCGACATTGGTAAGCGCTTTTTCCACTTGCTCGATAGCATTTGGATTCTTTACGCCAATCGCTTCGATTGCGCTGTACAAAATCGACTCAGCGGTGGATTTTTTGCCAGATTTCATCAACATGTTGACAAAACGCGCGACCATAACGTTATGGAACTTAGGATCCGCCAACGTTAGGCGAACCGGGGTTTGACCCTTGCGACTCATTTGATATTTCCTTGAATTCTATAGTTTTTGGCCGCAAAACACTCGCAAAACCAAGCGCTTGTAGCCGCCCGACTAAGCGCACGCCACGCGGCGTGCAACCCGGTCAATCGTGTTGGTTATTTCTTCTTCGGCGCCGCCGCAACTGCACCAGGCTTCGGACGCTTTGCGCCGTACTTGGAACGACTCTGCCGGCGCTTCGAAACGCCTTGCGCATCAAGCGCACCGCGCACGGTGTGATAACGCACGCCTGGCAGATCTTTTACACGACCACCGCGAATAAGCACCACAGAGTGCTCTTGCAAATTGTGACCTTCGCCACCGATGTAGCTAATGACTTCGAATCCATTGGTCAAACGCACTTTGCAGACCTTGCGCAGCGCAGAATTCGGCTTCTTTGGCGTTGTCGTATACACACGGGTACATACACCACGACGCTGCGGGCAATTTTCTAACGCCGGTGATGGGCTTTTATAGGTCTTTGGGCTACGCGATTGGCGCACCAATTGATTGACTGTCGACATTGATTCTTCGGTCCATGAAAAACATGTGGGGAAAACTGCGTAGCAAACGTCCAACACTGCTACTTTGACGTGCGTGGTGTTCTACCAAACACGCAGAAGCGGGACTATAACAAGCCGATCCTGGCGCGGCAACACAAACACGGGCTGCGGACAAGGGTGTAGTTCAGGCACTGGCAGGCTTGCGCGCTTATAAAATAACTAATTAAGCTAAGTATGCAGCGAAAACTAACAGCGCCATGGCTACCAACCAAGCCAAGGTAATTCTTCCAAGCAACGCTTGCGTATGTTGCAACGGCGCGTTGTCTAGGGACACGCTGGCATCTGAGATTTCGTCAACATCGTCGATATCGATGCACGCTTTCACGGTCGATGCCAAAAAACCTAAATCCAGGTCAAACACACCGCGCCCGTGTTTATCGTGGTGTTCATGCCAAGCGCGCAATGCTGCGTCAAAGTCGCTCGCCAATGCCAGCGCCAAGCACATCAGTTGCGCTGGGATCCACGCAAGCGCCGCTTCTAAACGCACCGCTGATGCCACCAACCCTAGCGGCAAAAACGACTGCAATTCGCGACTATCGGCCAGGAGTTGGACTAAGCGATAACCGATTACGCCCGCCGGCCCAAAGGTTGTGAACCAAAAAATGGGCGCAAAGTGTCGCTTTAGTGCCGCAGCGAGTACTGGTTCAATCAGTGCCGTGGTGTTGAGCGGAAGTGCTGCCGTAATGCCAAAAGCGCGCTGCGCATGCAGCCGACGCTCGGGCTGGAACGCGTGCGCCAATTCGGTCAAGTCCTCACTCAAATCACGCGGCCCTAAACCATAAAACAGCGCCGCCAAACCCAAACAAAAACCAAAGATTCCGAAAAAAACAGAATTAAGTAAGTAACTCAGCCAAGTCATGCCCAACACGATGGGTGCAATCGCGACCACCAGACCCAGCGAGCCTTGCCAAAATCCATTCGGGCTAAGCTTTTGATTTAGCCAGACTAGCCACGCTTCGAACCAGGTAAAGCTGCGCAAGCGCGCAAGATCCGGCGCGGCGGCAACGCCAAGCAACACGATTGCGACAATGAGTAGACTGAGCGCCATTACGAAACGTTAGCGAACCCGAACTTCAGATTTGCGATCATAGGCGCGCAATTCGTCGCGTATGCTGGCAATGCGCTGGCGCCCCAGCAAATTCATTTCATCATCATAGATTTCGGCGTTCAAGAGCCCGGCAAGCCGCTGCGCCGCAGGCAACATGCGATCCCAAGCATCCAAACCCGCGAGTGCGCACGGCAGCGCCATGAAAAAACTTACGCCCGGCGTGGAAAGCTCGGCGAGCTTAGACAAATCAAAACGCCCTGGCTGGATGCGATTTACCATACTAAAAATCGGGCCCGCTTCTGGGCGACCATCAACTAAACGATGAAACAACCCCTGCGCGCCATAGACCAAGCTGGCTTTTTCGGCTGCGACAATCAGCTCACCGCCGGAAATCAGGCCTTCATCACGCGCCATGACGTGCAAACTGATAATTTGATCGAAATCGCGCTGGGCGCGTTCACCTGGCTGCGGCGCGCTTGGTTCACGCGAATAGGTCTGACCCTGACCTCCTAAACCGTCCAGTTCAATCTCGGCTTCAGCATCAGGATCGTTTATTGTGCCAAAAGAGTCGCTCGCGACCCCTGCACTATCTAAATCATCTTGGTTCCTTTGCCAGGGCATTACTGGCTCTAGCCGCCCAACCGAGGCGCGTTTAGGGCGTCCAAACCAATAGATCGCGCCTAAAATCAGCGCGCCTACAAAGACTAAAGCTATTCGAATATCGTTTGCATCCATGGGCCGGATTATGCGCAAAGCCTGCGCTTACGGCGAGAGGGAATTGCAGCGATTTATTCTTTCGCCAGGAAAATACGCTATTACTTTCGCAATAACGCCTGGATAACGACAAAATCATCGCTCTTTGTGAGCACATTCAGGCTAAAACCAAGCCCGTTAGCCGCGTTTTCAAATTCTTTGAGCCGTGCGCTTTCCGTGACCCAAATAAGTGGGCGCTGCTGATCACTGTTAAGCACTTGCGCTAAACGCATATCGAAGCTGGCGTCGCGCGGTTGGTTCGCCGCGACGCGCAGCATATTGCTACCTAAATAAAACTTCAGCCCATACATAGGCGTCGTTTCAAAAAAAGCGATATCAATTTTTAACTGGTTTGCAGGCGGCGGCAAAAAGGGCTGCAAGACGCTGGCAAATTCACGCGCGTCACGCTTATTTTCATAGTTCGGCGCGAAACCTTTGACGCTGAGCATGAGCAAAATCCAGGCAAGCAAAACGAACGCCATCCAACGCTTTATCACGACAAACTGCATCGCGCGACCAAACACCAAGGTCATTGGCACCAACAGCGGCAATACGAACAGCCATAATCTGACTTGCACTAGAAACAAAATTAACAGCGGCAACAAAAACCAAGAGAGCAAAAATACGCTTTCCTGATGGATTTGGCGAAACCGCTGCCAGCGTAGCCGCGCGAAATAGACCGAAATCGCGCGCCGATACTGAGTCGCTGCCAAAATCAGCGCCAATGTGCCCCATGGCAATAATCCCAGCAGCAAAATTGGACCATAGACTACCAACGAGCTATACCAGGGACCTTGGTTGACCTCAACCAATGTTCGGTAACTACCGCGAATCGCACTCAAGGCCTGGTTACCTTCAACGATTCCTGAAGTTTCACCGCGCCCAAACATCCAGATAAACCAAGGCAAGCTCAGCAGCAAAAACACTACCGGCCCGTCAAAGCCGACCATAGAAGTCGGAAATTTTAGACCACTAAAGCGCCGGAACACTGCTAATGCCAGCAACGGCAACAGTGCCGCTGGGCCTTTCGTTAGAAATGCTAAGGCAAAGCCGATCCACATCAAGCGACGAAAATTGCGCGCCTGTGCCACGCTTTCGGCCTGCCACATGGATACAAATGCCCATACCGCAAAGGTTTCGAAAAACGTAAGTAAGGAATCGGCGCTGATGTAATTAGCCGCCAAAAACGGCACGAAGTTGGTGGCATAAATGACCGGCGGCAGCCAAGCACGTTTTGCGCACAATCGTCGTGCCAAAAAAAACACCAGCAAAGTCGTGCCAAAAAACGAGATTGCCCCGGGCAATCGCAGCGCCCATTCTTCCTGACCAAATACCGCAACACTTGCCGCAATTGCCCAATAAGTGACCGGTGGCCGGGCATATTCAATGTGCTCTGGGTGACGATGCGGCGTCAACCAGTCACCAGATTCCAACATTTGCAGCGCGACATTGCTGTAGCGGCCTTCATCGGCCCCCCACAAGCCGCGGTTGGTTTGAAATAACAGCGCTAACAACGCGGTGCCGAGCGCAATCGCTATGAGCTGCGTGCGCCAATCGCGAAAATCCCGCCAATTCCATACCGCATTCACCGCAGAAAATTCCTAAATTGCGCGCTAGACGTTAAATCTGAAATGCATGACGTCGCCTTCTTTGACAATGTATTCCTTACCTTCCAAACGCATTTTGCCCTGATCCCGCGAGCCCGCCTCGCCTTTGAATTTAATATAGTCATCATAGGCAATCACTTCTGCGCGAATAAACCCGCGCTCGAAATCCGTGTGAATCACGCCAGCAGCCTGCGGCGCGGTCGAACCGGCGCGTATTTGCCAGGCCCGAACTTCTTTTTCACCCGCAGTGAAATAAGTCTGCATACCGAGCAATTTATAACCCGCGCGTATGACACGGTTAAGTCCTGGCTCTTCCAAACCCATTTCTTTTAGAAATTCGACTTGATCACCGGCATCGAGCTGGCTGATTTCCTCCTCAATCCGAGCACAAATGGCCACGACCTGCGCACCCTCGGCCTCGGCCCGAGCTTTTACCAAGTCAAGCAAAGGATTATTGCTGTAGCCATCTTCCAGCACATTGCAAACATACATGACCGGTTTGCTGGTCAGCAAAAACACTTCACTCAATAGCGCACGCTGTTCTTTGTCTAACGCTGCACTGCGCGCCGGTTTGCCTTGATCCAAATGCACCAACAGCAGCTTCAACACCTCAATGCGCGCATTCGCTTCTTTGTCGCCGCCTTTGGCAAGCCGCTCATAGCGTTTGATCGCCTTCTCAACGCTGTCCAAATCTGCCAGAGCTAACTCAGTGTCGATCACATCCATATCGGCAATAGGGTCAATTTTGTTCGCGACGTGGATAATGTCTTCATTGACAAAGCAGCGAACCACATGAGCAATCGCGTCAGTTTCGCGGATATGCGCAAGAAATTGATTGCCCAAACCTTCACCTTTGCTAGCACCAGCTACTAAACCCGCAATATCGACAAAATCCATAGTCGTAGGGATGATTTTCAGCGGCTTGGCAATCGCAGAAAGTGCGTCCAAGCGCACATCCGGCACCGGCACCACGCCCACATTTGGGTCAATCGTACAAAATGGGAAGTTCGCCGCAGCGATCCCGGCCTTGGTCAACGCATTAAAAAGTGTCGATTTTCCGACGTTGGGTAGCCCAACAATGCCGCATTTGATACCCATTTTTTACCTTCCTTAGCCTAATTTGAGACTTGCTTTGCCTAGACAAAACGAATTTACAGAAAACGGTGTGCGACAAAAATCGCAAGCGCTAAAGATAGCCGGTTTGGGCTGGCGTGGGGCTGAAGGGCCGATATGCGTCCGATGTATTGCACAATAGCGACTACATTTGAGACTGAAACCGCCATGTCCGCACAACGTCAATTGCAACCCGCAATTTATGCGGCAGCATCTCGAATTTTCTTCACGATCTTTATAGCTGCGCCCTCGAGTTCCAAATTGCAAACGCACACAAACTTTTGCGTTGCCGAACCTACACATCGCAGCAAGTTTGCTACTGTGCAGCCTGCAAAACATTCACTATGAAACGATGCTTTCGCCAAGCCGACTAGCAGGTTACAACGTTGAATTCAGCCGCAATGCGGCACGTAACCGACAGTGTGAACCAGAATCGCCGAATGCCGCATTGTCGGCTTGATTAACTAGTTAGCTACCTTGCGAAATAGTGATTTCGACATAGCCATTTTCTCGAATTGCGCCAATGGCCTCGACGATTGCAGGTAATGATTTTTGAATGCGCGGCCAACTTGTAGTGCTCAGCACCACCACCGCAATTTTTCGATTGACCAGATTTTGCTGATATTTTAGGTTTTGGTCAGTCGTAACCAAGACCTCAAAGCCGTGGTTTTCGGCATGCTGCAGCAATGCGCCGTTTTCAAGACTACCCCAACCCAGTTCGTATGCCGTTGAAACTTTGTGCGAACCCAAGTGTTTTCGCAGTGGCACTGGTGTGCCTTGATCGAACAACACTCGCATTAAGCTGCCTTCAAGCTTTGCGCCGCGTGCTCCAGAACATCGCGCGCTTGCACCAAGGAAACTCCGGGGAACCAAGCCACAAAATCGGCCAGTTGCGCGCCATCTTCGAGGTTCTCAAATAGTGCGGATACCGGAACTCGTGTGCCGCGAAATAGCCAAGCCCCACTAACTTTGAGCGGATCGCGTTCGACTGATTTGCAGTTTGACCAAGTATTCATAGCACTAAACTCCCAAAAGCAGACAAGCTGTGGTGGTAACTAACGTTGAATTCAGCCGACATGCGGCCCGAAAACCAATGATAGCGCGATACCGCCGAATGCCGCATGGTCGGCTGCAATTTGTAGTTCAAGTAAGCCGCTACGCGGCAGCCTCTCGAAGTTACTTCACGCTTTCGCCCTTGTCGAATTAGAAAAAGCGCACGCTCTAGGTCTTTTGGCAGC
>JANNYA010000018.1:0-11886 GCA_031409855.1 Rhodanobacteraceae bacterium | reverse complement strand
GTCATTTCTGCCTGACTAAAATCGCCCAAGCGCAGGCTTTCAGCTTTGATATTGAACGCGCTGCCGCCGGTAATAACTTCGCCATCCGCCATGGTCATGCGGTAGTCGCGCACATCGCGCACGCCGCAAAGCACAATCGTTTGCGGGAAGTTTTTGGGCCGGTCAGTGTAGCCTGCACGAATTTGGCGTAGTAAGGAAATTAACGTGTCGCCGACCAAGGAATCGACCTCGTCAATGAATAGCACCATAGCTTTGCTCGATGATTCCGACAGAAGCCGCAGCGCATGGGTAAAAGCCTCAAATGCGCCGCGCGCGAGCAATATTTGCCGCTGCTGCTCAATCGCTTCAATGCCCAATAATTGCTTCGCCTGCACCGCAAGTTGCCCAACCAGCACTTGGGCTGCACTCGCGACATCATTACGTGCCGCCTGTGCCCCTTCAATATTGATGTAAAGCGCGGCGTAGTTCGTCTGGCTATTCAAATAGTCGCGCAAAGCCAACAAACAGGTGGTTTTGCCAGTTTGGCGCGGCGCGTGCAGCACGAAGTAGCGCTGCTGCGCAATCAAATCCAGCACCGACGCCAACTCGATGCGCGCCAACGGGTCTAGCTCATAGTGCAGTTCAGGCTTATTGGGGCCCGCCGTATTGAAGTGTTTTAGCATGCGCGGGAGTTTACAGGCAGTTGCGCGGTGCCGCGCCAAAATTGCTTGAAAGGCGTCGGCTTGTCGCGGCCGGTGCAGGCTAAGCGGCGGGATAGGACAAGCTTGTCTTTGGCTTAACTCGGCAAGCCATTGCTAATAATGCCCAAGCTAGATTCTTACTTCACACAACGTGCGGCAAGCTCGCACTATGAGCACAACACCAAAACCCGAAGCCGAGTTGTCCAGCATCATTCGCATGGCGTGGGAAGACCGCACCACCTTTGACGAAATTCGCGAAAAAACGGGTTTCAGCGAAGCCGACGTGATTCGCACGATGCGCCGTGAACTTAAACCCTCCAGCTTTCGGCTTTGGCGCGCGCGCGTCACGGGGCGCGTTACCAAACACCGCGCCAAATTGGCGGCACGGTTGCAGGTGTTGGAATTTTAAACGACGTATTGAGCGCCTGATTCCGCTTGAATAGGGCGTAATTTTTTATGCCCGATGCGGCTGGCACTAAATCCCAAGGTGTACGATCACGAAACACCAAGGAAAAACATGCCGTCCCGACGAGATTTCTGCGCCTCCGTTGCGATTATGGCGGGCGCTGCCGCGTTTAAGCCTGCACTTACTTACGCGACGAATGCCGCTGCGCTAGAGCGCTTTATGCCCGATGAGGCGGAGCCGCATCAGCGGACTTGGATGGCGTTTGGCGCGGCAAAGCCAATTTGGGGTGCTCAGCTATTTGCCCAAGTGCAGCGGGATTTAGCGTTGATTGCGCGAACGGTCGCGCAGTTTGAGCCGGTGACGATGCTGGTGCGCAAGCAAGATTTAGCAGTCGCCCGAAAACTAATGGGTGCTGCGGTTGAGCTGATCGTCTGCCCACTGGATGATTTGTGGATGCGCGATACTGGCCCGGTATTTTTGCTTGATGACGCCGGTGTAAAAACCGCAGTCGACTTCAATTTTAATGGGTGGGGTGGCAAACAGGACTGTGAAGCTGATGCGCGCGTTGCGCGTTTTGTCGCCCAGGCTGCAATGGCGCCGCGCCTACAAACCGAGCTGGTTTTGGAGGGCGGCGGTATTGAAGTTGATGGCCATGGCACGGCAATCATCACCGAAAGTTGTGTGCTCAATGCGAATCGCAACCCTGGAGTCAGCAAGCGGGAGTGCGAAGCCGAGCTGCAGCGCCTGTTGGGGCTCGACAAAATTATCTGGTTGCCCGGCATTAAGGGCAAAGACATTACCGATGGCCACACGGATTTTTATGCGCGCTTTGCCAGCCCGGGCGTGGTAGTCGCAGGCTACGATCCTGACCCACACTCTTTTGACCACGCCGTGACCAAGCGCCACTTAGACATACTTAAGCAAGCGCACGACGCCAGCGGTAAGCGGCTCGAAGTGCATGTGCTGCAAGCGCCGTCTGAACTCCGTGGAAAATTTGCCAGCGACGATTTTGCCGCAGGCTATGTCAATTTTTACGTCTGCAACGGCGCCGTCATTGCGCCAGAATTTGGTGATGCGAAGGCGGATCGAGCTGCCAAGGAAACCCTGCACCAGCTATTTCCGGGCCGCCGTATTGTGCAGATCAATATCGATGCGATCGCTGCAGGTGGCGGCGGAATTCATTGCACAACGCAGCAAGAACCGGCTTAGGCGAGCGGGCAACAATGCGCGTCTTAAGTCCATCGCCACGCCCCAACCACGAAAAAAGCTAGGCACACGCCGCTAAAAACGCGCGCATCAGCGGTTCAGGAGGTAATAGCCCGGTTGTCAAATGATGAAACTCTGGGTGCCATTGCACGGCAACAACAAAGCGATGATTTGGCGCGCGAAAGCCTTCACAAATGCCATCTGGCGCACGCGCTTCTTCGTTCAAGCTTTTCGCTAGCTCGATCACGCCCTGGTGGTGCGCGCTGTTGACGCGGCCTGATTCCTGCCCATACATCCTCGCCAGCGCGCCGCCGGGAGTAAGTGAAATTTCATGCTCAGCGCCGAAATAGTTTGTGCGTGCGTAGTGTTCAATCGCCACGCTGCTTTGATGCAGGCTAGGAATGTCTTGGCACAGCTTGCCGCCAAAAACCACGTTGAGCACCTGAAAACCCCGACACACCCCCAAAATCGGTTTGTCGGCTTTCAAAAAATGTTCCACCAGCTCGAACTCCAAGCGATCGCGCAGCGGGTCGCCACCCCATTTGGGCTTAATCGGCAGTTCGCCGTAACGATGCGGTTCGACATCCGTGCCGCCCTGTAACATCAGGCCATCGAGGGTATCGACGATGGTTTTGAAGGCGTCGCGGCGGCGCTCGCCGTCTAGCTCACGCAGCATCGGCAGCGTCAGTGGCAGCCCGCCAAAACGCGTCACCAGCTGATTATTTGCATCCACCACCGCCATGCGATCCACGCCGCGCGAGTCTGGGCTTTTATTGTCACCCGCAATAAATCTTGGCGTGATCCCGATCTTTTGCATTTACGTGTTCCCGGCAAATTTGCGCTAAATTTAGCTGAGCTAGGCGGCGCGCGCGCGTCGTTTTAAAGTTATTTTTTTAGACGTTTAAATAGCGCCACCGCTGACACGGCTGACCAAACGCCTTCCAGCACCACGAACGGCCAAAACGGGATCATCCACGCCGCACCGCTGGCCATGCCCGCACCCACCATGTTGAGCGCATAAAACCAAGGGCTGTCATCCTCGATTTTATCGGTGATGTCCAAAAGATACGCCAACAGAAGCAGGCTGACGCCAAAGGTTGCGACCCATTCCGAGCTGCTCATGCCCAAGCCAGCGTCGTTACTTGGGTATTATTGGAATTCATACCGCTGCACCAATGGCGCAACTCACGCCCGTGCCGCCCAGCCCGCAATAGCCGCCTGGATTTTTAGCGAGGTATTGCTGATGCTCGTTTTCCGCGTAATAAAAAGCACCTGCGGGCAAAATTTCGGTTGTGATCGTGCCCAATCCGGCGGCGCTCAAGCGCGCTTGATAGGCTAGTTTCGACGCCTCCGCCACCACTTTTTGCTCGGCGCGCGTCGTGTAGATCCCCGAGCGGTATTGCGTACCCGAATCGTTGCCCTGGCGCATACCTTGCGTTGGGTTATGCGCTTCCCAAAAAATTTGCAGCAATTGTTCAATACTGACTTTGCTCGGGTCATAAACAACCCGCACCACTTCATTATGGCCGGTCATGCCGGTGCACACTTCTTGATAGCTTGGGTTCGGTGTGATGCCAGCACTGTAACCAACGGCGGTGCTAATCACCCCCGGCACCTGCCAAAATTTGCGCTCTGCACCCCAAAAACAACCCATGCCAATGATTAGCTCGTGGCTGCCCGCCGGAAAGGGCGCCTTCAATGCCGTGCCCAACACCGCGTGGAAGTCATGCAGCGCCATTTCGGTGCTGCGCCCTGGAAGTGCGTCGGCGGCAGTGGGTAGTTCAGTCTTCTTTTTGCCGAAAAACATGGGTTGCTCCGAATCGGAAGGTGAGGCGGGGAGGCCAATTTAGCGCAGTTTTAGTGAAGCGAAAATGTGCTTCAATGTAGAATGCAAATCCGAACGATCCAATGCCGATTCAAACATTGTTAGCAGTTCGTTTAATTGGTCAATGTTCAAATCCGGTTGATGCGCGATTACGGCACGGATATCCTCAATGTCATGCTCCCGTCCGGCTAGCAATTTCGAGGCAATTAAGTCCTCGGGTGCAAGCACGCGCATTGCCATACCTAAAATTTCTGTGTTTCTCGCGCGCTCAAGAAAAAGCGCTTCAAGTCCAGGGCCAGCAAGCACTAAATCGATTGGGATATTTGATTCGATATGCCGCATTAGCAGCACACGTGAGCTTTGAGCAAATGCCAACGCATTTTCGCGACGTGCGACAAAACCAAATCGTTGCAGCGTGTCAAAAAAGTTAGGCCAGAGCGCTTCGTCAACCATGACACTAATGTCAATATCTTGCGTACTGCGTCGGGAGCCATAAACGATCGCTGCTTGCGCGCCGATCAAGCACCAATCGACACCAATGCACGCGGCTACCAAATCGCGAAAGCATTGATTAAGCAAGGCTGTTAACTCGTTGAAACGCTGCCAACATTCTTACCAGCGCCGCTAAGTCATCCGATTCATGCAGCGCATCGAAGCGCCCAACTGCGCGCGTCGAAGCGGCAATAGCTGCACTTGCGCTAATCCGTGCATCGGTAGTCTCGGTGCGATGTGCTAGCGCAACTGCCGTCGCGACCGATTGCCAGTCGCGATTGGCATAATTTACGATGGATTGATTGAATTCAAGCGCGTTCATGGGTAGAACTTGCGGCAGAGGTACGGTTCTCGAGTTTAGTCCGGTTTTCAACTTCTCGGTACCGCTAATTCGTTACCCGCCAAACCTGCGTCGTCACCGCAACAAAATGACACCCCGTACCCAACAATACAAAGCCGTGCCAAATCGCATGCGCATACGGCATGCGCTTCGCCAAATAAAACGCCGCACCTAAAGTGTAGGCGAAGCCGCCCGCCGCCAACCAAAACGCACACGTAGGCGTAATTGCCCGCCACATCGGGCCAATAACGGCCATCACCATCCAGCCCATCGCCAGATAAATCAGCGTCGACACCAACTTAAAGCGGCCAGTGAAAAACAGCTTAAAAATAATACCGGCAGCCGCGAGGGCCCAAATGGTCGGTAATAACCACCAGCCGCTGCTGTCTTTCAGGGCGATCAGTGTGAAAGGCGTATAGGTGCCCGCAATCAGCAGAAAAATCGCACAGTGATCAAACACCTTAAAGCGCGCCTTCAGCACCGCGTTGTGGGTGTCGTGATACAGCGTCGATGCCACGTAAAGCAACACCATCGATACACCAAAAGCCAGCGCGCCAATCAATTCTGCTGTACCGCCGCGCAGCACAGTTTCCACAATCAAAATTGCGGCGGCAATGCTGGCGGCGCAGGCACCCAGGGCGTGGGTCAGGGTGTTTAGGCGCTCTTCGTGCGGGTGATAGGTGACGGACTTTGACATGGGAATTGTATTTGGCTAAGAACTCAGGCCATTTTTATAGCATTTGTGGCGCTTTAAATAGTAAACCACCCAGAATGCTGCGTCGCAGCAAAAACGCGAGTGTAAAGTTCAGTAAAAATAAATTTTAGCGTTGTGTGCGCATTTAGATTAGAGCAATCTTGTGCGCAATTGGATTTTTAGCGTCGCAATCCGCCAAAGGCGGATAAATTGCGAAGCTGAAACGAAGTTTCTTCAAAGGGGATTCTTATGATTCGTCGCTATTTACGTTCATTTTCCGGGCTGCTATTCGGCGCTTTGCTCGCAGGTTCCGCCCATGCGGCCCTTTCCGTGACACCGATCACTTGGAACGTCGTAGGCTTGGACAGCAACAGCCCGACAACCGGACCCTTCCGATTTCCGGTCGCTGCAAGAGTATGCGCGGTAGGTGCGCCATCCAACGGTGCCGTTTCCGCAGCTTTTGCGTTCCAGGCCGGCGGCACCAACAACGGTACGACTGGATGCACTGGCGGCGTCGCATGTATCAATTTACGCAGCGGTACTCTGACGAGTTATGCGCTCACCACCGGCGCGCTCGCGGCGGGTTCGTGCGCGGATGCGTACTTTGAAGTCGATGTTTTTAACAGTGACAGCTCGGCTTATACCCGGGCGCGCAACTACACCATCACCGCCACTGACGGTTCAGGCTCGGTTTCTACCCCCCAGCCGCGCGAACTCTACGTTGAGCGCCTAATTTCCCAAAATCGCAACTCGGTGCTTGACGTTAGTTACAGCGGGCCGAAGCTGATTAGCGACCCATTCCCAACGCCGGTTGGCCCTGGGCTGACCTCGGTCTCGGCGGGCGGCTCCTTTGGGCTTGCCGTCGGCAACATCTATGATATTCGTTTAGACGCCAGCACCGCGACCCAGGGTTACGAGCAGTTAGAGACCTTCGCGAACTTCTCGAACGCGGTATTTCGCATTCTGCGAGTGCAGTCAACGTATTCCGCTAATACCAGCCCATTTTACGGCAGTCCGCCGGGCACTGGGCCTGCGACCACAAGTTTTCTCTACGCGAACGGCTGTGATTGGCAGTTGAGCCCGCTACTACCAAACTATTTGGCGTGCCAAGGCTTAGGCAAGACCGGCGGTACCATTTCGGCCACCTACCGTATTCAGGTGCTGAATGTTAGCGGCGGAACTTCCTCGGCGCTGAATACATTGATTTACGACTATTCTGGCAGCAGCTTTCACTATAACGCCGATAACAGTATTGGTGGTCGCACGATTTTAATTGACAATCCGTTAAACGCGTTGATGACCAAATCGTTCTCCCCGGCCACAATTCCTGTGAACGGTATATCCAGGCTGTCAATCACCATTACCAACCCTAACCTTTCCCAGGTTACCGGATATAGCTTGGTAGATATCCTGCCCGGAACCGTTGTGGTGGCACCGATGCCGTTAGCGACAACAGTCGGGTGCGGAGCGGGCAATTTCGCGCCCGGGCCAGGTGCGACAACCTTGAATTTTGGCAATACCACAACCGGAACGATCGCCGGCACGGGCACTTGCACCATTTCGGTTGACGTTACCAGCGCTTCAGCGGTCGGCAGTCCTTTCCTAAACACGACCAACCAACTCCAGGTCAATGGCGTAGGCGTCACCTGGGATCATGATGCCAATCCACTGACTCCCAGCATTGCGCTTGTAGCATCTGCGAGCCTTGCCGTGAGTAGCGTTTCTCCACCACCATCCGGAACTTGCCTGTCCGGCATTACTGACACATTGGCCCGTTGGGACATGAGCGCTAACACGGTAGGCGCGCTTGCCGCGCCTTACGGGCCGGCACCGCCAATCGTCGATAATGTGCCCGGTGTGCCGATTGCCACATTCGAAGGGTTCGTTCCAGCTGGCAACAACGCCAACGTCGATGTCATCGGAAATCCCAACGCCAATTCATGGCGCGTGGGTGGCAATGGTACGCGCGTCTGGTCGGATCTCGCGCCTCCAGTGCTGCCATCCGCAATTGGAACGCAATATTTCCAGTTCTCTCTGAATACCAGCGGATATATCAACGTCACGCTCTCCGCACGCGCCGGCTTCGAGGGCAATCCTGAGTGGGGTGCTGCGGGGAATCAATGGGCCCGCATCTATTCCAGGGTCGACGGTGGTAGCTACAGCACAACACCGGTGACGACTGCGACAGGCCTGACAAAGTCCGGAACGATTGCTAACTCAATTACTGGATTGGCGTCGACGAGCGGGTTGACCACCACCGACTTTGGTTTGATATTTGGTGGTGCACAGGCAAATTCCAGTGGGAACAATGCGGATGTGCTGCTAGACGACGTCATCATTACCGGTTGTCGCATTATCAACCCGCTGACGGTTACTAAATCTTTTGCACCTACGGTCATTGGCGTCGGACAGGCTTCAACCCTCACTTTCGTTATCAGTAATCCCAACGCTCAGCCAGCTAGCATTACCGGGGTTAGCTTGACCGATATGGTGCCAGCGGGGCTTACAATTGGCACGCTGACTAACACCAGCTGCGGCGGAACCTTGACCCAGACACCCGTCGGAACGATCTCACTCACCGGTGGCTCAATCGCTGCAAGCAGTTCTTGCACTTACTCTGCGGTGGTGGCAGCAACCACTGCCGGGCTGAAGCAGAACGTCTCGAATCCGGTCACATCTGTTGAAACGGGTGTCAACACCGGCGCGAGCGGCATCGCCAGGGCCGATCTTTTGGTCGTCGCACCGCCTACCATCGTAAAATCATTCACAACCAAACCCATCTTGGCTGGAGGCGCCTCAGGTCTGGTCTTTACCATCACCAACCCGAATTCCGGCTACACGATGCAGAACGTGAGTTTCCTCGACATACTTCCGACTACACCGGCGCAAATGTTGTTTACCACGCCTGCGCCGACGACCAACTGCACGGGGGGTGTTGTATCCCTGCCACTTCCTGCAAATACCCGCATCAACCTCGCAAGCGCGACTTTGCTGCCCGGTGCTTCCTGTACGGTCACGGCTTTCATCACCGCCCCTACAGGTGCGGCGCGTCCAGCCGGCTTGGTCTACACCAATACCAGTAATGCTGTGACGCATTTCATCAACACTGCGCAGCTCGGCACGAATACGGCAACTGATACCATTCCGGTATGGACGCCTGCGCCAGCAGTCGGCTTGCAAAAGCGCATTAGTCTTTCGCCCAGCGGCCCTTGGGCCGAGTTTGTCTCACTAGCACCTAATGGCAGTGTCTACTACCAGTTCACCATCGAGAATACCGGTGACACCACACTGAACCGTCCGGCCTCCGGCTTTTGGATTACCGATCCGTCGCTTCCGGGTGGCTCTTTCTGTGCCGGTCCGCCGACCTCGCTGACGCTGCCTACTGTGTCAGATACGCATATTTATGAATGTGTAGTCGGGCCATTCACGGTCAGCAACTTGGCTACGACCGTGGTTAATACGGCTACTGCTACGGGGACGCCGCCTGTTGGGCCCGATGTGACCGCTACTAACACCGCCACGTATACAACTAAATTACCCGATCTGCTGGTGACTAAAACCCGCATTTTGCCCCTTGGTAGGCTGAATACCGAAGCGGTTAGCAGCGTCACCTACCGGATCAGTGTTACCAATCAGGCACCGGCAGCGACAGTCAATAGCACGCTCGCGCCGATTGTCGTCGAGGACACGCTGCGTATGGGTATCACTTACACGAGTTTTACCTCCGCAGATCCGTTTTGGTCCTGCGCGCTAGTGCAAACGGTGCCGCTGGACAAGATTTCGTGCAGTTACTCTGGAGCGCTTGCTCCAAGTCCAGGCCCAGGAGACACCACATCGTTCGACATCACGGTGCAGGTCGCAGCGGGCACGCCAGATATCAATAATGTCGCGGTTGCCCAAAATGGCGGCGATCCAGAGTGTAATCAGACCGCTGAAACCCCCGACACCCAGTGCAAGGATTTGGTCGCAGAAAGTTCGCTGAACGACTACGGCGATTTGCCGGATGCCGCAGTCGGCGTCGGCCCAAGTTCTGGTGGAGCAGCGCCGAATTATCGCAGCACCGTGGCTGACGGCGGGCCAATTGCCAAAGTTGTGGCCGGTCTATTCCTCGGGAATAATATTGATGCAGACTTAGATGGTTTAAACAGCGTCGGCACTGCCGATGACCTCTTGGACGGGGGGGACGACGAGAGTGGCCTAGAGTCGATTACGCGCATTTCGGGCGCGCCGTCGCAAAGCCCGGTGACTGCTATGGTGCGGGCAACCAACACCACTGGTGCCCCAGCGCGTATTTGCCTGTTTGTGGATCGCGATGCGGATGGCACCTTTGATGATCAAGCTGAAATTGGCACGGTTGCGGTGCCTACTGGCACCACAAATGCACTTTTGTCAGTAGTTCTGCCTGCGTCAACCACGATTACCCAACCCTTAAGCACACCGGGCATTGGCATTCGTGTGCGTCTAGCGCTGGAAAGCGATATTGGCGCAACTTGTGAATTTGGTGAGGCCGATGGCGCTCTTAGTGGCTTCACCTACTCGAATCCAGCACCGGGGGAGGTCGAGGACTATTACACCGGTAATTCCGGAACGGTGCCCGTCACGCTAAGTAACGTTCAAGTCCTAGAGTCCGGCAGCGATTTACTCGTCAACTTCAATACCGCCACCGAAGCCGGCACCTTAGGCTTCCGCGTGTTAGCCGATATCGGCAAAGGCATTCAAGCGCGCGTTGAGATTGGTTCGGTTGCTTCAAAAGCCATCGACAGCCTGAAAGAGCAGTCTTACAGCGTGCGCGCCCGCAATCCGGGTGCGGATCAAATCTGGATCGAGGAATCCTCGGTCGATGGCAAAACCGAACTGTACGGCCCGTATAAAGTCGGTAGTTCGGTCGGTGAAGTTGGCCTTGCTGCACCGCTGAATTGGGCGTCGGTCAACACCGAGCAGGCCAACTTCCGAGCGGTGCGCGCAGTGGCTTTGCGCGGCACCAGCGCGCAGGCGGCGGAAGTACGTGTGGCGACGGACTCGTGGGTGCGCGTCACGCACGAGCAACTGGTCGCCGCAGGCGTAGATCTATCCGGCCAATCCAGCACGAACATTGCGGTGCGCGTGGGCAGTGAAACGCAGGCGGCGCGGGTTAGTGTCGCCGGAAAGGCGTTTGGCGCCGGCAGCACCATTGAGTTCTTTGCCAAAGCCGTGAAAAACAGCCTGTACACGACCACATCCGTGCATCGCATTGAAATCGGCCGCAGTTTAGCGCTGGCGGAAATCGACGCGCGCAGTACCGGTTTGAGCGTGGGCCCTGAAGTGTTGGCGGTGGCGGATACGCTGGTGTTGAACAGCAACACCACCTACAGCTTTAGCTCGCCCTTGGAAGACCCGTGGTTTAGCTTCCGCGCTTTGCGCAGTGGCAGTAATCCAGTCGGTGTGGGCAGTATTAACTTCACCCTAAAAGACCGCGTCGCGCCACCCGTAGGTGATGGTTTGACTCGGCCTTTCGAGCCGATTTTGGGGCCGGAATCGATCGAAGTCAGCTTCTGGGGCGGTTTGGATTATGCGGGCAGCACGCCGGATCACCACGCGGTGTTCAAGCTCAATGGCGTGACGTTAGGCGCTGTGCAGTTTGATGGCTTTACCGCACGCCTGGAGCGTTTTGCCGTGCCGACTGGCGTGCTGTTGAACGGCACCAACACCTTCACGCTGGAATTACCGGCCGGCACCGGTTATGCCGCCGATATTGTCAATGTCGAATCCGTCAGCGTGGGTTACACGCGCAAACTGAATCCGCAAACGGATCGTTTTAGCGTGCTGTTACCAGCCACGCCGCCTGCTGCAGCAACAAAAGCGAGCGAGGGTGCCGATCAAATCAACGCCAGCACCTTCGTGGTCACCGGCCTCAGCGGTGTGCCGGTCGTTGCAGTATTGGAACGCGGCGGCGCACAAAGCGTGTTGAAAACCGATGCCATCAGTGCAGGCAGCTTGCGCATTGAACTGGCAGCACAATCTGGGGATCGCTTGAGCCTCATGCCGGTCAATAACAGCCTGCTGCCGACAGCCGCCTTGGCGTTAGAAGATCCCATTGCCGGTGAAAAGGCCAGCTATTTGATCATCAGCCACCCAAGTTTTATCTCGAACTTGACGCCGCTGATCTTGGCGAAGCAGCAACAGGGTTTCAGCGTGAAAGTGGTGGATGTCGAAGCGATTTATCGCTACTACAGCGCCGGAGTGATCGATCCCGCCGCAATCCAA
>JANNYA010000017.1:0-52799 GCA_031409855.1 Rhodanobacteraceae bacterium | reverse complement strand
CTTCAGCCTGTCGAAGGGCCCTTCGACAGGCTGAAGGCGCGAACGGCTCTGTTGACGAATTCGATTGCAATTCCCACTTCACATTTTTCAAACACCTTATGACTATCACCACTTTAGCCTTTGCCTTAACCCAACTGACCTACGCACACGGCACGCTCGACGTGCCCGTGCAGACCGCAAAAATGCTCGACGATATTGTCGTCGTCGGGCGCAGGCAAAACTTGATTGGTGCCGCGATTGCCGCCTCACAAGGCGTGGTTGGCCCAGAGCAACTTAAATCCCGGCCGCTGCTGCGTAGCGGTGATTTAGTCGAGTTTGTGCCCGGCATGGTCGCCACCCAGCATTCCGGCAACGGCAAAGCCAATCAATACTTTTTGCGTGGCTTTAATCTGGATCACGCTACCGACTTCGCCACCTTCGTCGAAGATATGCCAGTGAATTTACGCAGCCACGGCCACGGACAAGGTTATTCTGATCTTAACTTTCTAATCCCCGAAATGGTTGGCGAACTACGCTATCGCAAAGGCCCGTATTCTGCCGATGTCGGTGACTTTAGCGCAGCAGGCTCGGCGCATTTTCGCATCGGTACCGACTTGGGTACGCCGAAAGTGCAAGCCACGCTCGGCAGCTTTGGCTATCAGCGCGGCGTCAGCACTGCAACGTTTGATCTCAGTGACGCGACCTTGAGCTACGGTGTCGAAGCGCAAGGCTACTCAGGCCCGTGGGATCAAGTGGATGAAGATGTGGCGAAGAAGAATCTGGTCGTCAAATATGCCCGCGATGTCGGTGAAGGCCGCGCGCGCCTACTTTTGATGGCGTATGACAATCGCTGGAATTCCGCCGATCAAATTCCCGCTCGCGCGGTTCGCAGCGGCATGATTAGCAATTTGGGCTCGATTGATGACAGCTTAGGCGGCGACTCCTCGCGCTTTAGCCTATCGGGCGGCGTGACCGGTGCGCTTGCGGGCGGCGTGTTTGATGTGTCGGCCTATGCCATAGACTATGATTTAACGCTGTTTTCCAACTTCACTTATTTTTTGGATGACCCGATCAATGGCGATCAGTTTTCGCAGTTTGATGCGCGCAAAATTTACGGCGGCGAGTTCAGTGAAAACTGGCTCGGTGAGAACGCCGCAGGGCACAGCTGGAAGTTCCGCGTGGGCGGTGATTTACGCACGGACTTAATTGACCGCGTCGGTTTAAGCCGCACAAAAGCCAGACAAACACTCGCCGGTGTGCGCAGCGACCGCGTACGCGAAGCCAGCGCCGGGCTTTTTGTCGACGGCGAATATCAATGGAGCGATCACTGGCGCAGCTATCTGGGCACGCGTTTCGATTCCTACCGTTTTAACGTTAATGGCCTAGACTGCGCGGCATTGACGAACGCCAACGCCAGCGTCGCCTGTGATTTCAATGGCGGTAAAAAGCACGCCCACGTTAGCTCGCCCAAAGCCAGCCTGATATACACACCGCTCGATACGATTGAGTTCAATTTAAGCTACGGCAAAGGCTTTCACTCCAACGACGCGCGCGGCACCACCACGCGCATCGATCCTGCCAGCGGCGAAGCGGTCGAGCCAGTGACGCCGCTCGTCGATGCATTCGGTAGCGAAATCGGCGCGCGGGTTTTTCTAAGCGATCAGCTCAACGCCACGCTGTCATTGTGGCAACTCAACATTGATTCCGAGCTGCTGTTTGTCGGCGATGCCGGTAGCACCGAAGCCAGCCGCCCGAGTCGGCGCAAAGGCGTCGAGCTGGGGCTGTACTACTTCACTGCCGAACGTTGGAATCTCGAGCTGGAAGCAAACTACACGCAAACGCAGTTTCGTGGCAGCGATCCGGCGGGAAACCGTATTCCTGGGGCGATTCCGCTGGTCATCAGCGCCGGTATCAACGGCGAATTTGATAACGGCTACAGCGCCAGTGCGCGCGTGCGCCACTTTGGCCGCTATCCGCTGATTGAAGATAGCAGCGTGCGCTCCGCGGGCTCGACCCTGGTCAATTTTAAGTTGGCAAAAACATGGAAGAAATTTAGCGCTAGCCTAGATTTGCTGAATGCTTTCGATTCCAAAGACCATGATGTGGACTATGACTATGCCTCCAGACTGCCCGGCGAAAGTGCTGGCGTCGATGATCTGCATTTCCACATATTTGAGCCGCGATCGATACGGTTGACGTTGGGCTATCAGTGGTGAAATGGGCACGCACGAGCTTTTTAAAGTGCGCCCGAGCTGCTAGCTCAGAGTTGTAGTACTCGCCATCACACACTTGGTGGTGAATTTGACCGTGCTCCAAACCACTTGACTGTCGTAGCGCCGAATTTCAGGGCGGCACATTAACTCGCGCTCGCCCCAGGCCTCAAAGCTTGGCAGATCCGTCGCGCGCACGATCAGCACGAAATCGACTGCGCCCGCCACGGAATAGCACTGCATAACCTCAGGCAACTCACGCATGCGTTGGCGAAAGGCTTCGTAAACATCGGGCGATTCACGCTCGAAGCTGACGGATACAATGAGTTGCACACCGCCGATATGCTGGGGTGCCAAAATGGCGACTTCGCGCGCAATCACGCCACGATTGCGCAAAAGCTCAATGCGACGGCGTGTACTGGACTCGGAAAGGTGCACGCGCTCAGCCAAATCGGTATGCGACAAACGCGCGTTGTCTTGCAGCAAATCTAGCAGTTGGCGATCAACTGCATCTAGGTTGAGTGTAGTCATGCGCAAAAACGCCGAGTTAAACCGCGATGTTGCCGTAATTGCGCAACGACTTGCGCAATTTTGATCACGCGCGTCAAAGCGCCTAGCTACACTGGCATGACCACGCAAACTTTTTAAAGGTTGGAATCTCGATGCGCTGCATTACTTTGATTGGTCTGATTTTCTTTTGCGCGGGCTTAAGCGCTGCGCCCGCCGTGTGCCCAATGGATGGTGTTGACGACCGCAATACACAGCTGCAGGCCGCATTTTCCGCTGCCAAATTGCCTGGCTTTTGCTCGATCAGCTTCGCGCCGGGGCAGGCAAGCTGCTTTGCTGGGGGCTTTGCTGAATCGCCCTACACAATCAATACTCGCCAACCGATCGGCTCGTTAAGCAAGACTTTTATTGGCTTAGCTTTGGCGCAGTTAAGCCTAGCTAAGAAAATTGACCTTGATGCGCCAATCGACAGCACTTTGCCTTGGCGAGTACGCAACCCGCGTTTTCCCTCCATGCCGATCACATTGCGCCAGCTAGCCACGCATACCTCCAGTATTCGTGATCGCGCCCTGGCATACCGAAAAAGCTATGTCGCGCAAAGCGCCAAAAGCGAAGGTCTAGGAAGCTATCTGCAGAGCTACTTTACGCACAAGGGTCAGCTATTTAACAGCGGTAATTTTATCAGCGCCACACCTGGCAGCACGTATGAGTACAGCAATATCGGTGCCGCGCTCGCCGCGTATGTGATCGAAGTCAAACTGAAAGTACCGTTTGATCGGTACGTCCAAAGCGAAATCCTCGCGCCATTGGCCATGCAAAGCAGCTTTGACGCACGTGCAAGCGATGCGCGGCTCTACAAAAAAAGTGGCGCAGAAATCGCACCGTATCGCTTGATCACCTATCCAGATGGCGGGCTAATCGCAAGCTGTAGCGATTTGGCTCTGTATTTACACGCCATTGTCGAGGCAAAAGCCGGACGGCCATCCGCGCTTGACGCCGCCGTGGTGCAGCGGATGTTAGCGCCGCAATTCATCGGTAAACGCCCAGCGAAGCTGCCAGATAAAATCACGGACCATGGCTTGTTCTGGGAAATTCGCGGGGAAAAATTCGGCCACACTGGCTCCGATCCTGGCGTTACCGCCCTGCTTTCGTTTAATCCTAGCAAAGGCAGCGCACGCGTGCAGTTGACGAATGTCAATATTGAAGAAAGTAGCGATTTGACGCAGCAATTCATAGCGCTGTGGCAGATTTTGGAATAGTGCTTTGGGCAACTCATATGAAACGCGATCTTTGCGCATAGTTCCGCCCACGAGTTGAAATAGCCGAGCTCGACCGCAGCTCTAGCTAGTCAGTCACTTTCTACCGGCGCAAACAATGCCCAATCTATTTTCACCGATTACCGTCGGCAGCGGAACTCTGCCCAATCGTATTGTCATGGCGGCGCTGACCCGTGCGCGTGCCGGGCGCACGCACATTGCCAACGCCCTGATGGCCGAGTACTACACCCAGCGCGCCAGTGCTGGCTTGATTTTTAGCGAGGCAACCATGGTTAGCCGCGATGGTTGCGCTTTTACTGGCGAGGGTGGCTTATTTGATGACGACTGTGTTGCCGGTTGGAAAATAGTTACCGATGCCGTGCACGCAGCGGGTGGGCGTATCGCAGTGCAGCTTTGGTGATGCGGCGCGCGATAATCCAAGCCGAATTCTGCGATAAGTACACTTATCCCAATTTGCGCATTGCGTAATAAAACCCCGTACCGCGCAAACTATTTCGCCTGAAGTATCCTGAGTGTCGTTTGAAACAGATCACCGGCTTGTCGTTTGACCTCCTCGGTTTGCGCCTGTCGACCGTAGATCAGCTCGTTCGGTGTGATCGCGCTGCTCGTGCAATAGCCAAATGATCCTGAGATTGTCTCGCGACCGAACACGATTGGTCGAGTCGAGCCCGCACGGTTGAGCACATATCTTAATGATTGATCTGGATCAGCTCGATAGCTCAGTTCATTGGCACCGCTGATTCGATTCAATGGCCGCGTGTAAACGCCACGCACTGAACCAAAGTCTGGATAGGCTTGGAACCCACGTGATTCGGCTACTTGGCCTGAATCTTCGGGCTTCCAGCCAATGCCATCGCCGATTGGTTTAGCGACGCGTGCGATCTTGCTGGCCCAAATTCGCCCGATATCCACGATCAATGTCAACGGCATACCAACCGTTGCGACTGGAAACTCGAACAGCAGTGCTGGGCCGTAATCGGTCAATAGGTCAATCGTCTGATCGCTGGTAATAAGTAAGTGTTGTTCAACCAGTGGGATCGACAGGCCTGGAATCGGGCCGTTGGCGTGCCTGATCGCTACAGGCACGTCATTGTCTACCTTTACGCCCAGCGCGCCTAAGCAACAACCATGCGCCAAAGCGGTCGGAATGCTGATATCAATGGCGAATCGGGCACGAACCGTTGAGCTGCGAACCACTTGAATCCGATAAACGTCGGACAATTGGGCCGTTTTGAGTGATGCGCTGGAAGTCAGCGCGGTGACTGTGCAGCCGGTAACCGCTGACAAACTGAGGGTTGTGCCAGAATCTTGCACCACATCATCCACACCAATAATCGTAGACATTTGCTGTATTCCTTATGAATTTAGGGCGTGCGCATCGTGTACCAAGCCCAATGCTTGGTTAGTCCTGGCTGGCTGCCAGAGCCTGAGGCATAGATTTGAACCAAGCGGCCGCTGTCGCAACCGAATCGATCCAGAGTCAACGTCGCCTCGGTGCCCGGCCCGAATGCCGCAGCGCCGGGCGCGTTGGTGATGACTTCAAACTCGAAAAACAGGGCAAACGCTTGTGCGTCTGGGTATAGATCGGCTAAATAGTCTGCGCAATTGATTGCACCTGCTTGATTCACCAGCAGGGTGCCGGTGCCCGATTCCAGCTTTCGCTGGCCTTCGACGTCATCTGAACCGCCTGCGCGCTCCGACTGATAGTAGCGCCCGGTGATGGCTGCTGCTGGCCTAACCCGCAGGCGAAACGATTGCTGTAAATCCACGGCAATAGGCAACACGGCGGGCGAAGTCAGCACGGTAGCGATCTCGCTCGGTGAGTGTACGCGCCAGTTTTTTTGGATCAGTAGCGTCGTCGTCAGGTTTTCAGCGCGGTCAATCTTGACGCTCAACTCATTACGCGACAGATTTGTCTCGTCAATTGGCGACGCGGTATCGGCGGCGGCGGGCCTGCGTAAACGCGCGAATGCGAGGGTGCCGTCGGCTTTTTCATACCAATAGCACGCGGCGCTATCGCACAGCAGGGCGATTAGATCGAGTGCCGTGGTGGCTTCATCGCGGTAAATAGCATATTCACCGGCGAAATTTAGGCTATCAATCGCTTGGGCTGAGGTGATATCAATAATGCTGGCTTGGCCGACGCGGGTCGCAATGGCTAAAACAATCTCGCTAAACAGCACTTCAGTAAACACTGGGCCTTCACCTTCGAGATCGGCGGTAATCAAACCGGCCGGCTGATTATTCAGCACGAAGCCCAGCGTGTTCGCCGTCCAATCGGTCAACGCATTCAGCTCGACACCGTTATCACGCACGCGCGTCACGTAGCCATAGGTGCCCATATTGTCACGGCAGTCATACTGCAACAAAAACGGGTCGACCAGTGGCACTGGGCAATTGAGCGCAAAGCCATACACCAGCGGTTTTGGCTTATTCTCATAAGCCGCCGTGGCTGCACCAAATAGTTCGGTTTGTAGCGGCTTATCTAAGCGTGCAGCAAAGCCGGTGCCATACAGCAGCATGGATTTTTCATCGGTGAATTCAATGCGGTCGGCATCCAGCGTATGCAATAGCACGGCGGTAACGAGTGCCGCGCCTGCATCAATCGAATAGATTTGAATCGAGCGCCCGCGCAGGGGTTCTTCGAGCATTGCATCCAGCGCGCCATCGGCATTGCGCAGCTTGATCACGCCGACTGAACCTTGATCGCGCTTGCCCCACCAATACACGCTGCCACCGCGCCACCAGGTCGGGCGTTCGGCTAAACGTGCGTCATAGTACTTATTCGCGGGCGAATCTGTGGGGCGCGACATATAGCCATCGGTCGACCAATAGCGCGCTGGGTGCGTGTAGGTCAATAAAATAGGGTCAAAATACTGGTCGAGAAGGACTAAATAACTCATGCTGCGGTTCTCCTTTTGCTGGCGCGGCCGAACTCCGCTTCGCGCAGCATCTTGTCGGTGCCGCCTTCTGTGGATCTAATTTGGCGTTCGCTGCGGTCAATGACAGCAGTGGCCACACTGGAAAATCCGCGATCAAGCAAGCCCGCGATGCGCTCAAGGCGATCCAGCGTGCCTTGGGAATCGCCACCGCTGACGCCCACCGGCTGCACTTGAATGCCGTATTGGCGGAATGCCGCGCTGGTGGCTGGGTCGATAATCATTTCGCCCTCATGAATCTGCGCAAGGCCGTTGCGGCTGACGTAACCGGTGCCAACATCAAACGAACCAACGCCGTTGATCGCCGTCGTCACGCTACCGATTGCCAGCAACATATCGCTGAATCCGGCGCGCAATACGCCGTCAATGCCGACTAGTGCATCAACGGGGTCGATCTCATCAAAGAAGGGGGCGAGCGCATCGGCGGCTTCACCGCCAATTTTGAGAATGCGATTCACCAGTGCATCGCGCGCAACTTTCAAGCCTTCTGGATCATCGGCGCTGGCTTCAACGGCATCCAGCAGCGGCTGCAATTGCGCGCGCTGGTCTGCGGGCAGTAATGCAATCGCGGCTTCGACGGAATCATTGAGTAGGGACTGGCGATCCCCAAGTTCACCGAGTGTTGCGCCCACAGCCTCCGCGATTTCGCTGGCTTCAATGCCCAACTGGGTCGCGATATTGCCCAGGGTTTCCACCGTTGCGCCGCCTAATTGCGTCACGAATGCGCTTAAATCGAGCGACAGCGAGGCAGCGACGGCGCTGAGTGAGCCGCCCGTGGCCGCGATCAAATCACGAATGATCTGGCTCAACTGCGCCAGTAATTCGGTACGATTTTCGGTGGTTTGCTGGCCTAATTGATCGCCTAAGCCACTGCTGCCACCCGTTTGCGTGCCGCCCGTGCCTGTGGTTGGCGTGGCGGTTGGGCCAGCGGCGACCAAGCTGGCCAACGCCGCACGAATGCGTTCTTCTAAATCGGTGAAGCCTTGGCTCGATGCAAAGCGGCCACGGCCCTCGCGCAATAAGGCATCGGCAAGCCCGGTAAGGCGGCGCAACGCTTCTGGGTCGCCGCCTTGTGCCGCCGCGAACGCGGCGATGAACTGCGCATTGGCTTCATCGAACCGCTCGGACGGCGTGAGTGAACTTAAATCGCCTAAGCGCTGCGCATCCAGCCATTCTTGAATCGACTGCAGCGCGGAAAGCTGGCTTTCATAGACATTGCTGGCGGCTTCACCGATCTGGTTGAAGGCGCTAGTGCCCGCATCCGCGAACGCTTGCGCTGCATTGGTGGGCGCGCCTAGGCCAATACCCAGCTGCGAAACTAAGGAACGGCCCGCATCGCGCAGCTGATTGATCGCGGCGGCGGCTTGCGATGCCGCCAGGGTATGCGCGCGGCCCAAAGCCAAGTCAAAGCGCGCGAGTTGCTCGGCGCTGGCACCGGCCAAGACAGCGGCGCGGCGTTGGGCATTGAGCGACGCCACGTTTTGCGCCAGCGCGTCATTGATTTGCAACAGGCCAGTTTGAAAGCTGGATAGGCCCGCGCGCTCCAATTGCGTGAAGCCATCGTTGATCTGTGATTCGATATCGCTGAGCGAGCTAATGGCGCTGGCCAGGGCTTCTTCTTGCGCTTTGCGCGCTTCGGTTGTGGCCTGCGTGGCTGCGTCTAGGGTTGTGTTGTAGGCAGCTTGGGCCGTAGTTGCGGCACCAATCGCGCTGCCCGCGCGCAGCCATTGCACCACTTGCTCCGGGCTGAGATTTGGCAGCGCGGTTTCAAAGGCGGTGCGGAAATCACGGGCGGATGTCGTGGCAGAAAGACCGAGCGCGACTAACGCCGTGGTGCGCGCTTGCTCAGCGTTGCTGAGTGCTAAGGCGGCGCGTTCAGTCTCGCTATAAAAAGTCGCAAAATAGCCCTGCCACAGCGCTTGCGCTTGCTCCAATCCACCCGCAGCGGTTGCAACATTGGTCGCGAAGCGAACGAAATCTGCCTCCGACTTGTTGAACGTAACGCCCATCAATTGGGTGGCTTGCTGCAGCAACTGCGCACCGGCATAGACTCTGGCGAATGCCGCAGTCAGGCTTTCACCTTCGTTTTTCAGCTCATTGACCAAGTTCACCGTGGTCAATAGATCGCCCGTACGCAATAGCCCTGCGCCCTGCGCAATCAATTGCTGTGCTGCGGCCGCAGTTTGTGCCGCGTCCAATAAGCCATCAGCCGTGCCACGAAACTGTGCGGCGAAGGTTTCCAGCGATTGGCCAGTGATGGTGTTTAGGCCCGCGAAAATCTCTTCTGCGCCAATACGCACTGGCAATTGCTCTAGCCCTTCTTTGTACTGCACACCCATGACGGTGATGTATTCCTCGATCACCTTGCCGGTTTTGTCTTGCAGGGTGTGAAAGTTTCCGGTGATCGTTTGATCGAATGTGCTGGTCAATCCACCCAATGCGGTGCGCACGATTTGGCTGGCTTGCGCGCTCAGCTGGTCGGCTTGTTCTTGCAGTTCTGGTGTTAGGCCAGTGCGGCCGACGCTGCTACGCGATGAACGAAATAGCCCACCCTTTTCGTAGATATTCGCGAATATTCCGCCGCTAGCGCTGTTCTGGCCTACATTTAAATCGTATCCCTGGCTGCGGATTTCGGGCGCTTTTCTACCGAACAACGATGTGAATATCGATGCGCCAGACAAAATCGAAGCAAGTCGGTTATTAACGCCAAGCGCCGTGAATAGGCGCTCACCGATGCCACCGCCCGCAAGTGCGGTAAGCGTGCGGCCCGTGCCATCCAAACCGCCACCGGTGTAACTGCCACCGTTGCCGTAATTAACCGTACCGCCCTGTGGCTTCCAGCCACTGGCATAGAGCTGCGACGACACCGCGATTGCCGCCGCAATCCAGCCGGCCACCGGGATCGCATACAAGCCTGCAGAACCAGCACCCGCAGCTGCAGTAGACCCCGCCGCCGCGCCACCGCCACCAAGGAGCGAGCTAAAGATTCCCGTGATGCCAGAAAGTCCACCGCCTGTTCCCGCAGTTGCCCCGCCACCTCCAAAAAACGAGCTAATCAAACCGCCAATGCCGCCGCCAGAACTTCCACCGCCGCCAAAAAACGAACTAATCAAACCACCGATGCCGCCGCCAGAACCGCCAGTTGCACCGCCACCAAAGAACGAACTAAACAGCCCAGCAATGCCGCCACCGCCGCCTTGCGACGACACCGCGCCACTGAATTGCTCTAGCAGTGGGCCAAAGATATTCTTTTGCGCAAACTGGCTAATCAGGTCTGAAATAAAGCGTCGCGCGATGTTTTTCAGCGCGTCGCCGAAGTCGGAAAAGCTCTTAATGCCACCGGTGACAAAGTCGGCAAATGCATCTGAAACGGACGCTGATGCCGCCGTCCATTTGCGCTCGTATTCGTCAGCGGCTTGCCCAGCGGCCTCAGAAACTTGGCGCTGCCCTTCCACCGCTTCACCGCGCTGGCGTGCAGCCTCCAGCATTCGTTGGCGTTCGGCTTCGCTGATGACATTGCCCGCAGCGGTTGAGGCGTTAAGCTTTTCTTGTTGCTCATTTTGCGCCTTAATACCGGCGGTGATGATCTTGCGTTGGCTGTCACTCAAGCCCATCAACGCCAGCTCATCGTCAATCGTATTGATGTAGTTATCAGCCGCTTCTTTGGCCGCAATTTGAGTCTGCGTCGACGCCTCAACCGCCGCCGCCTTATCATTCTCCGCCGCCTCCACCTCAATCATAGCCGCCGTGTGCTGGCGATCGGCATCTGTTAGCGCGTCGGTGGCAATCTTCAGCGCTGCAGCACTAGCACCGGCTTCGCGGAATAGATCGCCAATGCGCTGCATTTGATCGGCATAGCGTTCGTTGGCTTGCTTGTCCGGGCCGTTAAAGCCTGCGGATAAATCTTGCGCCAGGCGTTTGAGTTCGCCCAATGCCGTGCTGGTTTTTTTCACCTGGCTTTCGACGGTTTGAACGCTGGCAGAGAACGTCTTGTTGGCATTGTTGGCCGCATCAACGCTGGTTTTCGCCGCTTGATATGCAAGCAGTTGTTGTTCAAGGGTGGCTGTGCTTTCGCCGATAACTCTTTTGAATAGAATTTGTCCTTGAACTTTTTTCTCAAATACGTCCACACCGCTGAGCTGCAGCGCTTGCTGGCCCAGCGCTATCGTTTGCTTATTCAATTCTTCTGATAGGCTCTGCGAACTACCCAGAAACCCATTGACCGCCGCTTTTGCCTTGAGTATTGCTTCTCCGAACAGTCGCGACCCGACTTCTGCCTCACTCATACCAGCAGCCAGTAATTGTGACGCTCTTGATGCTTCTGCTGATTTTGTGTTGAGTGCATCCAGCTTCGTGGTCAGCGCAGCCATTTCTTCTTCGGGGGAACTGATGATTAGTTCAGTAAATTTGCGAACTAAAAAACCAACGCCGCCATCACGACTCACTACAGCAGTCTCATTCAATTTGGCAATTTTTGCCTCGAGTTCCGCAATCTGGTTTGCAGTATCAACGGATGCAATACCAGTCAATTTTATAGTTGCGGCCAAACCCTGATCGGCCAGCGCTTGCTTGTTTTTCGCAATGAGTGCGTCCAGCGCGGCAATCTGCCCATCAATCCCAGCGATAATTTGATCCGTCGCTTCACTATTTTTATTCGCGTAATTAGCCCACACCCACGCCAACCCCGTGATTGCAAGGCTAGCCAATTCAGCAGGCCCCTCAACGAACCCAAGCAGTTTGTCGCCCATGTTTTCGAATAACCCCGGCGCTTCAGCTAGCGCTTCGTTCACGCCCGTTTGCGCCTCAGCCACTGCATTACTGGCCGCACTTGCTTGTTCCGTCAATTCAGCGCCCGTGGCCACCGTTTCCTGCAACTTTTGCTCAGCCGTATCGCGCGCGGCCAGGGCGAAGCTGTAACGCAAATCTGCCTCTTCAGCAATTTTCAGCGCGAACGACTGGGCACCTGCAGCCTTGGCGGCCAGTTCCATCTTTTGCGCGCGCAGAACTTCTAGCCGCGTGGTATTCAACAATGCCACGGCGCGTTCGGCTTCGACCTTATTGGCCACAATCAAGGCTTGCGTTTGCGTAACGATGGCCTGGGTGTCTGTGAGCTTGGCTTTCGCCGAGAGCTGTGTCATTTCAGTCAAGGCACTGTTCGCTGCCGCCGTCTTTAGTAACCCTTGGCCGTATTCGACAACGCTGGAAATACCGCGCGCGAATACCACTGCAACGCCCGCCGCAGCCAAGCCCACCAATGCATTCGCAATCGAGTCAAAATTATCCGCGACAAACTTCAACCCACCCGCCAGCGTGGCGCTTGCGCCGTTCGCTTGATCGGCTTGCCCGACATACTGCAACACCGAGTTTTCGACTTGCTGCCAGGCTCGGCCAATGGTCAAAGGCAGCGCCGAATACTGTGCCGAAATTGCGCCGGCTTGAGATTGCAAGGCGGTGATAATCACCTGACTGGTTAACTGCCCGGCCTCGGACATCGCACGCAGTTCCGCCGTGGATTTACCTAAACTGCGGCTCAATGCCTCGACGATTCCTGGTGCGTTCTCAAAAACGGCCACGTATTCATCGCCGTTCAGAACGCCCTTGGAAAAGGCCTGATTCAGCTGAGTGATGGCCGCGTTTGCGCTTTCCGCCGTGGTGCCAGAGACGGCAAACGCCTGGTTAATCGTGGTGGCCAGCCCAAGCGACTGCGTGAACGCGCTGGCGCTGGTTGCACCCATTTCTTGTAAAGACTTGGTCAGCTTGGCGCTGAGCATTGTGGTGGTAGCCAGCGAGGTGCTGGTTTGCTGGGCGACGCTAAACACCTGCTGTTGTGCGGATGCAAAGTTCGCAGAATCGCCAATCGCGCCCTTCAACCTGGCCGATAAATTCGCGTATTCATCCGCCATGCGGCCCGCGCCGCGCAGCACATCGACCGCTTTCGAGGCCGCAAAGAAGCCCAGGGACTGGGCCTTTAGCGTGCCCATTTGCTTTTCTAAGCGCTCGGCTCCGGTTTGCGCATTGCGCATGCCGGAGTTGATTTGATCGCCCGCACCCTTACCCGAGCTGCCTAGGCTGCGCAGTTCGCCGCTGGCGTTCACGACAGCGGCACTAAGTCCAGATTTGTCCGCCGTTAGCTGCAGGCCCAGGGTGTAATTCATATCAACTCTTTTCGGCGGCTTTGGCTTGGGCGTTTGCGGCGTGTTGCAAGGTCGGCTGGGCCGCCATCCACATCAGCGTTACGTCCTGCGCAACGGTTTTGCGTTGTGCTTCTGGAATCGCTTGATTGCGAATTGCGGCTTCGATTTCCAACTGGCTGATGCCCTGGTAATAACGCGGCCCCATGCCGCAGTGCAGCGTCCATTGGCAGGCCACATAGACGTTCACGGCGTGCACGTTTTCCGGCAACACAAAGCGCCCCAAACTTTCCAACTCCGCGTTCTCGATTTCGGCTGCGCGGCACTCCATATATAAGGTGTATTGCTGTTCCAACTCTGCGGCTATTTCCGCCTCGCTTAGATCGTCGGCCTGCAGCAGCGCGTCTTGTTGCACGCGCCACTGTTCGGCCATTTCCGCTAGCGTTGTAGGTAGCCACGCACCGGGATACCCTAGCGCTGCCCAAGTCGCGTGTTGACTGAGGCTTTGTGCTTCCCCAACTGCTGCACTTCTTGATAGGTGCGCACGATTACGGCAGCGGCCGGGCTGACTTCCAGCAATTGATCCAGGTTTTGCGCGCTAAAGGGCAATTCCAGGCCCTTAAACTTCATTTGCGTCCAGCCTTTGAGCACGATGCGCGCAATGTTTACGTCGACATTGGCACCGACATCGCTGTCTTCGATTTCATCTTCACCGCCTTCAAATTTACGGCGCGCCTTTCGTAGTTCTTCCGTGTTGAGCACGGTAAATTCGCGCGGCGACATAAAGACGAACTGGCCGATAAACTGGATCGGCACTAATTTGCCGGTTTCGTCTGGAATGCCGAATTGCACCAGGCGTGAAATCGTCTTAGTGATCTTGAACGGGTTTACGACTTCGGTGGTTTCAACGGTTTCAGCAGCTTGATTCATAAATATCCTTCATGTTTTAGGGGTTGCGCGCAGTTCCGCTGCACGCGCCGGGGCACCCAGGCCCATGACAGCCCCCAAGCGCAGCCAGCGCCTGGCACTTAAAAGGGGTGTGATCTAGGCGGCGGCGAGACGAATCTCAAACTCGTCGTCGTTGGCGTCGCTCGGAACAAACGAAAGCCCGGCTTTAATGGTCACGCGGCCTTTGTCGTCGGCGTAATCAGGGCTAAGTAGCTGCACTTTGCCCTCCATAATCACGCGATTCGCCGCAACGGTGCCGTGGATGATCTTGAGCGTCGATTCCGTGTCCGCCTTGCAGGTGGTAAAGACGTTAAAGGTGCTTAAGATCGGCGCGATCAGCTCAATATCGCCCTTGACTTCACGGTCCAGCTGATCGACTTGCTCTTCGCCAGGATTATTGAAGTACTCAATCTTGTTGCCCAGATCGACGTTGAAGGACTTCATCGCCCAGCCGCTGGTAATGCCGTAAAACTCGACCGTGGGCGTGTCTTGAAAGGTTACTGGGCGCGGCTTCACCCAACCGCTGGTGATGCGCGCTAATGCCGCAACAGTCGCGGGATCATTCCACAGCCCGGTAAATTCCCATTCCAGGTACGGATAGCTTTGGCTGTCAAATTTCAGCTTGCAGGTGCCGCGCGCGCCGGTCAGTAAATGCAGCTGGCCGTCGATATTAAAGCCCATTGTCAGGCTGGTATCAGGGCTTGAACTCAACACATAGCGCACCGATACGCCCACCGAGATGACTTCGTTAAAGCCGCATGCCAGCGCCAAAATACCCCACTTCGGCGCGGTGCCAAGCACGCCGCTGCCCACTAGCTCGGTTTTGAAGCTAACGCCCTGGTGCACGCCCACGTGGGCGGAAGAATCATTACCAAAAGCGCCGCGATCTAGATCTCGTGACACGGTGGAGCCCTTAAACGGCATCATTTTGAGGCCGGTGCAGACAATCGCGTGCGCCGAGGTCAAGGTAAAGGCGGTGCCATAGACAGATTCCACGGCGGCATGGATTTGGACGTTCTTCGTACGCATTATTGTTCTCCGGCAAATTTAGGCGAGGTGATTAATTCCGCACCGTTGAAGTCATTGTTTTGTTGGGCATTGCTGTTTTGTTGGGCAACCAAACGCGCGGCGCTTTGTGCATCAAATGCGTCTTGAGCGATGCGGCCGGAGGCATCAACCGGCACACCGCTGGCATCGCGGCTACAATGGAAGCCGCTTTCATGGCTAGCAGTCAGCACTTCGGTTTTGATGACGTTGCTGTTTAGATCCATGTGAATACGCATAACTACTGAACCTCTTGTAGGGTGTTAACGGGTAAAACCAATCGGGCGCGGTGGCACAGCACACCGCCAAACATCACTTGATCCATCGCTTCACCTTGGATGTAAGCGGCGTTTTGCCCATCGGTGAGCGCTACGGTGTTATCGAAAGTCTCAAAGCGAAACGCATCGCGCACCGCTTCGATTAAGTCGTCAAATTGCAGGAAGCTTTCGCCGCCATCGCTCAAGGCCAATAAGCCCGTGATTAACCAGCGCGCGTTTTCGACGGTGCGCTCTTGCAGCGCGCCTTCTTCCCGCACCGATTGGCGTTCAATGTGCCAGCCGCGCAATTGCTGATGCGCGGGGCTGACGTAGAAGGCTTTCATATCGGCGGAATTGCTGGCGTAGCGCGGGTAGGCATGCACCACGCCAATATCGGCGACAGAATTCAGCGTGGCCACAATGGCGGTGCGCACGGCCTGGGTTTCAGCGGCGCTCATACCGACACCAGCTTGAGCGAGATATTTTGAATGGCTTGCTCAAACAGCGCGCGCACTTGCGGCGTATTGGCATCAAAGGCACCTTTGACGAATAGCTTCGCTTTAGTGCCCGACTTGGAAATCTTGCGCGCCACCAAATACGCGACGCTGCGGGCTTCCACGCGCGGCACACCCAGCTTGGCAACCACCCAATCCACCAGCGGTGCTAGCGGTGGGAAGTGTGGCTTGCTGCCTAATTCAACGCTTTCGGCATATTCAACCGATGTGCCCACTAGACCGACTACTTGGCCCGACAGCGAAACCACATCGGAAAACCAACCGTTGCGCAAATTTCCAAGAACGCCCACAGGTGCTGCGTCCGCCACTTCACGTTGCAGCAATAGCACGGCTTCATCCATTGCTTGCCCGACGATTTGCGTGGTCAGCTCGGGCGCTTGCTGCCATAAGTCCGCCAACCGGCCCAAATTCGGAAATTCGATACTGACGTTCATACGCGGAAACCCACGCCATGCGTAAAGCGTTTGCGTGCAGGCCAAACCACTTGCCCGCCTGCAGGGGCTAACTTGGGCGCCGCTTCGACGCCTAAAAACTTGAAATACATCTCGCGCAGGGATCGCGCACGCGCGGCCCAGGCTTGCGATTTGCTTTGATGATTGACCGCATCGGCCTGAATGGTCGGGTCAGAATCCCCGGCGTAATGCGCGGCCAATTGATCGGCCAAAATCGCAGCACTGTAACTGGCTAGCGCCTGGCGCGCCGATTCGGGAATGGTGTCGCTCGCGCCATCCAGCGTATGCGGCAGATGAAAGCTGACTCGGCCGACATCGCCAGTGCTAACACCCCGGCTGGATAAGCGAATCACGTGCGTGCTCGGTGGCACGACATAAATGAGGCATTCGCCACCCGGTAAAATCACCGAGCTTGCGCTTGCGGGGTAAAGCTCAATTTGGCTGATGCGGGAAAAGCCCGACAGCCAGGTGCTGGGCAGCGGCAACACGTAGCCATCCGCCAACGCAACAACATCCTCGACGACTTCCCGTGGCCGATCCAGCGAATAGCGCTGAACGGCGGCGTTTAAGGCCGCGTCCCGCGCAAATGCGCTGATGACCTGCTCGCGGTCGCGCAGCAGGTTATCGATCAAGCCATGAAAGTCGGCGAGCATGTTCGTTCTATCGTCAGCGACTAAGCGACAATCGAGCCGTCAAAGCCACGGTAGTCTTTGACTGCCGCGCCATAGATGTGGCGGATTTTGTAGGTCACAGCGTCGTTATTGAACATCGAACCGACGCTTGGGTTGTCCTGTACGAAGATTTCTGGCGTCTTGCTGCCATAGAAACCCAGCTCAATCAGCGCAATCTGGCGCTTGTCGGCGGTCAGATACCAATTGTTGGTGTCCGTCATCGTTGGGCAAACGTGGATCGTCGGCTTGCGGCTTTGCACGAAGGATTCATCGTTGTTCGTGGTGCGCACGAACAAATCAAACGCGGTTTCTTCCAATTCCGCCGGCACAATTAAGTGCTTGGCGACGAGATTGATGCGCTTCAATGATCCAGGCTTGGTTTGCTTGAGCATGCGCAGGCGCGCTGCGCTAAAGCTGGCCGCACTCAGCGCCGTGGTGCCGATATTGCTATGGCCCGCCACGAACAGCGCCGTGGTGTCATAGATCACCGAGTTATTGATCATAAAGCCGTAGATGAACTCGTACAGCGTCATGCCCGCAGCGGTCGCCATTTCCATTGGAATGCGGCGCAACAGGCCGACATCGTCATTGGCAATGCTTTCCAGCGTCACGGTTTCGGTACCGCCGCGCTTGGTGACTGCGTAAGTGGCTTTGAAATCGCTTGGAGACGTTAACGCCGTGTAGGCACCGCTTTGCGCTACGGCCGGCAAGTTGCCATAGCCGCCAATTTGCGCCCGTTCTTGGGTGCGGAAGTCGGTGACGTTGGTTTCATCGACCAAATACGCCCAGTCGTTGAACAGCTCGTTTGAGGCGTATTCTTTTTCTAGGCGGCGGGTAATCGAATCACCCAGGGCGTTGCTAAACGTGGCGCTATCAACGGCTTCAACAAACGTGCCGGTGGCTTCAGCTAGGCGTGTACGGTTGGTGCGTTTGTAATCGCCGCTGATACTGGTGTCGCCGGTAATTTGGACGTAGCACTCGCGGAAACTGCCTTGCTTACCCTCAAAGAAATCATCCAACATCGATTTGCTGTTGGCTTCGCCACCTTCAATGCGCGGCAAATTGATCTTGCCTGCTTCGAGGAAGTTGCCCAGATACTTCAGCTCAGCTTCGATCTTGGCATCGACCGCCGCTTCCGTCAGGTTCGCGGTGGACGCGAATTCCACAGACAACTTTTCTTTTGCGGCTTTTGGCAAACTGCGATTGCCTTCCACTGCGGCCTTGGCATAGAACTTGACCGTGGTCGCTTCAATCATTTTTTGCACTTCTGCCGCGCCCATTTGAACCGCAGCAGGCTGTGCAGGAGTTGCAGCGGGCGGCGAAACAGGGCTTTTGGTCTGGGCCTCCGTAAGCTTTTGCAGCAAGGCTGCATCGTCTAGGGCGTCCAGTTGTTCATTGGTGTGCCCAGCCTCAATTAAGCGGGCGATGACGGTCTTGCGCATAGTTACTTCCTCAAATGCTTCGGTCAGGGACAACACCGCACCGCCCGCGCCTGGGTTTTCCACCAAGTCAACGGTCGCTACGGATAAAATTTGTTGGGCTTCGATCAAGCCGGTGCTTAAGCGCTTCACGCGCCCGGTGGCGTTGATGGATAGGCCGTACAGGCCTGCCATGCCGCGTGCGACGGCTTCAGCGATATTGCGAACGACGGGCGCGCTGGTTAAGCCCTCGAACGTTGCCATCACGGCTTGTTCGGCTTCGTTCCAGTTGGCTTCGGTCAAGCGGCCAATGGTGGCGGCGGCATGGCTGCCCTTTTGCTGGGTGTGATCCGCATCCGAGATCGATCGCACACGCACGCCTTCAAACAGCGGCACAGCGGCTTTCAACACGGCGGAGGGGTAGAGCTTGTTGTTCAAGCTTTGCCCGGCGCGAATCACGCGCACTTTGAAGCGATTCGCGGGCGCGCCATCCGTGGCTGCGACCGCTTCGATAAAAACGTTATTGGTGGCTTCAGGCATGACTTAGGCCACCACTTCAACAGCAACCGAAACCACGGGCTTAAAGCCTTCAGGCAGTTCCACTTCGCCCTTGGCGTTGATCGTGACCTTGTAGGCGTTGGTTTGCGTGATAATGACGGCGGCAGTGCCTTCGTCATTGATCGAGGCGACGTCTTCTGGGTTCACGCCACAGGCTTTCGCGATGCTGGCGGTCAGTTGCTCATTGGTTTTGGCTTTTGCCATTTGCGTGCACTCCTAGCGGTTTATTACCGGGCTTAGGTCGCACTTTGCACGCGCGCGCGAATCGAATCTTTTAGCGGATATTTTTATTGCTTCTGAAACGACAAACCCGCATCGCTGCGGGTTCGTGTCATGGTTTTTTGTTCGTGTTCGTTAAGCGTAAAAATACCGTAGCACAATCACCAGTGCATTTTTTACCAGCGTATGGTGCGCATCCAGCAAACCCGCCACAGCTGGGCCGGATAGCTGATCTTGCTCTTGAAACAAGCCTGCCAAGGTGTCCAGGTTATCGGTGCCTGATTGCAGGGTCAGCAGGGCGTCGTCAACGTCAGTGGGCACTAGCATGACTGTTCCCTCAATTCCCTCTGCAAGCGTTCCACTGCGCCTATCGCGTTGCCTAAGCCGACTGCGGTGCCCTCGCCAATATGCGGGCTGGCCACACTTTTCAGCATATCCAGCATGCGCCACGCTTCGGCGGCGTAGCAGGTGATTTCGCACAATTGCACGGGGGTTGGGGCCATTAGGGTGCTCATGACGCCACCCCAAAAGCCAGCTCGGTTTGTTGCGCAACATGCCGCCTCAGCCCGTTGCGCCGCATAAAATGCTGGATGCCAGACATGCTGCGCTTGGTTTGCGCCGCAATCCGGTACGCACCCCAGCCGCGCGCCAGTAAATCACGAATAGTTTGCTGTTCGGCGGGGGCGTACAAATACGCGCGAACGCCGCTTTGCTTCAAACCTTGAATCTGCTCCAGCGCCAAAATGTGCTTGCGCTGCAACTCCACCAGTTCGCTGTTGGCTTGGCTGAGTTGGCCCTTCATTGCCGCTTTTAAGGTGCGAACGGCCCAGCGTTGAAACGCAATGGCTTTGGGTTGGTTCGACTTTAGGCAGATGGCGATCACGCCTTCTTCGTTGTAAACACGGGTTTCTTGCGTGCCTCCAGCCGTAACCAATTTGGTTACGGCTGAGTACTCGGAAAACAGCTCATCATTGCGTTGGAAAATCTTGTCGACGGCTATGCGCGGCTCAGAATATTCGAGTGCGCGACCAATATCTTCGCCGGGAATCCAGCGTTCCCCGTGCAAGTCAACAATGGTTAGGTTTTGGCCGTTAAAGCTGGCTAAGCTGGTAATTTCTTTCATTTGTAGATTCCTCTGACAGAATTCCAACCTGGTGAATTCCAGGGTGGCCGGGTGGGTCAGAACCGCTACAAGGCGGCAGGATGCTTTTCCCTTGCGGGTATTGCATAACATCCAACACCCGACCATTGACAAGTCGAGGCGTAAAAAAACCACATGATCTTTCGGGTGTGGTTTCCGCTTGTAGTTACGAGGTTCTGACGCCCGTGACGGAAACACTACGCTGAAAATGTGGGGTTTGCAAGGGGTTAGCTTTTTCGCCCTTGTACAACGAGTTCGGCGAGTAAGCTGGCCATAGTGGCCATCCAGAAGCACACGATACCTGCCCAAACTGCTGATACCGAGGCTAAAAGCACGAACACGGGCGATATCGCGCGGTCGCCTAACTGAAACAACACTAGAACAGCGGCAATCAAACAGCAAAAACCAGCCAATTGCACAAATAAAACAATGGTTTCGCCGGGCTTTGAAACGCCGGGCTTTGAAACGCTCGACGCTGCATATCTCGGCATATCTGCAACCTGTTTCAGAAAATCATGAACTTCGATGGCAGGCTTCCAGGCCTTCATGCCGGGCCCAAACACCAGTGCCGTTTCTGGCAATGCGCCGGTTTTAAGTAAATCCAATACGGCTGCAGCGGTTTGTTTGTCGGTTTGCTGGCCGTTTACGATATAGCTCCACATGCGCTTTCCCCTTTGAGTGAACCGCCAGTATCCCGCAGATTGCGCATTACGCAATGCGGCTTCCAAAAAGAAACCCCGCTGGGGCGGCGGGGTTGCGTGGGGCGTAGGGCTATTGCATTTTTATAGGTGGCTTTAAGCCATACTTTCGCAACTCTGCTTTTTGCTCAGGCGTCATCAAAATGATCCCACCTAAATTACCATCAATTGACGATGTAACCATTCGATTGCACGGAAAATTATCCTCTTTGCGCTGCCCAATGTGTAGCGGTTCGAGGATGGCGTTAGGTGAATTTGTTGATTTCATGTCGCGTGCTTTCCTATCAGATACCGAATTCTCAGGCACTGTTCCGGCGGTAATACTCGTTTGCGAACATTGTGGTTTTATCAGCTCGCATTCGATCAGCGTTTTAATGTCTTCCGGTGACTGAGCAGGAAAAAGGCTAAGGCAAGCCGCTTTTAGATCTTTAGCAAGATCTAAAAAATTGCAGTTTGGGTTGGCCTGGGCTGCTTGGCGCAACACATACCAAATTTCGTGCGCTTGGTCATCGGTTAGTTCTCTATTTTCTAGCATTGTCATTCCTAAGAATCCCCGGCGCGATTTCCGCCAACGCGGCGGCTTTATCATCCATCTCCAACAGCTTGCCCGCACGCCGCAGCGCGCCAGCGGCTTCGATCAGGCTTTGCAGCACGCCCTGCGGTGGACGATCCAGGCCGCTGATCAGCTGATCAATCTGCGCGCCGATATAGGCGCACTGCATCACCGGTACGGGCACGCCTAGGCTATTGGCAAAGATGCGGCTGGATTCGCTAACGCGCGCTTCCCAGTCGGCTTTGGATTCCACGGTGCGGTGTTTGTGTTTGCGCTTAGTCATGCTTGCCGCCGTTTCCCTTGATCCATTCGCTAACCGTGGGTGCCAAGTAAACAATACTCAGTACAAACCAAAGTGCAGCGACAAGGGCGGAATCTCTATCAGTGGCCATTGCACTCAAGATGGTGCAGGCCCAGAACGAATTATTGGGCCGTTTCATTCAAAGCCCCGCTGGAATGGCGTGTGGCCAGCGGTGCGTAGCAGTGCTTCGCGGCGCGCGGCTTCGGCTTCTTCGCTTTCGCGCAGTAACTGGCGCAGTTGGTATTGATCGAAGTAATACAAAGCAAACAGCAGTGCGGCGCACAACGCGGCGATAACAAAGATATAAATCATGGGCTGGAACCAGGTGTGGGGGTTCCGCCAAATTACGCGCGGGCGCTAAAATTGTCTTTTAGCGGATATTTTTATTGCGCGTCTTGGGCTTGATCCGGCTGATAGGCGTCCATCCAATCAATGGTGGAACCCAGCCCGCTAATCGGGCGGCCACGCATGTCAGGGTAGGGAAAATCATTAGGGTAGACGCCGCGTGGTGTAGCGGAGCTTGAAATGCTCGGCGAACTCACTTGTGAGTCGGGTGTTGATTTTTGCGATAGCGTCGGGTTGTCCACGGGTGGCAGTATACCACGCATAGTTTTTAGTGCGCCATTCGCTCAGCCAGACATAGGCTTGCACACGGTTCAGGGATTGATCGCCACGGCGCAAGCGCTCAACCGTGCGATTCACTACCGCGCGAAACTCTAGTGCGCCGCCGGTGGCGAATTCCATTAGGTCAAAGTAGCTAAAGCCGTCGTCAAGCGGATGGCTATGGGTAAAAATATGCCCGCGTGCCGCTTCATCAGGCACGTTGAAATAGTCCCGTTTTTCTGTGCTTGCCGCACCACGCCAAAGCACCTCGCCGCTCATTGACACGACAGCACCCTGTTCAACGGCGCTGTTGACAATCTGCGCTTCTAGCCTGCTTACTGTGGCCGCAGAGGCTGGCGACAAGCCAGCAAACGCGGCGTCAATTAGCGTCGTACCCAGGCCCGTACCAAAGCGCGCGAGCACCGCGTCATTCATGCTCGCCACGGCGCTCGCAATCTTGTCTTGAATCTGTTTATTCGCATCCGCAATCAACGGCCGCCGCGCAATCTCGCCAGCCGTGAACGGCTTCGGCCCTGGCGTGGCCACCGCCCAGCTTTTCTTGTACGGCAAAATGGTGCAGCCGCAATTGATGGTGTTTTTCGCGCTGCCAGTGGGGTCGCGCGGGTACATCATGCCTTCACCGCCAACGCCGAAGAACTCATTGACCTCTTTGACCTGCCCATCTGCCATATCGTGACTGTGGCGGCTATTGAGCTTGCCGGAACGCCGCCACTGCTTTTTCAAGTCTGGATCGCGCTCGTGTGCTTGCTTGAGGCGTAGCCAAGTGGCAGCGGCGTGTGCACGGCCCAGCTCGGTGCGGGTAATCGTAATCGCGCGCTGGCGATCCCCGTTGAAGATTTGCGCAATGCCGTTAATCGCGGCTTGGCTCGATTGCGCGCCGGTGGCGGCTAGCTGCAATTGCGCGGTAATCGCGCTGCGCTGGGCTTGGGTAATATCGCTGATCTTGTTGGTCAGCCAGGTGCGCATGGAGAGCAGCATGCGATCATCTAAGCGGTTGAAGTTGGTGGCCATACCGACCGCGCCCAAAGGCGCATCGACCAGTGCTTGTCCTAACGCCCAGGCACTCGTGACGCCCTCCGTCCAATTGCCAATTTGCCGGTTGCGAAAGCGCGTCAGGCTGGCATCAATGGATTGCTCAATCGCGCGCAGGCGGTTGCGCTGCCAATCGCTGGGTGCGCCGCTCATGGTTTTCAGTATTTCGGCCTTGGCGTCTTCCAGCGCCCGAATAATCAGCTCGCGCTGGCGGCGCTGTAATTGCGTGTAGCGTAATAGCTGTGCGCGCCGCGCCGCTTCAGCCCTGGAGTCGGCTGACATAGGCACGCAGCTTCTCGCGGGTTTTCGTCAGCAGCTCGGCCAGCGCGCCTAACAACACTTGATCGGTGGCGTCAACGCGCCCAGCTTTGCACACCACGGACGCCTTAAAACCCGCCTTCGGCCATAGGTGCGTTTCGATCATGACCGGCCCGTGCTGGCTAAGTCGATGCAAATACCAATCGACGCTGTGCGGATTCAAACCCCTTTGCGCACCCTTCACGATTGCACCATCGTTGGATCCAGCTTGGTTTGCGTAGGCACAACGGCAGCTTGCGCTTCTGGCGCTTCTGGCGCTACATCCGCCGGATCGGGAACAAACGCGTCATTCTCTTTAGCCACCTCGCGCGCTGCGCCGGCCTTTTTCAATTCTTCCGACACGTCGATATCCACCTGCAGCTGCTTGGCAATCGCGGCAATGATTTTCAGGCCGGTTTCGTGCGTGATGAGATTGTCTTGCAATGCCTGCGCACAGGCGGCCACCACTTGCTGGATCGCGGCGGCAAAGCGGGAAACGTCTTTGGTTTCTAAATCCGGCCATTTGACCGTCACGCTTTTTAGGATCGCGGCATCGGTCACGCCACCCTGGCGCAGCACAAAGCAGCCCAGCAGTTTCAGCACGTTGGTCAACACGCGCTGGCGCATGGTCATCACCTTTAACGTCGGCGTGGTCATCGATTCGCCGGTGGATTTATTCACGCCATCAGCCGAACCAAACCAATGGCTCGGCAGCGTTTGTCCGCCCAGCGCATGTTCACGGAAGATCGCGGCGGCTTCCTTGGTATCGCTCGCGTTGAGCGTGGGTGCCTTGGCTTGCCATTCTTCCGCATCGTTATGCACGTTCGCGCTGCCCGGCTTGGGCGGCTTGATCTCGGTCATACGCTTTTCCACTTGCGCCGCGTCTGCACCTTTCAGCGTCACGTCCCAAGTGAAGGCGCGCAAATGCCCGGTGCGCTCCAATTCGTTGAACAAAAATTCGTCGTAGCCATCCAGCCAATCCACTGACGCCAATAAGTCTGACTTGCCACGCGCCCGGCTGGGCAGGCGGTTGATCGCTAGATAAATGCATTCGCCGTCGGTCATTGCCGCGCGCGCTTCCTGGGCGGCTTCACTAAACAGCTCGGCGTCTTCACCGTTTTTAATGGTGCGATACAGCCGCTGCTTACCGGCCAAGTCGGCCTTGGTTTTGACGCCAATAATTTCCTCCGGATTGCCGGGGTCGCAAATCGTGGTGTCGACCAGCTCAGGGTCTAAATACGCCACCCGCACCGCACCGGCTGGGGAAATAAACACCGGCCAAATTTGTTCGCCCGACAGCGCTAAATCGCGCGCCCGCTCGATCAGCTTTTCATCCCAGCGGTTAATCGGATCGTGCCAGTGCGCGTCCAGCAATTCTTGGGCTGCAGGATCATTGCATTCCAGCTTGACGCCTTCGGCCAGCAAATACGCCAGCGGCAATTCGATCAAGCGATTCGCCAATAGATTGGTATCCCACAGGTGCGTCGCCAGCTGGCGCGCGCGCTCGGTGGTGACGGAGTTCAGCTCGCGTAGATTTTGCCCGCTCAGGCGGCGATAGTTCGCATCGTCCGCGTCGATTTGCACGCCGAATGCCTCGCGCAGGGGCGCAATTTCGTTGGTTTGCGGGGTTGCTGCGGGCTCAAAGCCAAAGAACCGGGCGATTGTGCCCATATTGCCTCCTGTAAATGCTCATAAACGGGTTAAAGGGTTTTAGCCAGCCAACCACGCAGCCGAGCGCGCAGGCCCGTTGCTGCGCCTGTATGGCGCTCAAACAGCGGTGCGCGCTGTTCGCTGCCGGGGCGTTGGCTTTTGTAGGTGCCTGGGTCGGCGTCGACTTGGCCGCCAGCGGGCGGTTGCAGTCGGCCATCGCTGGCATAGATCGCCAAGGCATGCGCCCAAAATTCATCCGCGTGGCCCCCTTCGCTGCGCTCGGCGTCAAAGCGCGCGTGGCCAGCGGCAGACTTGGTTTGCTTGATCGCGCGGTGCGCGGCGCGAATCGCTTTGTCTTCGGGCATGCGCAGGCGGCGATCTTGAAAGTGCTGCTTAATCATCACCGCCATCGCTTGCTTGGATTGCGAGGTAAAGATCAAGCCTTCCACCCGCAGCGCGCCAAACTTGGCCTGCGCTTGTTCCACAATCGGGCCACCTAAGCCGGTGGCATCCAAGGTGGCACGGATCACCCGGTAGCGCTGCATGACTTCCGCTAAGCGCGAAAGCTGTTCGCCGTAGCTGGTGCGCTTCATCGTAATCACTTCGCGGGTGATGTAGACATCGCCCACTTGCTCAACTACCCATATCACGCTTAGATCGCGCTTGCGGGCAATATCCCAGCCGACGTAGCAGTTGCCGCCTTCATATAACTCGGGCTTGCCCGCCTCGGGAATTTCGGCCTTGGTAATATCGTCCCAGCTCAGCCAGAACGAATTTTCATCCAGCGCTTCGCACAAGTATTCCTGTCGCCACGCGTCTTCATCACCACAGCCTTCGCGCTCGACATCCAGCCACGCCTTACGTTCCTGCGCGCTTAAAGGCTTACCGACAATCTTGTCCGCCAGCCCTTGCTCCACCGCATCGTTAATCGTGATGGTGTGCAGGCTCCAAATGCTTTTCTTGCCCTCGGCATTATCGCGCTCGGCTTCCAGCATCATGCGGTAGTAGCGGTTGCCGGTGCCGTTCAAGGTGCTGATGATGCGCACCGGATAGCCCCAGGTAATAATCGGGCGCGCCGCTTTCCACATGCCCTCGGCGTCTTCATGAAAGGCGAATTCATCCAGGATCAGCTTGCCGCCTTTGGATCGAAACGCTTTGGGGTTACTGGTCAAGCCGTGGATGCGCTTGCCGGATTCCAATTCAATCACTAAGGATTTGATGCCCTTCTTTTCATCAATCACCAGCTCGCCTAAATCGCGCGCGCCAATGTTGAGGATTTTTGCCCACATGCCACAGTAGCGAATGTATTCCTTCGCGGCAGATTCATCGGCAGATGAAAACCACACGTCCATGCCGCCCTTTTTGGCTGCGTCACGCACGTCTTCGTAACTTTGTGCGTAGGTCAAACCCACGCGGCGTGACTTCTTCGCGATTTTGAAGCGCGATGTGTCCTTCAACCATGCCGCTTGGTAGGGCAAAAAATACGGCTCAGGCGTGGCTTTAATTAAGGCGCTCATAGCAGGTGAATCGCCGCTTCCATTGCGCGAATGGATTCTTCCGACACACCGCCCGCGCGCGCAACATCACCCGCAATTTTCGCCGCTTGCGCGAATGCCTCGGCGCGAATCTTGGCGCGCAATTCGTGCGCGCCAATACTGGTCATTTGCGCATTGCGCACTGCCGTGGATAGCGTGCGCAGCTGTTTGACCTTGGCGTCAACATCTTGTTCTTCGTCGACTTCTGACATCACGTCATAGCACGCAGTTTTGATCAATTGCGCCGCCAGCATGCCCAGATCACCGCGCGACTCTTCGCCATACGCGGGCAGCACTTTTGCAGCGATTTCCTCCGCCTCTTTCATGCGCGCGAACATCGCGGTTTTAGATTTGACAAAGCGCCCGACTGCCGAACGGCTGGCCGTTTCGGGCGTGGCACCCGATTCGTGCAGCTCATCCAACTTGGCTTTAATTTGATCGACCGTGCGCCCCTCGCGAAACAACCGCGCCAGAATGTCTTGCACCGGTTGGGGAATCAGCGTTTCGATTTTTGAGCGGCGGCTCACAGGGGCTGCTCAGGCTCGGCGATGCCGTCCATTTGCAACGCGCCGTGCACGATGGGCTTGGCGGCATCGGTGCGCTGGAAAATCTGTATCACGCCCACTTGTCGCACGTGAATCAGCCCGCGCGCCTGCAGCCACGTGCCGATATCGCGCAAGCCTGCCTGGGTGCACACATAGCCGCGTTCGCTCAGCAGGCGATTCAGCAATTCTTCGTTGCACGGGCTTTTGCAAAACTCTAAAACGTCGCGGCGAATCAGCGCCAATTCGTGTTTTTGAAAACTCATTGCTCGGGCCTAAAGTGGATTAGGCCCAAGCTACGCGCACGCGCGGATTTTTACTTTTAGCGCTTATTTTTGTTGCGTATGCGCAGGGGCGCTGCGCAAATAGGAATCAATGCGCGATATTTGCGCATGCTGCGATTGCACCGTAGCAGACAAGCCACCTACTTTTTCCACCAGCACGCCAATGCGATCTTGCAGTTTGTCCAAATCTTCGCGGTTGATGCCGTTTTCAATCAACGCCTCGACATGCGCCAAGCGCCGGGAATTGCCCGCACCCAGCATCAGCGCGATCATGACGAGGATTAGGGCTAGGATGGCTAGGGTTAGGGCGATGATTTCGATCATCAAAAAATCCAAGTCACCCGCACCGCACCCACCGCGCCATTCCCACCGGAGCCCGAGTTGCCCACTGAATCCACCGCCGCGCCGCCACCGGCCCCAGCGCCACCAAAGCCCACACCCGCCGCACCATTACCGGCATTGCCAACTAGACTTGAGCCGCCGCCACTCGCTCCTGGTGCGCCATGCCACGCATTGCTCGGCATGGTTGCCGAATTGCCATTGGTCGCGATTGCGCCTCCTGCTGGGCCTGCCACCGTGTTGCCCATGCCGGAGTTTTGGCCCGTGATACCGCCACCCGCGCCGCCAGCACTCGCAACGTTTGCGGACGTTATGCCGCCGCCTGAGCCCGAACCTGCGTGCCCAAATGTGGACGCGCCGCCCGCCGTGCCCACTAGGCCCGTGGTACTAGCCGCTGCGCCTACAATGGAGGGCGCGCCACTAAATGGCATGGCGGGCACCGCGCGCGCGGCACCGCCGGTGCCTGTAGTTAACGTGCCGCCCGCGCCACCCGCGCCGCCTTGGGCCGAAATCGACATGCCACCCGCTTTCAGCAATACGGTAGTGTTCGCAGGCGATGCACCCGTGTTGCCGTTGGTACTATTGACGCTTACCGCCGCGCCGCCCGCCGCTGCGGTTGGGATCGTGCAGACTAGATTGGCATCGCACTCGGATGCGTCCACAGTCCGCTCGACATACGCGCCACCAGAGCCCGCGCCGCCACCGCACCTGATGCTAGCCGCCGCACCCTTGCGGCCACTGCCACCCGCGCCGCCGCCGCCCCAAATTTGGATAATTGCGGTGCGGGCTAAGCTGGGCTTTGCAATGTTGCCAGAGGCATTAAGCGTGGTGACTGTCGATGGCGCGGCGTCAACACCTGCCGGGCCTGTTGCCCCTTGGGCTCCGTCTGCACCCGCCGAACCAGTGGTGCCCGTATTGCCGATAGGCCCTTGCGGGCCGGTTGCGCCCTGAATGCCTTGCGGCCCTGGATTCGCTGCAATGGCCGCCTCCAGCTGCCCCTTGGTCGCTAGGTGTTGACTAGACACAGCATTGCTGGCGCTGATCGTGCCAACCACCTGCAATTCGGTCGGAATGATGTGCATTAGCCGATTACCAGCACGCTAAATTGCCCCGCCGTTGGCGCGGTCGTAAATGTCAGTTCCACCGTGTTGACCGTGCGCGCCGTAATGTTGGGCAGCCAGTTTGCGCCGGGGTTACTGACATCGCGTAACGTCACGGATACGTCTAAGGTGTTGAGGTTGTGGGTGATGGTAAACACGTTCGCGACTGCGTCGCCGATGGCGCTTGGGGTGACGTATTTGCGGGCAATCGGGGCGTCTAGTGGGTCGAAAATTTTTGTCGAAAACCCGTTGCCACAAGCGTATATGCGACCAGTGCTTGAGTCCAACAATGCGCCGTATAGCCTGTCATAGCCGCCGCCGATGACGACCTGATGTGCGCCGTTTTCTGCGCCGTTAGTTTGCGCTGTCAGGATGGCAATTTCTGCGTCTAATGGAGCTAGACCGTTGTCTAGCGGCGCGACTGCACCCGGCAAATCAGTAATATCTTGGTTAGTGGTGTAAACGGCAGAAACCCGGCCAAATGTCTCGAATATCTGCTGGCGCGCAGCGGCGTTCATGTACTCGGCATTTCCGGCTATTCCTTCTGATACCGTTATTAAAGGCCAAGACTCATCCTCTTTCGATACAGTCCGCACACTAACCGCATTACCCACCACCAAAATCGAATTATCCCCCGCCATTACCGCGCCTACACTTGGCACCAACGCCCACGTCATCGCCGTAGTGCCGACCGTAATGGTGCCCGTCGTCGCAAGCATAAACGTCCGACCAGCATAGGTGCCTTGCTCTATTTCTACGGCTGCGCGCGTGGTGAATTGATCGTCACTACCCCCCGTTGTCGGGGCGCGACGTAGACTGCCGTTACCGCGTTTGTAAGTGCCATTTTCAACGGGATCAATTTGAAATCCCAAGAAAACACGGTCGCCTTCTAACACGGCGACCCCGCCAATTGTCATCGTGCCGCCGCCGACATTTAAGCTGACGTCTTGGTCGGCGATTGCAGCCGTCTTGCAGCTCGGCTTGATGTCAATATCTCGCTTAGCCGCATCCACAGCTACTGCAATCGCCGCATTAACAGCGTCCATTGATGGCTTCGCTTGAATGTTTGACTGCAAAAAGTCTACAGAGTCATTCAAAGCGGACGCTAAGCTATTTACAGCATCATCTAACTGCGCTTTGTTTGGCACTTCATCCGCCGCGCTTGCGGGCTGCGTGGTTGCGATGCCGCCGCCTACATTCAAATTTGTGGGAATCCCTAACGCTGTGTTGATTGCAAATGGCATGACTATTCCTATGAAATATGGGCGGTGCCCGATTGCGCTGGACTAAATGGCCCAGCGCTGATTTGGGTGTTGCTAATGCGCTGCCAGTTGCCCAAAAACATGCGGCCCGCAGCATCTAAAAAAGTAACGTGGGAAAAATCGGTTAGGGTGTGCGTAATAGTCCAAGTGCTTGCGGCGATGGCTTGCGTCCATGTGTATTTGGCAGCGCCGCCACCGCCCACACCAGGCGGCCCTGGAATGCCCGGCACATAGAACACTTTAGGCTTCGCTACCCGCGTCACGATGGCGATTTCTGGGCGATAGATCACCTTCATGCGCGATGCACCGCTTGGCGTATTTCCACGATCCCGACAATCAAATCGCGCGAATCACCCACGCCGCCGATTGCGACAATTTCCAACTCATACCGGCCTTTAGTTAGCGTGGCCATGATCGTGTCGGGCACGTCCAGCGCCAGCTCGGCATCGACACCCCAGCTTAAATACGGCGCTAGATTCAACACAATCGCCGGTGCCGCTGCGGTGGAACGCAGCGTGCCCGCCAAGCCGAACAGTTCCATGCCCGGCACCGGCGTTACTTCATCATCCAGCCGATACTGCCAGCGCTCGAACCAACGCCGGTGCGATTGCACGTAATGCGCGTCGGTGAAGTCTTGTTCGATACGCACGAATTGTTCCTAGCGCTTTTTATCAATCACAGCCGCACGCGCTTTGCGCACCGCTTTGCGAATCATCACCATCGCAGCGACTATGGGCCGAACGGCGGGCCAGTGTTTGTCGACGTATTCGGTGCCCAGCTCAATCACCAGCTCGTTATGCAAAATCGTTTCTTTGAATACACCAATGGCGTTATCGGGAAACATCTCTTCCAGCTGGTCAATTTTTTCTTTGATTTTTTTGCGTAGCTCGTTCAAGTTCACTTTTGTTGCTCCAGTTGTGTTGCCCGCGCCAATTCGCGCTGGGTGTTCAGTGAGTCGATAAGCGCCCGCAGTGCCGACTCGCATTGCTCTAACTCACGGCTGTTGCGTGCCAGCACTTGACACACTTTCGGCAGTGTTATCGGTGCCAACAGCACCGGCGGGATCGGCACGTATCGGGTGCGCTCCACTTCGATCAAATTGCTCTTGCTCGCGCAGCTGCATAAGGCCAGGGCACAAAGGCCGATTGCCCCAATCCGCACATGCTGCATCGCCTTGATAAAGTTCATAACGCACCTGAATTCGCACGGTTTCATCAACGGCTAACTGCGCCGCGTTTTCATTCGCCACGCGTTCAATTTGTTCGCGCGCTTCTGCTAATTTGCCCACTTGCACGGCGCAAGCATTGGCGCGCTTTGATAGCGTTAGTAAATCCGTTTGGCACTGCGCAAACGCGGCCTTGGGAATCTCGGCAAACCAGCCCGAGGCGCTATGCAAAACCGCCGCTAATGGCCGCACCAAGCCCGGCGCACGTTCACCAGCAACGGCTTCAGCAATCGCCATGCTCACGCGCGGTTGATTGATCCATGCGCCCAGCTGATACGCGCCCATGTGGGTGGCAATCAAGCTCAATCCCGCCATCAGCCAGGGCACGATATGCTTCATATACACACCGCTTTACCGGGGAATCCGGCTTTCAGATAGGTGGGTTCCAGCGTCAATAAAATGCGACGCACATAGCCCCGGTTTTCAATCCACGCGCTTTTACGGCGGCTGATTTGCGGCTCTACGCCTGACACGCCAAACCACGCCTCCGGGTTTCCTGCCAATACTTTTTCCGCCACCAGCCGCTTCTCGCCACCGTTATAGGCGCTCAGGCGAAACGCCCAAGTATCACACGGCGTTTCACCGACAAAACGCGCGGAAATATCCGCCAGCAGCGCCGCCTGCGCACGAATCGCCCAGCTTGGGTTGGTCGGGTCAGCCGGGGATAAATCGGGGTGCAGGCGCGCAATTGCGTTCGCGGTCGGGCGCATAAATTGCGCCATGCCTTGTGCACCTGCATGCGATGTCACATCACTATTCCACTTGCTTTCCTGGTGTATCTGCGCGGCAAAGCGCGCCACGTGCTCAGTGCCACCAAAGCGTTCGGTGGCGGCGTGTTCTATCGCACTGCGCCAGCGCCAGCCCATTGCCACCACATCGGGTGAGCTGGGCAGGGAAATATCGGGAAGCTGCCAATCTAGCTTGATCGGTGCCAGCCAAGGCTTGGGCATCACGGGGCTGGGCACGGATAGGTTCACCGTGTGCAAATGCGGCGCGGGCACTAGATACACCGCCAGCGTGGTCGCCGCACTCAAGCACACCATCAGCGCAATAAACAGGTGGCGCATCATGGTGCTAACGCGCCGCAAATCATGCCCGCAATCACGGTCCATTGGCGGCGTTTAGACGCCGTGCCTTTGGTGATTCCTTCCGCTAAATCTTCCGGCTGATCATTAGGATTCAGGCCAAAATCAAGCCCTGCGGCAAAGTAGCCAAACACGCCCATTTTCACCAGCGCCCAGGCGATCAGGAACAATTTGACCGGCTCACTCCAAAAGCACCACGCCACCAGCGGAATGCACAGCAGCAATACCGGCCATGCACGCAGTAAGATATTCAAGCCCTTTTGCTTGGGCTCACGCGGTGCCACGGCGGGCGCTTTGCGTTCCCAATCACGTGGGTCAAACCGTACTTGCTCACGCGGAATGTTTACTCGCGCTTGCGGCGCAGGCTGTGCGGCTAATTGAACAGGCGCTACGGTAGGCGGCTCAGGCGTTGCTTCCACGTTCGGCGTGGCAACGGGCGCGGCTACCGTAGCGCTCTGAAAGGTCGAGATCAGCGCGGCAATTTGCGCCATTTGTTCGGGGGTAAGGTTGGACATGCGCTGCATCTCAGAATTCGGATGCGGCTATCCTGCCCACGCGCGCGCGGGGCGTCTTTTAGCGGATATTTTTATTGTGTCCGCAGCTTTTTCGCCTTGTAAACAATCGCGCGCACAGGTGTTTTACTGATACGAAATTTTGCCAGCTGGCGTTTAAGGCGGTGCAGTACAACCCTTAAACAGTTCCAAAAACAGGAGGCATCACCACATGGCAACACTCGTCAAACGCGGCACGCTAGCAGGCGACTATCACGAACACCCAATCAACCCGGTCAAGATTGTTTTTGCTGCGATGATCGTCGCGGTTATTTTCGCAATCACCACGTTTTTTTATTTCGCGCACATGCACTTTGTGCAGATCAAGGGTTTTGACTTTTGGCCGTTTTGTTGGGCCACCTTAGTGCGCTGGCCATATTTTTGGCAGCAGCACTTTCTCAGTATTTTAGCCGCAGGCGCGGTCGGCTTTTTCGGCTACCACGGCTTTTGGCTTTGGCGTAATCCGAAAGGCTAGCCCTTGATGTAGTTGCCCAAAACCGTGCCACGCTTTACTTTTACCCCGCCCGTGATGTTCACATCGCGGGCGTTTGTCGGGTTATTTGGCGCGCTTGATGCGCCAAGGTCGGCACCTGGATTAGCAAACGACTCAAGTGGTTCCCACCAGTTGCGCCCAAACATTTGCGGGTCATCGGGGTCGATTAAAGCCAGGGCATAGCGCTCGACTTCTGCGGTGATTAGCTTCGCCGATTCCCCAATGCTTTCATTGCCGGTGAAGCGCTTGCGCACTTGGTTATAAACCATGATGACGTGGCGCAAACGCGGAATCGCATAAGGCAAAGCACAGCCGCCGCGCGCAATACCAAAGTGATGCATTACCCGGCGAATTTCGCCCACCAGCTGCGAATCAATCGCTGCGTGCGCTTCCACTGTCGTGGCTTCGCCACCGTACCACTCGGGCCATATCTTTTCGGGCGGTAGGCCGATGGCTTCTGCGAGCGCGGCTTCTATGCGGGCGCTGCGGGCGATGCCCTTCAAAATCTTACCTACGCCAGTCTTTGACACGCCCAATTTCAAGGCAACGGTCGCTGCATTTGACCCGCGTTTTTTAAGCGCCGCTTGGCGATCAGCAGTTTGCATAAAAAAAGCCTTGCAAACGTCTATGGTCACTAGTAACCTTCACTACACACCCAGACAAGACACCAACAACGATGGACATTAACCGAATCCAATACTGCCTAAAGCTCGTTGGTAGCTCATTTGCACAGATTGGGCGCGATCTTGAAGCCACCCGAAACACCGTGCGTGCTGTCTGTGCGCGTGACACCCGCAGCCGCAAAGTTGAGTCAGCAGTCGCCGAAACGCTAGGCCTAAAGCTGTGCGAAGTTTTTCCAGATTGGTATGACGCTGAAAACAATCGCATTACAGCGCAGATGAAAAAAGCAATGTCATACGAAGCGCGAGCTAATGCCCGCGCTGAAATAAGGAAGATTTTTGAGCAGCAGCTAGCGGCATGAAAACCCTCACGCTCGCCTTGCGCAAAGCCATTCAAGCCCACGCCCAAACCCAACTTCAAACGATCCGCCGCGACACCTTTGCCAGTGCAGAAGAAGGCCGCGATTTGTTTGTAGCCGAACTCCAGAGCGGCATTGACGCCCTGGCGCTGGAACTTTTGACGGGCGTGCCAGCCGCCGAATAACCGTAGCACCCAACCATGACGCTTTACCGGGTAGCACCCAACCATGACCAACCAACCAGGAAATAAAACCATGTGTGAAATTTGCGATTTAATCAAAGGCCGTAATGCACAGGCCAACCCCGCCACCTTCGGTGCCATCGAAGCGCTGATCCAAAAAATCAGCAAGCTGTCACCCGAGCCCTTCCAGCGCCCCGCACCAAAACCAGCGCCGCCGCCAGAGCCTGCAAAACGCAACGAATCCGACTTTGAACTAGCACTGCATGTAGTGGCCACACTCGAAGCTGACGCCATTGTGGCGCGCGCCAAGTCCAGCCGCGCTTGGGCAAACCAAGATGGGCGCACGGATGGGTTCGGCAAAGCCGTTTTGCTAAAAACCGCCGAACTACTCACCGCCGCCGCTGAAGGCATCGCGTCATGAGCGCCGCCTACACCGACGCTATTGCGCGCGTGATGCAACGCCGCAATCCAGCGCCTTCGCGCAACTTGACCGAAATGACGCTGATGCTGTTGACCCGCTGGGCGCAGCACTGGGTAACCGGCGTAACGATCCAACAAGCCTGCCAAGAGATTGATTGCCAGCCTGACGATCTGGAACCCGCGTTCGAGCAACTGGAACGCGCGGGCTATATCCGCAAAGGAATCCACGGCTATATCGCCCACGACATGCTGCGTGGGCTGGTGGATGGGATGCTGATTGGCGCTAGAGGGGTGAATTGACATGCGAACAATGTTACGCGATACGCAACGGGTTTACGCAATAGGCAAAATTAACGCCTTTTGGAAACCGCTTTTGTTGCTGATGGTGCTGGCTTTATCGGCCTGCACAAGCGCAAGCAGTCAAGGCCGTTGGCTAGTGTGTGATGGCATGCCCCTCGGGCAAAACGCACGCGTGTTGGAAAATAGCCTCATTTTTGGAAGCGATGCCAGCGGCCTTCAATTTTACATGTCCGTTAGCCGCTTCAACGTCTGCAAGTTAATCCCCAACGAGCAACTGCACCCAGCCATTCGGGCGCGCTGGGAATTGGATGTGGAGGCGGCACAATGAAGCGCATTCCCAACAGCATTCAAGAAGCCGTCGAAGACTGCGTCAACGATGCGCGCAAGCGCGACCCACAGCTGTCGATTGATCGACTAGGCGACATGGTGGGCGAACGCAAATGGACGCTTTACAAGTGGATGGAATCAGGCTGCATCCCGCTACAAAAAGTCATGGCGTTCGAACACGCGTGTGGTGCCAACCACATCACACGTTATTTATGCGCTAGCGCGCGTCTGCTGTGTGTAGCCATGCCCAGCGGGCGCTTGCCTGCACCCGGCGATATAGAAGCGGTGCAAAGCTCGTGCAGCGACGCGGTGTCTGCGCTATTGCGCTACGCCGCTGGCAAAGCCAACACCGAAACCACCGAGGCCGCGCTGTCCAAAGCAATGGAACAACTCGCCGCCGAAAGGGCGCAAGTACAGCGCGCGGATCAGCCGGAGCTAGCGTTCACATGAGCAAAGACATCGGCAAATACCAAGAGAACGATGCACAGCAGCGCGTGTGCAAGATTTTAGGTGCACTGGCGGGGCAGGAATTAGAAGGCCTGTCGCAAGTGCAAATCGCGGAAATGATCGGCTCCACATCCGGGCGCATCCACCACGATTTGCGAAACATGGCGAGTCAAAAATTTGTCGAAAAACTCGACAGTAACCGCTGGCGCTTAGGCCCGCCCTTCATCCGAATCGCCCTCGACTTCCAATCGGCCATGAACCGTATGTTTGTACGTGCGGAAGAAATTAAACAACGTTACGCAACCCACTAACCCTCACAAAAAGGAAGCACGAACATGGCACGTCCGAAATCAGAAATACCCGTCTTAGAAGACAGAAGCGAAGCAGATATTCAAACGGCATTGGAGCATTCGGCAGTACAGAAGCAGTTGGTAATAAACAAACATCGGCTAGAAAAAGTTGATGCGCTTTTAGGTATTACTGAATTCAATGAACACGCTCTCTTTGAAGAAGCCTTAATACGCCTACAAAGCAGTTGCACAAACCTCACTTGGGTCGGCGGCGCAATCCTTCTTGTAAAGGAACATCGTGGCATGCCCGCAGCAAAATCATTTTGCGAACGTCTGGGCCTTAACAAAAACTATGGCATGCGCATTGCTGGCGCTTATATGAGGTTCCGCGATCACGGCGAATTACAAACATTGGGTATCTCAAAGATGCTTGAACTGATGCCGATAGAAGACGATCTGATCGAACAAATCGAAAATGGCTCAATCATTGACGCCAAAATCAGCGATTTACAGCGGATGTCAGTTCGTGAATTGCACGTCAAAGTAATCGCGCTGCTTGAAGAAAATCGATCCGGAAAAGAGCGTTTGGTAGAGGCACGCGCCGAGAAAGACGCGGCGCTGGACAAGCTCGAAACCCGCGACAAGGCTTTGCAGGACAACCAGACCAAAGTAGGTGCGTACTTAGGCATGTTGCAGACCGCCGACATGCAATTAATTTCAGCGATTAGGCATAGAGGGAAAGTGAACAATTTGCTGAGCGAGGCGTTGGAACAAACCAAAATCAAGCTTACCGCTGCGCAGGATGAAAGCCGGGTCGGAAACTTGGGCGAAATACAAAGACTGTTGGACGACGCAGAAATTAGCGTGATTCCAATCCGTAGTGTTGAATCAGCATTTGGAGCATTGGAATGAAAAATTCAGAATTAGAAAAACTAAGTCAAACAATAACGATGAAGGCAGCAGCTATAGGCGTGCTGTTGTTGCGTTTTGAGCTTGAGCATGGCGCTGACGAAGCGAAAAAATTAGCAGCCGGCCTTGGGCTCACGCAGAAGACTCTGTGGCGCTTGGCCAATATCGCAGAAAAAATAGAGGAGTCTCAAGCAAACTTACCAAATTGGAATGCCCAATGAGCACGCTAAAAACCCTCTCGACCAAAGCGCTGAAATACAGCCAAATCCGTGCCGGTGTGATCAAGTCCCTGGGCGTGTTGGCCGATAAATTCGCCAAACTTCGCAATCCATTGCTGCTTAAAGTCGGGCCGCAAATCGCCGCCGCCGACAAGCTGCGTGATGAGATTTTGGCACTATTGCCCAGCCTGGAAAACCTGCACTTTTTGGAGCCAAAAAGCCAAGTGTTGCATGGTGTGAAAGTGGGCTTTCGCAAAGCCTCGGACACCATTCAGGCGGATGATGAAGCGAAGTCCATCGAGATCATGCAGGCGCATCCGGTGGCTAGATCGTTCCTAGTTAGCACCGTTTCGATCAACTATGGCGCGCTGGAAGGCTTGAGTGATGCGCAGCTAAACGGCCTGGGCATGGTGCGCGTGAAAGGCATGAACGCGGCGTTTTGCAGCGTCAGTGACGGCTTAGAAAGCGTCGCGAAAAAGCTCGGCATTGGCGCGCAAAACAAGTGAGCGCCTTTCCGCTCAGCAAGCTAATCGAGCGCCTTATGGCGCTTGATTTAGCCGCGCCCTTAACGGTGGAATTCGCCGGTGCCCGCTATCAAGTGTTGGGCTGTGCCGCGATCAACGGCGAACTTGTCCACATCCAAATCACGCAAGTGGAAGCCCCTTAAAATGTCGAACGCGCGCGCCTACATCGCTGAGCTAAAAACCAAGCTGGAAACCGCGCCGCACGGCACAGCGGGCAAGCTGATTGAGGCCGCTGCTGAGTGGCTGTGCATCAGCCGTCAGTCAGTGTATCGGGCGTTAAGCGAAGCGGGTTGGGCCTCCGGGCGCAAGCTGCGCGCCGATGCTGGGGACAGTAAAGTCACCGAGGAACAGGTGCAGCTCTTAGCTGGCTTGCTACGCCAAACCAAACGTCAAACTGGAAAGCAATTATTGCCCACGTCGCAGGCGATCAACATCGCCCTTAGCAACGGCGAGCTGGACACCCGCATCAGCACCGGCACCGCACTGCGCCTTATGCGCCAGCAGGGCGTACACCCCGAGCAAATGGACCGCGCCACGCCGCACAGCAATATTCGCAGCCTGCACCCGAACCATGTGTGGCAGGTAGATTCTTCGGTGTGCGTGCTGTATCGCATGCGCAAAAACAAGGGTTTGGCGGTCATGGATGCCGAAGAGTTTCGCATCACTAAGCCCCTGAATTTCGCCAAAGTTGAAAACGAACGCGTACTGCGTTACATCGCCGTTGACCACGCCACCGGCGCGTTTAAGCTGAAGTATTTTTTAACGCCCGGTGAAAACATTAAGGTGTTTTTAGAGTTCATGATTTGGGCGTTTTCCAAGCAGGCGAATTTGCTGATGCACGGCGTGCCCTTGATTTTGCAGATGGATCAAGCCAGCAACCAAATGAGTAAGCAGCTTGACCCGTTTTGGGCAGGCTTAGGCATTCGCGTACTGGCACACATGCCAGGAAACGCCCGCGCCACCGGGCTAGTGGAAGTGCATCAAAACATTGTCGAGACGCATTTTGAAGCCTTGTTTGCATACGAGGCAATTACCGATATGCATCAGCTTCAAGCGCGCGCCGAACAGTGGCAAGTGCACTATAACGCCACCGCGATCCATTCCCGTCACAAGCACACCCGCTACAGCGTCTGGCAGACGATTCGCGCGGAAGAACTGCGCCTTTGCCCGGATGCGGAACTGTGCCGCACCTTGGTGCACACGCAGCCCGAATCTAGATTAGTGAACGGCGACTTGTACGTGTCCTTTGCGCCGAAAGGGTTCGGACAAACTTGGTACAACGTGGCGCATGTACCGAATGTGCGCAACGGGGACCGCGTGCAGTGCATCGTCAACCCGTATTCCGCGCCCAATATTTTCGTGCTGCAAAAGCTAGACGACGGCAGCAACAAGCACTTTGAATGCCGCGCCGAAGTTACCAATGATCTGGGCTTCAATGTCGAAGATGCCGTCATCGGTGAAAGCTTCAACGCGCCCGCCGATGGCCTGTTTGATACCAACCGCAAAGCGCTGGATCAGGGCGCTTGGGGCGAAACCGAAAAGCGCGAAATTGCGAAGCGCCGCAAGCAAGGCGAGGTCGCTTTTGGCGGCGCGATCCAGGCGTTCAAACACATCGAAGATGCGGCGCCGCATTTGCCGAGCCACATGGAACGCCGTGGTGTCGAATTGGAACTCAACAAAGCAGCCGCCATCGTCGCGATGCCGCTAACAATCACCGAGGCACTGAGCGCCATCCGCGCTGAGTTGGAACGCAATATCACGCTGCCTGAAGCCGACTGGATACGCGCCCAAGCAGTGGATTCCATGATTCAAAGTGACCGCATTCCTGATTTAGTCCAGGCCATTTTGGCGGGCATTGAAGCCGCCGCAGAACCTGTGCCCGCAGTACGCAAGCACTTGCGATTAGTCGCATAGCAGCGCGAAACACCCGCAGTAAAAACCCTCAACCATGACTGAGAAAAGCAAGATGAATAATCAACGTGTACCCCATGCATAGCCTAAACCTGCACCGCCACCTGCGCGCAGGGCAAATCAGCTTTGCGGTGCTGGCCAATCAAACCAGCCAACACGGCCCGCGCCGCAGTTCCGCCATGCTCAACCAGCTGGCGTTGCACGGCAAATGGCCCGTCACGATTCCAAAACAAGCCTTACAAACTCAAATTGAAGCGGCATTGCGCGCATTAAACGTGCCTGCTGCTGAAATAAAAACGGCCTGGCAGCCTGAACTGTCAGACCGTTCCCCCGAAGTCGTATCGCCGCAAGGCGACACGGCAAACCTAGATGCACCCAACCATGACGAAAAATTCACCCTACCGGAGCCGCAAATGTTAACAGAAGAAACCTTCAAGCACTTCAACCTGACCCGCAACCCGTTCGGCGAAATTCGCAACGTCGCTGATATCTATCGCGGGCCGGATTATGTCTATGCCCATCGCCGCCTGCGTGAAGCGGTGGAAAACGCCGGGTTCTTTGGCGTATGGGGCGAATCGGGCGCGGGGAAATCGACGCTGCAGTCAGAGCTGCTGGAATCCATTCGCCGGGGTGAGGGCAATATGATTTTTAGCCACATTCAATGCGTTGAAAAGAAATCACTCACCGCAAACCATATTTGCGATGCGCTGATCGCTGATTTAAGCATCGAAACGCCGCGCATTACGCCCGAGGCCAAAAGCCGCCAGGTGCGGCGCATTTTAGCGGAGTCAGTGAAGGCCACAAATGGCGCGCCCCACGTGTTGTGGATCGACGAAGCACACCGCCTAACCAACGCCGCCCTGCACGCGCTCAAAGGCTTTTGGGAAATGAAAGACGGCATCAAACGCATGCTGGGCATCGTGCTGATCGGGCAACTGGATTTGGGCGAAAAGCTGTTGAACATGCGCATGAACCCAACCGTGCGCGAAGTGATCCAGCGCGTTGAATTGGTCAAGTTGCAGCCGCTGGATAAGTCAGTCAAAGACTATGTCGTGCATCGCTTCAACCGCGCGGGCGTGAAAGCCAGCGATGTGTTTGAAGACGACGCCTACCTAGCCATGCAAGTGCGCTTAACCCGCTATAGCACCGATGCCAGCAAATGCGAAAGCAACGTGCACCCACTGGCGGTGAACAACCTCATCTGCCGCGCCATGAACCGCGCGCCGGAGTTGGGGCTGCGTAAGGTAAGCGCGGATTTGATTAAGACTGTGGCGGGGAGTTGAGTCATGGGAATGACCCGCGACCAAGCCCTAATCAAGATCAAAAAGCTACTTCGCTTAGCTGGTTCCAGCAACCCAAATGAAGCCGCCATAGCGATGCGCCAGGCCAACGTGTTGATGCGCGAATATCAGCTCACAGCATCCGATGCAGCGGGTGTTGAAGAGAAAACGCACGAGGTGCGCGGCAAGTCGGCGCGCGTTAGTTTGTTGAACTTGTTTAGCATTATTAAGCAGCTCTATGAGGCGCAAGGCTACACACAAGCCGTCTATAAAGGCCACGGAAAATTCAATCGTGGTTATGTGTTCGTCTCAGACAAACCGGGCACAGTAGAAGTGTGTCAATACGCCCTCGAAGTGTTGGCGCGCCAACTTAACCGGGACTGCAAAGCACATATTAGCCGGGTTAAAAAAGCCGCCAATCGCGCCGCGCGTGGCGATGTTTTCGGCATAGGTTGGGCGAATGGATTGCGGCATGCGCTGCAGCTACCGCCTCTGACCGAATTAGCGCCCAGCGCGGCTGTCGCTGCGCATCTCGAAAAGCTGGGGCTAGTCAAACACAACACTAAAGCGCGCTCAAACAAATCCGTCAGCCTCAATGATCGCGCATCAGGATTTTTGAGAGGCGCTAAAGCGAAGTTGCACACCGGTATGAATCAAGCGCGGGCTGGATTGGAGTGTGGGATATGAAACCCTTTCAAATTATGTCCGCGCGCCAATGCGCAATGCTAAAAAAGCGTATGTGGAACGCTACCTTGGCAGCGCGCGTCGAAGGCCGGTGTTTAGATGGCGAAGCCACGTTTGTCCGGTACATGCTGCACCCTAAGTATGATTTGAAACAAAGGCGATTACCCAGCGTCGCGGTTTACTACTGCGACGATCAGCATATGGAATGTGGTTTTTTGTTTGTGGCACGCAGCCGTCAAGCCGCAAAGGTTATTCGGCGCTTTTTATTGGCAACCTTGCCTTCATGGCCGGACATTGACGCCATGCCGGTGTTTGATGGTTGGGCCTGTGATGATGATTGTTGGTTTGATATGGGGCGCACAACATGAGCGCCTGGAACTTCAAAGCGCAATTCGCGCCGATGATCGTCGACCGCAGCAAGCGCACAACCATCCGCGCATATCGCAAGGATGGCCGTGATCCGCAAAATCGCGACACCGTTGTGGTCTATACCGGCATGCGAACTAAGGCCTGTGTGCGCATTGGCGAGGTCTTAATCATCGCAGTCAGAAAGGTATTCATCCTGAGCGAAAGCATATCGCTCGACGGCAGTATTTTAAGCCCGGAAGACGTACGCAAGTTGGCGCTTTCAGACGGTTTTTCAGACGCCCGAGACTTCTTTGCATTTTTTAAGTCGCCCGATGGCTTTTTGGGTTTGCTTTATGAGTTTGAGTATCGGATGGGGCTATGACACAAATCACCTGCCCAAACCCAAGCTGCGGCACCGAGTTTCCGCTCGAAGCCGGATTCAAAGACGAAGACGGTAAAAAATACGGGCGTCTCATGGGCACGCTGCAGCCGACCGCTGCACGTGCGCTGGATGTCTACCTGAGCCTATTTAAGCCGCGTAAAACCAAGCTCAGCATTCGCCGCACCCTGGTTTTATCCGGCGAAATCGTGGCGTTGTGGAACACCGGCAAGTTAACGCGCGATTGCACCACGCACACCACCGAGTTAAGCGACTGGGTGCAAAGCATGGAGCAAATGACGGTAACCAAGCCGCCCAGCCTGCCACTGAAGAATCATGGCTATTTGCTGGAAGTCGTAATCACCACCGCCAGCAAACGCAAAGAAGCCGAAGGGTACAAAGAGCGCGCCGATTTAGACAAGCAGCTGGCGCGCAAAGAATCCGATCTTCGTGCAGGCCGTGCCGTCGAACCCACTGGCGGCTCCCCTGGCATAGAAGAAACCGACGCTGAGCGCGATCAAGCACAGCGCAACTTTGAGCGACAAATGGCGGAGCTGTCTGGGAATTTTCAAGCCAGCACCGCCAAGCTGAAGCGCTTGGCTTTAATTTTGGAGTAATGCTATGACCCACACGCAGTTCCTCATGATTATGCAAAACCACATTGGCGCAGACAAAGGCGTCACTGCGAAAGCCTTGGTGGCTGAGCTGACCCAAGCCGGTATCGCGATCAACGAACGCGAAATGCGCCATACCATTGAGGAACTGCGTCTTTCGGGCCACCACATTTGCGCGCATCCAGCGCTGGGTTATTTCATGGCCGAAACGCCTGCTGAGCTGGATCAAACCTGCAAATACCTGGTAGATCTATCAATGGCGTCGCTCAAGCAAGTATCCGCGATGAAGCGCGTGTCCGTGCCCGATTTGTACGGCCAGCTAAGGATTCCCTATGAAGATCAAGCGTAGCGCACCGGCGTCTAACCGCCCAAAGAAAGCGCCGGTCAAGGCCAGCAGCCGCAATGCCGAACTAGGCGCAATCCACACGGCCGCCCGCGCGCACCGATTAATTGATGGCAGCGACCGCAGCGCGTACGAAGCCATGCTGTGGACAATCGCGCGTGTCAAATCAGCGGGTGATTTAGACGACTTTGGCCGCAGGCGCGTACTTGATCACCTAAATTCAGGCCAAGCGCACAAACCGCGCGCCACGTTTGCGCGCTACAAAAAAGGTACGCCACAAACGCTGATCGCGTTTCTGTGGTCGCGTTTAGCCAGCGTTGGGATGGTCACCGATGCCAGCGACAAAGCCCTGCGGGCCTGGTGTGCCAATGAGGCAACACGATATGGCCACAGTGACACGATGCTTGAATTCCAGCCGCAACACGTGATTACCGCGCTCATCAATCAGCTCAAAGCATGGTGCGCGCGCGCCAATGTCGAGTGGAGCCAGTCCCGTGAAAAATAACGCGTGGGCTGTCAAGGCCCCAGATTTGATTAAAGACTGGACGCGCATCATCAACGAAACAATGGTCGACGAATGCACGCAAGGCTCAATTCACGTCGATGACTTAAGCGCAAAAGTTGCCGCACGCTTGGTCGACGAATACGGCGGCCAACAAATCTATATCCCGTATCACTTCGTGCGTGCCAGCCGTTTAGCCACCGCAATTTTTGACGGCTGGGACAAATCCAGCCCTTCAGAATTAGCCAAACTCCACAAGGTCAACATTCACCGCGTTTACAAGCTCTACCGCATTGGGCGGCGCATGGATAGCGAACGCCGCCAGCTGGATATGTTTGGCCTGGAAGCGCCGCAAAAATAAGCGCTAAAAGCACTTTCCACTTCGTTACATAAGAATAGGAAAAGAGGAGCGCCTCGCGCGGTGTAACTAGCACCTGACGAAGCCTCAACGCGTTGAACAAACAACGCATCAAGCCAGGGCTCCCCACCTGACGTCAGGCACGGGAATCATGGCACAGCAAAGAACCAAGATGACACCTATTATTCCCTGGCCCGGTGGCAAACGCCGCCTAGCCAAGCACATTCTGCCCCTTATGAAAGAACACGAGTGCTACGTCGAAGCCTTTTGCGGCGGCGCTGCAATCTTTTTCATGCGCGCAGAGCCTGCGAAATGCGAAGTTCTAAATGACGTTAATCGCGACGTAGTCAATCTTTATCGCATTGTTCAACACCATCTAGACGAATTTGTCCGCCAATTTCGTTGGTCGCTAACCAGCCGTGAAATGTTTAAGTGGTGCCAGCTGCAACACACCGAAACACTCACCGATATTCAACGCGCGGCCCGATTCTTCTACCTGCAATCGAACGCATTTGGCGGAAGAGTCAGCCAACAAGCATTCGGCACTGCAACTACGGGCTACCACGGCATAAACTTATTGCGCCTAGAAGAAAGCCTTTCATTTGCGCACCTGCGATTGAGCCGCGTAATGATCGAATGCCTGCCTTGGGCCGAATGCGTAACCCGCTATGACCGCCCACACACACTGTTCTTCCTCGACCCGCCGTATTGGCAAACAGAAGGCTATGGCGTAGAGTTTGGCTGGCCCGAATACGAACAATTGAACCAGCTAATGCGCACCGTCAAAGGTCAAGTCATTCTTACCATCAATGACCATCCCGACATCGCCAAACTGTTCAAAGGCCTGCCAACCCAAAAAGTCGGTATCAAGTATTCGCTAGGATTGCACGGCAAAAGCGTCGAAAAGTCCGAGCTAATTATCACCAACAGATAGTTACGCAACACGCAAAGCTGTTACTAATAAATCGGGTCAGTTATCCCACTTTGGCCCGATTTATCCCAAAATATCCCGGTAATTATCTCAGCTCTGAACACTTTGGCACCCAGGTCGCGCCGCGCATTCCTCGCTCAATAACGGTGCGCAACCGGTTTCATCCAGTGACCGCGCGATCACCGGCGATACCATTCACACGCCGACCGGCGCGCACGCCTACGAAGTGCCGCGCCGGCTCGAAACGGCTGAGATCGCTAGCTACGTTGCGCTGTTCGCAGCCGCAGCGGAGCGCGCAATTCGCGCCGGCTTCGATGGCGTACAAATCCATGCGGCGCATGGCTATTTGATTGATCAGTTTTTGCGCGATTCACTGAATGATCGCAACGATGCTTATGGCGGTAGCTTGCCCGCACGCGCCCGCTTTCTCTTGGAAATTGTCGACGCCGTGGCGGCAGTAATTGGCGCTGATAAAATGAGCGTGCGTATTTCACCGCTAGTACCGTTTAACGACATGCACGATTCCAATCCCGAAGGCTTAGTCGCTTATGTGGCGCAGCAATTGCAATTGCGTGGCATTGCTTCGCTGGAAGTGCGGCATGGTGATCACGCTGGGCCAGGCGAAGCAGCGCTGGCCGGAATAGCGCGTAAACACTTCCAAGGCACTTTGATGGTCAATGGCGGCTACGATTACGCCAGTGCGACGGCTGCGATCGAAAGTGGCCGCGCCGATGTCGTGGTGTTTGGTAAAGCCTTTATTAGTAATAGTGAATTGGTTGCGCGCTTGCGTGCCGAGCGCGAACTTAATCCAGTGGATTTCAGCACGCTCTATACACCCGGGCCTGTGGGTTATACGGATTACCCGATTACTTAGGCCCCCGCACTTAGGCCCCCGCACTTAGGCCAATGCCAGACACTTAAGAAAATTCTGCGAAAAACTCGTCATCGCGAGAAGCGCAGCGACGTGGCGATCTAGGCGCGCTTAAGATTGCTTCACTTCGTTTGCAATGACGAAACGTTGATAGCTCCACTAAGTTTATGGCTTTACGCTTTAGGCTCGGGCATTTGCGCAAACGTCGCGCCGCACGCAGGTTTTTTTGGCGCTAAGATGCTGACAACTGTTTTGCCAGTGCTCTCCCATGCGTAAATACTTATTAGGCCTCTCGTGGCTTTCCCTCAGCTCGGCTGGCATTGCTGGCCCGGTTAGTTTCGAGCTGGATCCGGTGCACACGCAAATTGTGTTCAGCGTTGAGCACGCCGGTTTTTCCATGAGCACCGGCAAATTGCTGCGGCCAACCGGAACACTGATGTTCGATGAAAAAAACTGGGCGGCATCCTCAGTGCAGGTCGAAATGTTGGCTGCGAACGTTGAATTTGACGATCCTGAGTGGAACAAAGCCATGCGTGGCAAAAGCTATTTCAACGCCGAGGTGTTTCCAACTATTCGGTTTAAGTCGAAAGCCTGCACTCAAACTGGGCCGAAAGCGGGCGTTTTGAGTGGTGAGTTAACCCTTTTGGGCGTGACTAAAACAGTCGAACTAGAGTTCACTTTTAATAAGCGCGCGCGCCACCCCTACACCTTAAAAGATACTATTGGTTTTAGCGCCGTCACCCAGTTGCAGCGCGCCGAATTTGGTATGCAGGCAACCCCGAAAACCATTGGTGCTGCGGTTAGCGTGCGAATTGCACTCGAAGCGGTGCGGCAATCGGCGCTGCGCCGAGCTGCAGGCAAACGATGAGCGCAGCACGTGCTGGCAGCGCAAGCGCGCAGGCGGCGGCCAGCCTGCGTAAGCTGATTGATGACCCAGACATTCCCGAGGCGGTGCGTAAAGCGATGGCACCGGAATTTGCCGAATTGGTGCGGGCGTTAGCGAAGCTGGACAATGATGAGCTACACATTGCCGCCTTTGGCCGGGTCAGTGTCGGTAAAAGTGCGCTGTTAAACGGCTTGCTTGGGCGCGAAGAATTCACTGTGGGCGTGCTGCACGGCACCACGATAGGTGCTGCACAAGAACGCTGGCGCAGTGCTTCTACCGTATCGCCTGACGGCGATACTTTTTCTTCCAGTCAGACTATTACTTCCGTGTCGCCTGCCAGCGAGACTTTTCTCGGCACCAGTATTCACGTCATTGATACCCCAGGCATTGATGAGCTAGGTGGTGAAGCGCGCGAGCGCTTGGCCTATACCGCCGCGCAACGCGTGGATCTGATTTTGTTTGTCGTCGATGGCGATATCACCGACACCGAATTGGAAGCGCTAAGACTATTGGTTAGTCCCGCGCGGCCGATGCTGTTGGTGTTGAATAAGGCGGATCGCTACACCGGTGCAGAACGCGAAACCCTGCTGCAAAAATTAACCGAGCGCACGGCGGGTTTGGTTGATGCTGCGAATATCGTTGCTGCCAGCGCGCAACCGCAGCGCCGCCGCGTGATTCGAGTTGATGCGAATGGTCAGGAATCTGAAAGCATGCAGCTGTTGCCGCCGAATTTGGCGGCGGTCAAGGCGCGCATAGCCGCCGTTTTAGACCCCGAAGGCCGCACCATATCGGCGCTAAACGCCGGGCTGATGGCATCTAAAATGTCCGATCAACTTGCTAAACGCTTGATCGAAGTACGCGCCGAAGTCGCGAATACCTTGGTGCATACCTATAGCTTGACCAAAGGCGTCGCGGTCGGGCTAAACCCAATTCCGGTCGCAGATTTAGTCGCGGCGGCAGGTTTAGATGTGGCGCTAGTGGTGCATTTGAGCCGCGTTTACGGCTTGCCGCTAACGAAAATGGAGGCCGGCCAGCTGATCGGCACTATATGCGCCCAGCTTGCGCTACTTATGGGCGCCATTTGGGGCGTACACCTTGTCGCCAGTGCGCTCAAAGGCCTGAGCGTCGGCTTATCGACCGCGCTGACCGCCGGTGCCCAGGGCGCGTTGGCCTACTACGCCACCATGTTGACTGGCAAAGCCGCCGAGAAGTATTTAGAAAATGGCAAAAGCTGGGGCGAATTGGGGCCAAAACGCGTCGTCGAAGATATTTTGGCCGGGCTAGATCGCGATTCGGTATTGCGCGCGGCGAAGGCAGAGATTTCGGCGAAGTTGCGGGGTTAGTGCGCGTCGGCCTACAGCAAAAATGACAAAGGAGCATCGTGTCTAATCACCCAAAACTGCCGGAACCGAAAGCCGAGCAACTAGAGAAACACTTTAATACCGCTGGGCCAAATATCACCAGCCTGCACTACGAGTTGGATCCATTGGTGCGCATTGATCAGCACATGATTGAGGGTTTAATCGCCCAGCAGCGCTATTTCGTGCTGCATGCGCCGCGCCAAACCGGGAAAACGACCTGTTTATTGGCCATGCGTGATTACTTGAATGCGCAGGGGAAGTTTGCAGCGCTGTATGTCAACATTGAAGCAGCGCAAGCAGCGCGCAATGATGCTTTAGCTGGCGCGCGCGTCATCGTGTCTCAACTGGCCAAACAAGCATCGCTCACGCTTGGCATTGAGTCATTAGAAAAAAATAGCGAGCAGATACTAGCTAAAGGACTTGGAGCACTCAGTTCGGCGTTTTATGCGATTTCCGAAGCGGCGAAAAAGCCTTTGGTACTGTTCTTGGACGAAGTGGATGCATTGGTCGGTGACACGCTCATTTCATTGCTGCGCCAAATTCGATCAGGCTACAACGACCGACCCAAGTCATTTCCGCAATCGATTGTGCTGTGTGGCATCCGCGATGTACGCGACTATCGCATGACGATGAGCGACGGCGAAGTGATCACCGGCGGCAGCGCGTTCAACATCAAGGCGGAGTCATTGCGGCTTGGTAATTTTAGCCGCGAAGAATTGCTGGCGCTCTACGCGCAGCATACCGCCGCGACCGGCCAGCAATTTACGCCGGAAGCGATTGAAGTTGCTTGGGTCGCGACCCAAGGCCAGCCCTGGTTAGTGAACGCACTGGCCGAACAAGCGGTGTGGAAGACGCCAGAAAATCGCGATCGCGCAGTCGTGATTGATGAGGCCAAGATGCTGGCGGCACGCGAAGCGTTGATTTTGCGCAATGATTCGCACCTGGATCAATTAACGGACAAACTTAAAGAAGCACGTGTGCGCGCGGTGATTGAGCCGATGCTGACCGGAAACTTGATCAACCCCGGTGAGGCCGACAGGCAGTATCTGCTCGACCTGGGTTTGATTCGCAGCGGTGAAAATGGCTTGATGCCCGCCAACGGCATTTATGCGGAAGTTCTGCCGCGGGTGCTAGCCAGCAATACCCAATCGCAACTCCGAACCGAAGTCATCAAATCAAGTTGGAAAGGTAGCGATGGCAAACTGAATCCAGCGCAATTCATGGCCAATTTTTTCGCGTTCTGGCGGTCACAGGGCGAAGCCATGATGAATACGGTGAAGTACCATGAGGCGGCCCCTACCTTGGTGCTGATGGCATATTTACAGCGCGTCGTGAACGGCGCTGGCCGCATTGAGCGTGAATATGCCGCTGGTTCTGGGCGCATGGATTTGCTGGTGGTGCATAACGATGTGCGCATGGCGATTGAAGTTAAAGTTTGGCGCGACAAACAGGCAAACCCACTGGCTGAAGGCATCCTGCAGCTGGATAGCTACCTCGCACGCCATGCGCTATCGAGTGGCTTTCTTGTGATCTTTGACCAACGCACCCACGCGCCAGAATGGCTGGAGCGCATGAATACTGAGCAGCTGAGTACTGAGAGTGGACGCAGCATTGTGGTGATGCGCGGCTGAGGGCGTGGTGGTGCTGCCCAAACGCTAATTAACTGGCGCGCCCTGCCATTCTGCTTTTAGCGCCCGCGTTTGCTTCGCCAACTCAAGCTGGCTTTTCGCCTTTACCATTTGCCCGTTTTTCAGCGCCACTTGCGCTGCGCTTGCGTAGCCTGCTTCCAATTCGGCCAGCAGCGCCAAGGCATCTTTCTGCAAGGTGTCTTCGGCGGCAAGATAGGCGGTTATGGCACCGCTAAAATCTTGATTATCCAACGCTTGTGCGCCCTGTTCGGCTAGCTTCAATGCTGCGGCATGCGTGGCGCTGACATCACGCTTTTCGCGCTCGCCAAATTGCGTTAGCCGGGCGGCGGCACGGTTATAGCGTTCGCGCACCGCCAAAATGTCGCTGATCACCAAGGTTTCGACGCCGGGCGTTGTGGTCGGTGCTGTATTTGATGCGCTGGGTTGATTCCTTACCGGTGCTGGCATTTGGCTATAAACGCCAACACCGGCGGCGATGGCTAAACCCGCAGTTGCTGCGAGCCACAGCCCAGTGCGGGATTTTTTTGGCGGCGGTCCAAGGTGAACCAGCGGTTCGGGCTGGTGCTGTTCGTGCACTGAAACCGGTGGCGGCGCTGCGCTGCGAACGGTTTTAGGCGCTGGTGCTGGTGTTGGCGCAGCGTTTGGCTTATCTGACAGCGCCGCACGCGTTTCCAAAAAATCGCCTTGGGCGCGGCGCACTTCATCTTTTTGTACCGTATCCAGCACGAATCCCAAGGCGCGCAACTGCGACGACCACGCCATCGACGTACCCGAAAAGCCCACTTGGCGGCGCAGCGCTTCGTCGCTTAAAAAAACGTGGCGCAGCGCGTCGATAAATTCTTGCGCATTGGCATAGCGATCCGCTGGCTTTTTTGCCAGTAATTTTTCCAACACCGGCTGCAGCATCGCGAGCGCGAATGGCAATTCCGGCACCGGTGCCATTAAATGCTGCGTCGCAATTTCTTGAATACTGCCACCGGAATACGGCAGCCGCCCGGTCAGTAATTCATGGAACATAATGCCCAAGGCATACAAATCGCTGCTGCCGCTCAATATCTGGCCAGTGATTTGCTCGGGTGACATATAAATCGGCGTGCCGATCACGCCGCCATCGCGACCATAAATCGTGCTGCGGTCCAACATGCGCACCGCGCCAAAATCGGTCAGCACCGGCGTGGTGGCGTCCCGCAGCATCACGTTCGCGGGTTTTAGATCCCGGTGAATCACCTGAAGTTTGTGCGCGGCGTCTAGCGCACCGGCAATTTGGCTAATCAGCCCCAGCGCTTCGTCAATCCGTATCGGGCCGCGCTGCATGCGTTCCAACAGCGTGCCGCCGGGCAGCAGCTCCATAATGATAAAAGCTAAATCACCGATGCGGCAGTTGTCATAGATTTTGACGATGTTTTTATGATCAAAACTAGCAAGCACTTGGCCTTCGCGCAAAAATAAATTTTCTGCATCTTTATCATTCAGCGCGACCGGTTTTAGCACTTTGATCGCGGCTTTTCGGCCATTGTGCTTATGCTCGGCCAGCCAAACCTCCGCCATCGCGCCTTCGCCAACTTTTTTCTGTAGCGTGTAGTTTGGAATTTCAAAATTCACGCGGTGGCTCGGGTGGTGGGGTGTCTGTGGACTTTAGCGACTTGGGCGTAACGTGTGCAATATGTTGTGGGCTGCAAAACCAAAACACAGCTTTATTTAGTCAGCACCCAGCCGTTAAGCTCAGTCCTAGCTTTTTTCAGGGTGATCCAGCATGCGTAAACTGCGTTCAATAATGATTTTACTGGCTTTTGTTGCCACGTCCGCCTTGGCCCAATCCGGTAGCGACGCACCCACCATCGAACAAGTCGAAGCCCAGATCAAACAGGCCGAACAAGCATTGGCGCAAAAGGCAAAGCAAGCAGAAGCCGCACGCCAAGCGGAAATCAATCGCCAAGCGCAGACTAAGCGCGCTGCCGCCGTATTAGAACGCGAGCAAAGAGCAGCAAAAGTGTTAGCCGCTGCGGCAGAAACCGCTTCTGCCGCGCAACAAGCAACAGAGGCGGAAGTGACACGACGAGATCTACAACCCTCAGACGACCTGCGGGTAACGTACGCGGTACCTCCCATATCGGTATCTGTCAACCTACTTGTCGCATTTTCTGCTTATTTTGCATTGCTAACCTGACCACTTTCCCACAGCTTCCCTCCTCCTAGGGCTAGATCGAATAGCCCGTCGTCGGCGACTGCGTCGACTGTGGAAAAGTGGA
>JANNYA010000016.1:0-21407 GCA_031409855.1 Rhodanobacteraceae bacterium | reverse complement strand
AAAACTAGACGCCAAGGTAACGGTGCCCGAACCATAGTTCGCGCGCCCCATAACATAGCCCGCCGTGGTATCGCCCCAGGCCCAATGCCAGTCCAAGGGCGTGCCTTTCGCCACCACAAACCGCGACTTCGGGCACCAGCTGCGCTCAGATTTAGGCGTTGCAATAATCAAGCGCGCGCATTCGGGGCTTTCCCGAACTTCAATTTTCAGCGTCCGCAGCACCGCACTATTGCGCCCTGGCATTACAAATTCGGTATCGGCATCCTCAGCGCCATCATCGTCGTCATAATTAAAATCATCTGAGTCTGATGCCAACTCCGAATCGCCCGAATCGTCCGAAGAATCAACGTCCTCAGTAGCCTCTGAATCGACGTCGTCGGAATCCACATACTCGTCGCTAAATGCCAACACCTCGGCCTTCGGCAAACTCGTCAGCAAATGCCCGCCGTCATGCACCCATTGCAACAGCTTTTGCGCGTCCGCCTGGCTTAATTGTTGAATGTGGCCTTCCACCAACAAGGTGTCGTGCGGCTGTAACTGTAATAAATCGAGCCGCAAATCCGCGTGCGATTGCACCTTTAGGCCCGCTTGTTCGAGGGTTTTTTGCAGCGCATATAAAGGGTTATAGCTGGCAGCACCGCGCAGCGGTAAGTCGATTTCCTTGTTGACGCGCTTGTAGGTATGCAACCACCAAGCGCTGAGTGCTGCGATAAAAAAAGCGGCGATGCAGCACCAAAAAACGGGCCGGTGCGCAATCGGCGTGCTCATGCTGACCGGCTTTGATTAGCGCCGTGGCTAGCGCGTTGGCTTGCCATCAGGGCATCCGCTTGCCAGCGCGCCAGCAAGCTTTGCACCTCAGCCCAACTGGGTTCGCGGCTGGCATAGGCGATGCCCTGCCACTGTTTAACCAACGCCGGAAACAGCACGCGATGGCCGTCAGCTTCCGTCAATTCGCGCGCCATGTGCAGGCATTCGGATTCCGTCGCGCCCACCGGTGTGGGCTGCCCCAAACGGTCGCACAAGCGCAGCACGCCGGCCCGATACAGTAATGCCAAGGCGCCGCGTCGGTCGCCCTGATGCCACAGTTGCGTGACGGCCGCGGCGATATCAGGCGGCAAAATTTCTGCGGCGTCGCTGTCGAACACAGTTAAGGCGGACGCGCTGCGCGTCGATTTTGTGCGTGGTTCTAGTGCACCAAATAGCCGTAACAAATACGGCAGTAGCAGCACCAGCGCTATGACCAATAAAATCCACAGCGCATTTTGCAGCAAAAAACCAAAACTATTCGCTAGCCAATCAAAGCCCATAAAGTTCATCGCCGGTTCTTTTTTGGCGCGCGGCTCTGGCACTTTGCGCTGCCACTCGACGATTGTTGCTTTTGGATTGAGTTCCGGCCCCGCCAGCGCCTTTTTGATCGCAGCATCGAACTTCGCATTCGGCGGCACGAAATGTTCGTCTAAATTTTGCTCCAGAGTTAATGCCGTTAACTCGATTGGTGCCTGCGCGTCCGATTCGGGCGCGTCCGATTCGGCCTGTATGGCCGCATAGCTCACGTCACTGTGCAACGCCCCTGTGCCGAGAACCGCAAGCAAAAACGTAAACTGCAAACCGCGCGTTGCTGAACTAGCGCGCTCGCGCAGACGCGCCGCCAACTGGCGAAATGCGAGATCAATATCCCACGCTTCCAGCTCCATGCGCCGGTTCAAATACAGCCCGAAGCCCGCACCGACGTAAATGGGCTCGATAATGCTTAAGGCCAAGGTGTAGGCGGCGAATAACGCCCACTGCACCCAGGGCGGCGGCTCGGTGACTAAGTGTTCCAGTGTGTCGCGCATCGCATCGGAAAAAAATTCGGTCGGCACAAAAATGACTGCCGACAGCATAATCGAGCCCAGCAGCATCGTTTCCATGTTCACGCACACAATCGTCAGCAACGCGCTCGGTGAGCCCTGTGCGCGCGCCAGCAGGCTGGTGCGAGCGCTGCGCTGTGCGCCAGTTAATCGTTCCAGAAAATCCACCGGCAAATACAGCGCGCGCATCGGGTGCAAACGTCGCCAAGTTAGCTGCGCAAACAGTGGCCAGAAATCAGCGCGGCTGCGCTGGGCGCGTAAAGTGTCTTGCAAACTAGGCACCGCACCAAATACCGCGCGCGACAGCACGTACAGGGGAATGCGATCAAATACCGGCTTGAGCCACCAAAGTAGCAAGGAGGCGATCGAAAGATTGCCGACAAATTGACACATTAATCCCAGCAGCAGCGCTGTGGGCAACACTACACACGCCCAGGCGCGCCAAATCGGTGCGGCATATTCACGCACCAAGGCAATGCCCAAATCTGCGGCTTCCCACGGTGTGCGTGCGCGCAGCGCAATGCTTAGGCCTTCAGCGCGCATGCTTCGCAACCAAGCTGGATGCAACAACAGCACGCCCGCCACGCCAAAAATAGACGCCAAAAAACGCCCAAATGCCGGCACCGACGACATATTTCACCACCGCTGGCACCGCTGCAATGGAGGACCAAAATGCCTCAACAAACGCGGCGAATACCAGCATTGCAAACACGCCTGCAACCAGTTTGACGCCAACCTGTGCTGCCTCAACCAGCGCGCGCTGGCGCGAATAGCGCCCCGGTGCCACCAAAGCCCAGCCCAACTGCAAACCTGCGCCGCCCGAAATCACGATGCCCAATAGCTCCGGCGCAGAATGCCCGGCGACAAACTGCCAAAACGGCCCGCCATAGCCGATCGCGGTCAAATGCCCGGCGACGCCGCCGATAATAAAACCATTGGAAAGCAACACAAAAATAGCGCCGATGCCGGCCAGCAAGCCGCTGGCAAAGGTGCGAAAACCGATGCTGACATTATTGAAAATATAGTGCCCAAACATCATCACATCGGTCTGATCATCGCGCGCTAAACGCACACCCTGTTTGGCCGGGTTGTACATCGCCTCGAACTCGGCCAATTGCTGGCCATCAAAAAGCGAAAACGCGAGTTCTGGGCGATATTGCAACAGCACAACCATCGCAATCAGCGGCACAAAAAACAGCGCGCCCGAGAGCGCCATAAAGCGCCATTGCGCCCGCACTAGCTGCGGGAATTCAACCGCAAAAAAATTCAGCAGCTTGTTCAAGCGAACCTTCGGCGCGCGATACAAAACCGCGTGGCCGTGGTCGGCAAATTCTTGCAGTTTTGCCACCAGTGCGGGCGAATACCCCCGGCGCTTGGCAATCGCAAGCTGCTGACATATTTTGCGATACGCCGCCGGAAAGTGTTGATCCGCCAAACCGCCCGGCAAATCATTCGCCATGGCCGCACGTTTTGGACTGCTGCGTTGCGCCAACCATTCGCTAAAGTGCTGCCAAGAGTTCTGGTACTGTTGCTCGAACGCGGCTTGTTTCATTGACGTATTTGCCGTGTCGCCTGATCGGCGAGACTTGACCTTCCCAGCACCGTGCCGGCCATGCCCAACACCCGACGCACCGATTCCAGCCCATGCGCGCCAGTCAAGCTGGCAAGCTGCTCGGCGATTTCCATTTGCCGCTCCGGTGTCAAGCTCGGCGCGCGCTCGGCAAAGCTCAGCAATGCGGTTTGCTCTTCCACACTTAAAGCCACGGGCAGCGCGACATTGACCGTTGCCGCAATCAGGCGCGGCGGCTGCGCAGCATCAACGTACACCACCAAGGTATCCGCAATCCAATCGCCAATGCGGCGGCTATTTTTGTCGATCAAACAAGCGATTAAGCCAAAGCCGTAAAAGAACGGCAGCATATCGACCGTGCGCAATAAGTTGCGCTGAAACGAACTCAGCCAACCAATCGGCGTACCGTTTGCACGCACCACGCGCAAGCGCAGCGCGGCTTTCCCGGGCGTGCGGCCATTATTCAGCACTTCAAACAGCACCGGATAAAACCAAAAGATAACGAATAACACAATCAAATAGATGCCCTGTCCGGCGGCACCCAACACGCCTAAGACGCTCGCAATTGCGATCAAAATACCTAGCCTAATCGCAAAATCAATCAGCCACGCCAGTGCGCGCGGCATACAGCCAGCCGCACGCAAACCTAAGGAAATCCCCTCCGGCGTTTCTACCGCCGAAACGGTGTCAATCAGGGTACGCAAAGCAAGTGCTGCGAATTCTGGGAGCGCGGCGTTAGGCTTGAATCACAATGGTATTAGCGGTCAAGTCATGCAGGCAGCGCTGCTCTTGACCAAAAATCAATAGCCAGCCGATGAGTGATATAAACGGGCCAATAATTGGGATCGCGCCAAGCAAACCTGGAGCGAAATAGCGGAGTACGAAAAACCGCCAAAGCTCGCACCGAGTGCCGTCAGTTTGCACTACTTTTATCCCGACTAGACGCTTACCAATGGTTTGCCCATATTTATGTAGGAACACAATGTGGACAATCATGATCGCAAGCATCGCTAACCCAATAATTGCAATGAATGCATCTGGGATATCGCGGGAACCGGCTTTGCCAAAGCTTGGCAAAATGACAGCCGCAACAAGCACTAACACAGCAAAAGACATCACATCTAATATGTAAGCGCCCAATCGACTCAAGCGCGTTGCTAAATGCAAAACCTGGTGAGAAACGTCTTCCAAACGCGATATTGGCGCGGCATACGGGTTGTAAGTGGGCAGTTCTGGTGGCATTTGCATCTAATTCCCCTGATTTATAGCGCTACTTGAATCAATGCGTGATCATAGTCGAGCAAATATCGCGCAACAACTGCAAATTCGCACAAAATTGTGACTGGCTATGCCTAAAACTGCCGAATGCGCGTTTCACCCGCAATGGCGACAATTTGCGCTTCCAAATCGCGCCGCAGCCCGCATAAAAATAGCAGTTCCGCCGCAACAAACAGCGGGCCAATGGCAAGCCCAATCAAATCATCTACAAACGCGGGCTTTTTGCCTTCGTAATAGTGGCCGATGAATTGAATTACCCAACCCACCACGAATAAGCCAGCGCCCCAAATCAACCACGCATAAGGCGCAGTCAAGCTAAGCGCCTGCGCCGCCCAGGCCATGAGCAGCAGCGAAACCGTCATCACCGTGCCCATCGCCAGCTCTAATTTTAAGTAATAAAGACAGGCCAGCGCGGTCGCCAACCACATCAATGACAAAAACACGCCGCCGACGCCAATGCCCACCCGCGCTAGCAGCACCTGCACACCCAATACAATCAGCGGTACACCAAAAAAATGCGTCAAAATATTGCGCTTATCTCGGTGATAGCCCGCGTAGTTCGCCAGCGCCCGAACCAACGCACTCGGCGTCTCCGTCGTGGAAATGCTCATGTTTGGTGCCTCCTCAACAATCAGCGGGTGCTAAGTGTGCGGGAATTGACGGGATTCGTCATGCAATTAGCGCGAATTTTGCGCCCGCGCGGTTTTAAAATACGAACAGTTGGTCCGCATACCGACTACTGTGGCAACTTAGCTTGATGAGGGGGCTTCGAATAAACTCAGCTGAACACGCCGTAGGTGTCGCGGCAACATTGAATAGCGGCTCCAGCTTCCGCGCATTAAACTTCCGTCACGATTTTGTCACACGCAAAACCTGTCTAGCCGACAATACTTTCAAACCAAACGTTTACGCACAAACGCTTGACCCCTCAGGAGGATCGCCGCCGTGAATACCGATACGTCCTCTGACGCGCGCTGGTGGCGCTACCTCTATCGCGTGCCAATGCTCATTTGGCACATCACGGTGCATTTGCCGATCACTTTGGTGATGATTAACCCGATTAGCGCACGTATTTACCTAGCCGGGGAGCGCGTCGACTATCGCATGGTGCGTTTTTGGCAAGGCAATTTGATGCGTATTTTTGGCTTTCGCCTGCGCAAGTTTGGCGTGGCGCATCCAGGCGCATGTTTGAGCGTCGCCAATCACGTCAGTTGGCTGGACATCACGCTAATCCATAGCCAACGCGTGGTGCATTTTGTCGCGAAATCTGAAATTTCGCGCTGGCCGCTCGTGGGTTGGGTGGCGCGGCGCGCGGGTACTATTTATCACCGCCGTGGCAGCAGTGATTCACTTTCGGCGGTGGCGCAGTTGATGGTTGAGCGCATGCGCGCGGGTGAATCGGTGGGCGTGTTTCCGGAAGGTGGCTCCAGCACTAGTTTTGTCGTGCGCACTTTTCACGCGCGCATTTTTCAACCGCCGGTGGAAGCTGCGGTGCCGGTGCAACCCATCGCACTGCGCTATGCACGCGCTGGCGCGTTGGCGCACAGCGTGCCGTTTCGCATCGACGAGGGGTTTTTGAGTAACTTTTTACGCTTGTTGGGTGAATCGGGCGGCGACGCCGAGGTGCATTTCTTACCGGTCGTGCCGGTAGCCGCAAACGCGCGTCGGGCGCTGGCAGAGTTGTCTAAAACTGCCATTGCGCGGGTGGTTGGTGCCAATCTAGAGCCACAGCAGAATAGTGAGCGCCCGCTAGCTGCGAATATCGCTAAGGATAATCCGGTGCAAGAAACTCTGAGTGCGAAACATTGAAACGCGCGTTCGCACCGCGTGGCTGGCTTAAAAACCCGCACTTACAAAGTGTGCTGGCAAGTTCCGGTCTGCGCGGCTTTCAAGCGCGTCGACGCTTCCCCGCGTTTTTAAGCGCCGAGCGTGAAATTCTGCTCGATTGCGGCAATGGCGTTAAGCTTTCTGGCCTATTAGCGTTACAAGCTGACAACGCAAGCATGCCATCGCGGGGCCTGGTCATTATGATTCACGGCTGGGAAGGCAGCGTGCGATCAAGTTATTTGATTTCCACCGGCGGGCACTTGTTTAGCGATGGCTTCGACGTATTTCGGCTCAATCTGCGTGACCACGGTGATACGCACCAGCTCAATCAAGAGCTATTTCATTCCTGCCGTTTAGATGAAGTAGTGGGCGCGGTACAAGCGATTTTGGCGCGGGTGCCGCACCGGCGAGCGATCATCGGTGGTTTTTCACTCGGTGGCAATTTCGCGCTGCGGGTGGCACGCGCGCTTCCCTTAGCGTTTCAATTTGTGTTTTCAGTCTGCCCACCTTTGGTGCCTAAACGTTCGCTGGAGGCCATTGAAGTAGCACCCTGGTTCTATCAGGCGTATTTTTTGCGCAAATGGACGGCTTCGCTGCGTCTTAAGGAAAAGCTATTTCCCGGGCATTTCAACTTTGCCAGTTGGAAAGGCATGAATTTGCGCGAATTGACTGAGGCGCTGATCCTGGAACACACCGAATACGCCACTTTTGATGCGTATTTAGACGGCTATTGCGTCGGTTTTGATCGGCTAAAAAATCTTAATGTTCCGACGCTATTGATTGCCTCAGTCGATGACCCGGTGATTCCAGTCGAGGACTTTTATACCTTAGAACGGCCTGATTCGATGGCGCTAGAAATCCTAGAGCGCGGTGGACACTGCGGCTTTTTGCTTAATGCAAAATTGGAAAGTTACATTGAGAAGCGCATCAGCGCGGCACTTGCACATTTTTAAGTCCACAATCCGCGAAAAATTGCGCAGCTCAAATTTAACCCAAAAAGCTAGCTAAAAATCTGGCCCATTAAACTAAAGACCGACCCCATGTTGAAAGAACTACGTTCGCACCTGAGCGCTGGCCGCAATGCGCAGGCGCTTGAAACTGCTGAAATTTTGTTAGCTGCCACGCCCGATAACATCGATGCACTGCATTTGGGTGCGATTGCGCACGCGCGCATCGGCAACGCGCAGCAGTCACAAGATTTGTTTGAGCGCGCGCTGCTGGTGACGCCAGAAGACCCCATTTTGCATATGAATTTTGCCCAGTTGCATCTGGCCAAAGGTGATTTGGCGCGGGCAAAAGGCGGCTATAAAGCGGCGTCTATGCTCGATCCGAATTTAAGTGTCGCGCACTCGAGCTTAGGGAATCTGGCTGCCATCGGTGGCGACGTGACGGGTGCGGAGGAACTTTATTTGACCGCCTTACGCGCCGATCCTGACGCACTGCCGGCATTGCTGGGGCGCGGGCATTTGTTGCTTGACCGGGGCGATCTGGCAACGGCACAAACCGTAGCGCAGCATGCGGCAAAAATTGCGCCACAAGACGCGCGCGCGCAAGCGTTAGTTGGACGCACCTATTTGGACGCTGGGCACGTCGATTTTGCGATCCAGGCGTTTAAAAATGCGGTGAAAATTAAGCCGCAATTCTTCGCCGCGCGGGTGATGTTGGCGCGCGCATTGATGCTGCGCCGAGACATTCAGGGCGCCGAAGCCGAATTGGTCATTGCCGCGCAAACCGCACCTAACGACATTAGCTTAAAGCTGGTGCGCGCTGAGCTGTACGCAAAAACCGGGCGAGTGACGTTGGCGGCAAAGGACTTGGACGAAATTTTAAACGTCACGCCGTTAATTTCGGCACTGCGGGCGCGCGTAGGCTTGTATTTCAGCATGGGCGAACTGGCTGCGGGTTTGGCGCTATTAAAATCGGCGTGCCTAGATCGACCCACAGATTGGTTGTTGAATCATGCACTGCTGGGCTATTTGCTGGATTTTGGCCGCGCGGCAGAGGCGCGTGCAGAAGCAGTCAGCTGGACTGAACGGGCAGCGAAATTCGCGCCAGCCTGGATGCACCTGGCTAGTATTGATGAAGGCCAAGGTGAATTTGACGCCGCGCGCGATGCCGCAGAAGTTGCTTTTCGCCTGGATCCCGAGCTTGCGCAGGTCAAGTTAATCCTGGCGCGCGCCCGCCTGCGTGCTGGCCGCCCTGGCGATGCGCAAACGTATTTGAATAGCCTATTGCTCAAAAACTGCACGCCCGAGCAGCGCATTGAGGCGATGGGCTTGCGTGGCCGAGCGTTAGATGCGCTTGGGCAAAGAAATGAAGCGGTAACCAGCTGGCAAGAGGCGGCGGCGCTGAAACCTGACGCGCTGCGCGCCAATGACCCAAGCCTGCCGCGCTTAAGCAAAGCCGTCGCGAGTGCTGCGGCGCGCACAGAGACACCGACACTGACAGGCATTGAAAAGCAGGCACCTCAGATTATTTTTCTAACCGGCCTGCCGATTTCTGGCGTGGAATCGATCGCGTGGTGGCTAGCGCACGCGCCGCAGACGATTGTGCTTAACGACCGGTTTTCCACCGCGATGCCAGCGGCTCGGCAAGATTTTCTAAACACCGTGCGCGAAGATCGCTTGGATATAAACTTCAGCGCCTCGGATCTGGAACATGTGCGTTCGCGCTACTTAAAAGCGTTGCGTCGCGCCCTGCCAAACACCAGCGCACCAAACACCGGCTCCAGCCCAAAGTTGGTCGTTGATTGGCTGCCAGTCTTGGATGTTCGACAATATCGTGTGCTCAGTCGCGCACTGCCGGAGGCACGCTGGCTACATATCGAGCGCGACAGCAAAGATGTCCTACTGGGCGCGCTAATGACGGGCTCAAATATGTTGCCGATGCACCGGATGAATGATGCGGCGCAGCTGTTGAGCGAGCATGGCGCGCATTTGAGCGCGGTTGCTAAAGAGCATAGCCATGCGGATTTCAGCTTCGCCTTTGGCAGCAGTAAAACTGAATATCCGCGTCTGTGCCAATGGCTACAAGCCGCTGACGTTGAAGGTGCCTCCGAAGAACGTTGGGCTATGGCCAATTTGAGCCTAGGTGGATTACCGGCTTACCTGCCAGCGAAGCGCTGGCAGGCGTTTGAAACCCCGTTAAAAGCAGCGTTCGGGGTACTTTAAGTGTTTACCGGCTTGGTTGAATGCATGGGCAAACTGCAAAGTTTGCAGCCACAAGGTGCTGGATCGAGCGCTGACATCCGAATTCGAGTTGAACTAGCGGCTATTGCGCAAGCCGCTGCGGCTGATGTCGCACACCGTTTTTTCGACGATGTACGCGAGGGCGATTCGATTAGCGTCTCTGGCGTGTGTTTAACCGCGCTTGAGATTGATAGAAATGGCTTTTCTGCGGATGTCTCAAATGAAACTTTGCGGCTAACGTCGCTTGGAAGTCTGCAGCCGGGCGCAAGCGTCAATTTAGAAAAGGCGCTGTTGCCCACGTCGCGTTTGGGCGGGCATTTCGTCAGTGGCCACGTTGACGGCTTAGCGCAGGTCACAAGCGTTACTCACGATGCGCGCTCGCAGCGTTGGGAATTCAGCGCACCGCAACCGCTGATGCGCTTTATCGCTGTCAAGGGCTCGGTTTGTCTGGACGGTGTTTCGCTTACCGTCAATGAAGTGTCAGGGGATCGTTTTAGCGTCAATTTAATCCCGCACACGCTTGCGAAAACGAGCTTGGTCGAACGTAAAGTTGGCGATCGCGTCAATCTGGAAGTTGATCTGATCGCGCGCTATTTGGATCGATTGCGCGGTTAAACGCGCGGTCGGGCTAAATTGAGCAATTTGGCAACTGCTGCTGTAGCGCAACGGCTTCAGGCGGGCGTCGGCCCGATTGGAATACCGGCACCAAAGCCGCGCAGGATGCTTTTAAATCATGCGCAGCGAACTTCGTTTCAGCCAGCAGAATATAAGCGCTAGCGTCTTGACGCAGCTTAAAGTTAGCTGCGCTTAGCTGTTCGGCTTGCGCAAGCTCGCCCGCTTCGAGATAAAAATTGACCGCGTGCTGCGCATACGCCGATGGGAATTTTGCCAGCAATTTGGCATAGCCCGCTTTTGCCTGCGCTTGCCAAGCGGCTGCAGATTCAGCGTTGCCGGCACTGGCTTCCAAAGCAGCAAGCCCGGCCATGTATTCAGGATTTCCCGTCTGCGCAATCACCGATTTATAGTGTTTGCGGCCCGATTCAAATTGCTTAAGTTGCGCCTCGCATTCGGCTAAATGTTCGAGCGCCAGATAATAGTTGGGCACGCGGGTAAGTGCTGCGCGAAAAAAGCGGCTAGCCAATTCCGGTTGCTCAAAGCGCAACAGCGCAATTCCCTGCTGGGTGTGCAGCCACGCTAAGGGCATCGGTGCCACATCGGTATAAACAAACTGCGCCTGATGAAAATAGTCGCTGGCACAGGCTAATTCGCCCCGATCAATGCAGTCATTCGCGTAACGCACCAGCTCGCCGTATTCCTTTCCGGTCGTCAATGGCGCATTTGGCAGCGTGCGCGCCCGCAGCGGCGTTAGCGTGCGAGCATCTGCAATTTCAGCGCGCAGCGCTGCACTAATTTGCGCATTGCCTAGCCGATCCAGCAACGCAAGTGCGGTATCAAACTCGTGCATGTGGGAATGGATCGTCGCGGACAACAATAATGCGTCCGCATCAGATTCTGCGCTAGCGCTCAACTCTTTCGCCAATGCATAGGCGGCGTCCAAATCAGTGAGCGCACCCAAGGCTTGATAGCGTTGAAACAAGACGCCCGCCCGCACCGCACGCGAATGCGGCGTGTCGATTTTTGGCAAACTCTGCAGCCGTGCATCAAGCTGCGTCAAATACGCTTGACCGTCCGTGGTTGGGCGATCCTGTACTGAGAGTGGGTAGTTTGGCAAGGCCAACACCAGCGGTAACGCTTTTGCAGGTGCTGCTATCGGCGCACTAGAATTTTGGGTTTTAAGCGCAGTGCTGCAAGCTCCCGCCAGCAGCACTGCACATAGCACGATTAAACGCTGCGACATTTTCAACTCAGTTCGGATCCGCTAAAAACGGGAAGTCGCTGAGATTGCTCAGATTGTCGTTCCCAACGTTATCACTGACGCCGGGGCCAACAACGGCACCTAAGGTGTCGTCAATCACGTCACGATTCAAGGTGCGGCCACCACATTTGCCAGCAACGCCCAATTCCACCGCAAGATACTCATCACAGGCCGGCTTGCTGATGTCAATAATCAAGCGGTCATCAACTAAAACGCCCGCTAAAGTTGCCGGTGGCAACAGTGAATTGGCACGCCCGTCTAAGGTATCAAGTGCGGCCAAATTATTCGTCATTTCGGTGGTGAATTGCGTCCAATTCGATGCCGGGCCGACTGCACGGTTATAGGCATCTTTGAGTGCGGTTCCACTTGATGGCACCAAATTAATTAGAGCCGTATTGATGGCCGGTCGACCCATGCGATCAATTTGACCACTCGATAAAAATGCGCAGCTTTGCCCTGAAATCGAGGTCAAGCGATTCAAATTGACGCGCCCACTGGAAGGCAAATTCAACACCGTGGTCGTGTAGTCCAAAGTGGCGTTATTGCAGCCGCTAAAGGTCAAAACTACATCGCCAAACGGAAAGGACTGAGTGCCTGCAGAATTGCCGGTCGGTGGAAATGTGCCGCCGCTGGTATAGCGTAAGGGCACCGTGGCGCTCGCGCCATTGATTGCGCCGACACCCACCAGCCAAAACTGTCGGCCGCCGTTGTCATGCGTGTGCCAAGCCACGTTCAAACGATCCGCGCCGCCTGCGGTTGGAATCACTTCTAAGCTCAGGCCATGCCCAGGGTTCGCAGCGTCATACCAGCCGCCCGAAATGCCGGGGCCAATGCCCGTGCCACCGGTGCGCAAGGTTGAGCTGTACACCTTTAAAACATTGCGTGCGCCAGCATCGCTGAGTACGGTGTTCGGGATCGCCAGCACGATACTGAGCGTGTTGGCATTGAGGAAAAAGCTCGTGCCTGGATTGGTAAAGCGCGGTGCAAGGGCATTGCGCGTGGCATTGAATGCGTTCAAATCAAAAAAGAAAGGGTCATCGCGCAGGCCAGAATAAACTCGGAAACCGCCTGTACCATTAAGCGTGCGGCCGACACTACCGCTCGCGCTCAAACCCGTAATGCCGCTGCAATCAACGCGCGTTGCGCCGGGGAATCTGCAGGTCACTACTTTTTCAACGCCGCCGTTATCGATATGAAAGCGGTAATCAACGGCGCTGGAAAAACTCGACGCTGAGTTTGCAATCGGGAAAATCGTTACCGCGATAATGGTTTCCGCCGGATTGCGCGGGTTGACAAAGGTGTAAACGTCGTTGATGTCAGCGCTCGGGTCGTTCGTCGCGATCGGCGAATCCCGGTGATCTGCGGCCCAGGACTGCGTAGCAATTAATAATGACAGTGCGCAAAGGCTGCTGCGGTTAATAATTTTCATGTGACTTGTCTCCTAAATTGAGTGCGAGGTAAATTCCGTGGAATTCGGGTGTGATTACGTAGCCCAAAGTCATACTGGATGCAGGAAAGTTTTACATATCGCGTTTTCAGGCTAGGCAGATCTTTCGTCATTGCGAACGCAGTGAAGCAATCTCGTTGTTTAAAGCTAGATTGCACAGCGAAGCTCTCCATGAACTCATCAAAGAACAGCCGAAGATTCGTCATTGCGAACGCAGTGAAGCAATCTCGTCGTTTAAAGCTAGATTGCACAGCGAAGCTCGCAAAGACGAAGTTCATGGTCTCGGGGCAGATGCTTTGTGGCTGAAAACTCGCAATGGCGAATCAAATTTCACGGTCGCCTCAACACCCCAACCGCCCCGATTTTCAACTCAGTTCGGATCCGCTAAAAACGGGAAGTCGCTGAGATTGTTGAAGTTGTCGTTCGCAACATTGTCACTGACGCCCGGCCCAACGACGGCACCCAAGGTGTCATCAATAATGTCACGATTCAAAGTGCGGCCACCGCATTTACCAGCAACGCCCAATTCCACCGCTAGATATTCATCACAGGATGGCTTGCTAATATCAATAATCAGACGATCATCGACTAAAACGCCAGCCAAAGTTGCGGGCGGCAATAGCGAATTAGCACGCCCGTCTAAAGTATCTAGCGCGGCAGCGTTGTTGGTCATCTCAGTCGTGAATTGGGTCCAGTTGGAAGCGGGGCCAGGGGCGCGGTTATAGGCGTCTTTCAGTGCGGTTCCGGTCGAGGGCACTAAATTAATCAGCGCCGTATTGATGGCTGGGCGGCCTTCACGGTCAATTTGGCCGCTCGACAAAAACGCACAGCTTTGCCCGGAAATAGAAGTCAAACGATTCAAATTAACTCGACCGCTGGAAGGCAAATTTAGCGTCGTCGTCGTGTAGTCCAAAGTCGCGTTGTTGCAGCCACTAAAGGTAAACACGACGTCACCAAACGGGAAGGACTGCGTGCCCGCCGAATTGCCAGTCGGCGGAAATGTACCGCCGCTGGTGTAGCGCAATGGCACCGTAGCTGTTGCGCCAGTGATGGCACCTACACCGACCAGCCAAAATTGTCGGCCGCCGTTGTCATGGGTATGCCAGGCTACGTTCAAACGATCTGCACCGCCTGCGGTCGGAATAACTTCCAAACTAAGCCCGTGTCCTGGGTTTGCCGCGTCATACCAGCTACCCGATATACCGGGGCCAATCCCTGCGCCGCCAGTTCGTGTCGTTGAGCTATAGACTTTCAACGTATTGCGGGTGCCACCGTCACTAAGCGCCGAATTTGGAATGCCAAGAACGATTGTGAGCGTATTAAAGTCACGAAAGAAATTCACGCCGGGATTGGTGAATCGCGGTGCAAGCGCCACGCGCGTGGCGTTAAATGCGGCCAAATCAAAAAAGAACGGGTCATCGCGCAAGCCGGTGTAGACGCGAAAGCCGCCCGTGCCATTGACTGTACGCCCGACACTGCCAGCCGCCGTCATGCCTGGAAAGCCACTGCATTCAAAGCGCGTGGAGCCAGGAAACTTACAGGTAATTACTCGTTCCGTGCCGCCATTATCGATGAAAAAGCGGTAATCAACGGCACTCGAAAAACTTGACGCCGAATTCGCGACTGGAAACACAGTTGCAACAAAAATCGTTTCCGCTGCGTTTCTCGGGTTAACAAAGGTATAAATATCATTGAGATCGGCCGCAGGATCATTCGTAGCTAACGGCCCATCTCGGTGATCTGCCGCCCACGTTTGCGTTGCAATAAACATTGACATGGCGCAAAGACTGCTAAGGCTTTTAATTTTCATGTGACTTGTCTCCTAAATTGAGTGCGAGGTAGATTTCAAGGAATTCGCGCGACGCTAGGTAGCGCAAATTCACGTCGGTTACAGGAAAAATTTACAACTCGTTCCGAACGGCAAACGCGCAGAGATATTGGGCGCGTGAAGGAAAAATTGCTGCCCCTAACTTTGTCGATTGCGAAATTATCTTGATCGGGCTGCGTTGACATGCGGTTAAGACAGCGTAGGCTGCAAACTTGTCTATCCTTGAAGCCTAAATTTTATGACCAGTCAATTTGCGAAAAATTGCAGTGTGTTGCGATGTGCCTCAAAAGCCTGGATTTTGCTATTCGTGCTTGCAATGAGCACAGGTTCGCTAGCGCAAAGTTTTTCCGTCGCAATTACGGGTCCAGCGGCAGCGGTAGGGCCCGGCAGCGTGCAGGATTACTCGCTGGTTTTTACCAATCCCTCGGCCAGCTTCAGTTTGAGCAACGTGCGCTTGAATTTGAGCCTAGCGTCAGGCTTAGAGTTGGTCAATCCAGCCGCCATTGGTTGTGCGGCCACGACGGGCGTGCAGATTTGCAATAGCTTGGCGTCGCTTGCGTCCTTACAAACCAGCACGCTGAACTTCCAGCTGCGCATGCCCAGCACGCTCAGCACGCAGCCACAGCAGAGCTTTGTGATTGGTTACAGTGCCAGTGCAACTCAAGCTACAGCGCCCAGCGGCAGCTTGTCCGCCATTGTTTCGCTGGCGCGCAATTTAGCCACTTCAGGCAGTGCGAATCCATCGCCGGTGGCGTCAGGGTCGGCGTTTAGCTACACCTTGAATCACGCACTATCCGGGCCGAATCTGAGCTGGGACGGCATTAGCATCAGCCTCAGCGCGCCGCCACAGGTGCAGTTGGGTGCCGCAACCGGTAGCGGCTTTAGCTGTTCCGGCACGACTAGCGTGCAAACTTGCACCTCGAGTATTCCCGCGCTGGGGCAGGTGAGTCGCTCGCTCAACGTACCTGCAACCGCGTCAATCGTGCCAACCAATTCCCCCGCGTTGGCGAATATCAGCGCTACCGGCGCTTTCCTAACCGGCGGCGCGGCCAGTATTGCGCAAACAATTGTGCCGCCGCCGCTGGATTTGGCGCTGAGCCAAGTGCTACTCAGCCCGAGTCCAACGCCGCCCAGCTCAGTGTCGCAATTTCGTCTTTCGGTGCGCAATCTATCGGTGCTAGGCGGTCAAGCGCCCAGCGGTTTCCAAGTGATTAACACCTTGCCTGCCGGATTGATATTGCAATCGGCAAGCGGCCCTGGCTGGAGTTGTAGCGGCAGTGCTGCGGTGAGCTGTATTCATACGCCTAGCCTGACGCCCCAGAGCGATACCGCTGATCTGATTATCGTCGCGGGTTCCGACCCTTTCATTTCCGGCCTAATAACCAACTCCGCAACATTAATCGCCAGCGGCGATAGCAACAGCAGCAATAACACCGCCGCAGTCACTGTGTCTTTTGATGTGCCGGGCTTAGTGCTGACAAAAACCGGCCCAGCATCGGCATTTCTGGGCGATACATTAGAGTATCGCCTGACGGCAAATAATCCCGGCAATGCCCCAGCTTTAGACGTCAGAATTACAGATAATTTGCCAGCGGGGCTGAGCTTGGTGTCCGTCGCCGGGGCGGGCTGCGGCAGCACGAATCCAGTGCAATGCACGATTCCGAGCTTGGCTGCGGGCGCAACGCAAACGATCACGGTACGGGCGCTAGCGACAAGTGTGGGTAGTATAGTCAACCTTGCCAGCGCAACGAGTGCTGGCTTGAGTGCATCTAGCAGTGCGACCAGCCTAGTTGCCGCCAATGTCGACGTGCAAATCCGTAAAGCTGGGCCAGCCACGGCGCTGACCGGCGAGCTGCTGAGCTACAGCCTTGCGGTGAGTAATCTTGGCACCTCAGCCGCGAGCCAGGTACGCGTCATCGACAGTTTGCCGCCCGAGCTGCAATTTGTCGCTGTGCGCGGCGTCGGCTGGAACTGCAGTAGTGGCACGCCGATTGATTGCGCGCTGAGCGGTACACTAGCCGGCGGCGCGAATGCCGCACCGATTGAAATCGACGCCCGCCTCGTGTCCACATCGGCCGGCGTAATTCGCAACACCGCGACTGCTAGTGCACTTGAGGATCGCAATCCAGCGAATAACACCGCCTTTGCTGACACCACGGTGATGGATGTGGCACCTATACTGGCAGATTTACGGCTGACGCTGCTGGCCGACGCCGCCAGCTATGCGCCCACGGGCATGCCCGAGGTTAGTTTTAGCGGCACGTTGATCAACGCGGGCCCAAATAGTGCGAGCAATGTGCGAATTTCGGGCTCGTTTGGTGCTAGCGATGCGGTACTGCAAAGCATCGTGATTGGCCGCACCACTTGCACGACGTTGAGCAATTGCTTAGTCGGTGAGCTAGCGCCCAATTCCCCGGTCGCGGTGCTGGTGCGGGTGAAGGTGAATGCGGCAAGCAGCGCCAGCCTGACTTTGAACTTGAGTGCGGTCAGCGATGTCACCGACCCAACGCCTGCGGATAATTCAAGCTCAGCCAGCCTCATCCGTGCCTCGCTGAGTGAATGTTGCGATCTAACGATTAGCGCCAGCGCCCCGGCGCGTGCGGTGTTGGGGGCGGAAACGACGGTTGCCGCCACTATTGGCAATTTCAGCGGCCGCACTGCAGCTGCGGTCAGGCTTTCCGTTACTTTGAACAATCTAAGTTTTGATCGCGCTGTTGGGTTTAATTGCAACGAGGTGGGTACAACGCTGGACTGCAGCCTGGGTGATCTTGCGGCTGGCGGCGTTGCGAACGTGAGCTTGATATTGAAAGCGCCGCAAGCCGGGAACGCGTCGCTGAGCCTGAGTGTGGTCGCCACCGAGCTTGATCCGCGCCCGAGCGACAATAGCGTCACATTGGCAATTGGTATTGATGCCGCCACGCCTGCAGTGATTGCGGCGGCGGTGATGCAGCTGCCAGATCCGATTGTGCAAGCCGCAGCGCCTGCCGTTGCGCAAGTATGCACGACCGGCTCGGTGGCGCTACTAGCACAGTGTCAGGCGGTCAATGCCGCCGCCGCAACCGGTGATACGCCAGCGGCGGTGCAAGCGGTGTTAGCGCTGTTGCCGGAAGAAATTTTGAGCCAGGGTGCCAGCATCGATCAACTGTCCCAGGTGCAGTTCGATAACGTCGACACCCGTGTGGCGGAATTGCGTGGCGGCGCGGAAGGCTTTTCTATGAACGGCTTGAACTTTAGCCACGGGCGTCAAAGCTTCTCGATGGGGCTGCTGAAGGGCCTGTTTGATGATGCGGAGCAAGAACCCACTGTCGGCGGCTCGGGCGAGCTCATTTCGCGCTGGGGTGGCTTTGTCAATGGCTCGATCAGCTCGGGTAGCCAAGGCAGCGCTCAGGCGGGTGGCGCAGAGAGCGATTTTGATGTCATTGGTGTTACCGCTGGTGTCGACTATCGAAAAAGCTTCAACTGGGTGATCGGCGGGGCGGTGGGCTACAACAGTTTTGATTCTGACTTACCGGACGATGGCAGCCTAAAAACCAAGGCACTGACCTTGACGGTCTACAACTCGTTCTACCCCACGGAAAAACTGTATATCGATGGCCGCATCAGCATTGGCCGCAGCCAAGTGCAAACTGCACGGCGGATTTTGATTCCGCGCGTGGTCGACGCCACCGCGATGGGCGATGCCGATGTTTCGCAGCTCAGCTTTGCGGCTGCAGTTGGCTATCAGCTCAATAAAGGCGCGTGGAATTTCACGCCAAACGCCAACGTGCGCCACACGCGCTCGAATTTTGACGCTTTCACTGAAACCGGCGCCGGTGATAACAATGCGCGCTTCGCCAGCCAAAGCTCGGATTCCACGCAAGTCTCGCTCGGCATGCAGGTGTCGCGGGCAATTTCACTGAGTTACGGCGTGCTGGTGCCGCAGATGGATATGGCAATGACGCGCGAATTGAACGACGAAGGCTCGTCTATTGATGCCAGCCTAGTCGGCGCGCCGAATGTGCGCATTCAGGCCACTTCAGCAGCGCCGGATCAAAGCTTTGGCAATGTCGGGCTTGGATTTGTGTTCGTCACTGCCAATGGCAAGCAGCTTTATTTATCCTATCGGCGTTTATTTGCCGCCGAGCGGCTTGAACGCGGTACGATTAATTTCGGCGGACGGTTTGAATTTTAATGTCAAGTCAACGACTTGGTTTAGTGGGGGATTCGATATGAAACACACACTGTTGCGCTGCATCGTGGGCGCACTTGCGATTTGCCTGGGGATTTCCGCATGGGCGCAGGTTCGGCCCTTGAACGATACCGGCCAAGTCATTTGTTACAACAATACGGTCAGTACCGGCACGGTCACTCCCGGCACACCGGATCCAGAAACGGCAGGCTTCGATGAGCAAGATTGCACCGTTGGCCGGGCCGCCGCAGATGGTACAGCGATGCTAGGCAAGCTCGGCGCAGCCAGCGTGTCAGGGCGTGATTACAGCAAGATTGCCAATAATGGCAGTGATCTAGCCACCGGTGCCGCGCTTGGCACTGCGGCTGGTGATTGGGGTTGCACGCGTGACAATGTGACCGGGCTAACGTGGGAAGTTAAAATCGACGACAACGGCCTGCGCGACAAAGACCACGGTTACACCTGGTACAACACCAATACAGCGGTGAACGGTGGCAATTCCGGCAGTATTGGCACGAATACTTGCAACAGTACTTTGCCGTTAAACCAGTGCAACACTACGGCCTACGTGACTGCAGTCAATGCCTTGGTTGGTGCTGCCCGACTTTGCGCTGCAACCGATTGGCGCTTGCCCAACCGTGCGGAACTGGCGAGTTTGACTAACTATAGCGGAGCCACAACGATTCCAATTGACGGCGTCTACTTTCCGAACACGCCGCCCTCAATCTATTGGGGCGGCGTCAACTTCGCACCGGATGCCAGCCGCGCCTGGGACTTCAACTTTAATGATGCCTCCACCAATGCAAACTTAAAGTCGACGGTCAGCAAGGTCCGGCTTGTGCGAGGCGTGCTATGAGTAACTGGGCCATGAAACTCTCGCGCCTTACGGTTTTGACGACGATGCTTAACTGCTTGGCAGGCTTCGCCCAAGCGCAAACGTGTCCAGCGAGTAACCCACCACCGATCGCCCCCGATGGTCGCTACACAGTCACGCAACCGGTTGCGACCCAGTTTGTGGTTAGCGATATGCAGACGGGATTGATGTGGAAGCAATGCCCTGAGGGTCTAACGGGTGCAACGTGTGCGACTGGTTCGATCTCTGTGATGAATTGGACTAGCGCACTCAGTACCGCGAATGCTTCCACCCACGCGGGCTTTAGTGACTGGCGTTTGCCAAATATCAATGAGTTGCAAAGCCTGTTGGAAACCAGTTGCTTCAACCCCAGTATCAACACTGTTCGTTTTCCGGCCAATGGCAATGGCGCTTATTGGTCCGCGTCGACGTTTGCACCCGCTCCTGTGAACGCATGGAGAGTAATTTTCAGCGATGGCATCCATGACTCTGTAGCCGCCAAAACCACAGCCAACCCAATCCGCTTGGTGCGAAACAACGTAACGGTACCCACTGCGCCGAACATTGGTACTGCCGCACCCGGCAATACCCAAGTCAGCGTCGCTTTCACGCCGCCCGGCAGTGATGGCGGCACCCCGATTTTTGGTTACCGTGCGGTCTGCGGTGCGCAAAGCAATAGCGGCAACGTGTCACCAATAGTGGTGACTGGTTTGAGCAACGGCGTACCGGTCAGTTGCACGGTCGTTGCAATAAATGGCGTAGGCAGTTCCTCCGCATCGCTGGCATCGAACGTCGTGATGCCGGCGTCAATGCCGGGCGCGCTCGACTCCCTCAACCTCAATATCGTCGGCAGCTTTGTTTATGCCAGCGCAGTACAGCCCGATGGCAAGACGATTATCGGGGGTCAGTTCAGCTCGGTGCTTGGCCAAGCGCGCAACAATATCGCGCGGCTGAACGCCGATGGCACGCTGGATGCGGGCTTTAATCCGAATGCGAACAGTTCAGTCGAAAGCATTGCGCTGCAGGCGGACGGTCAGATTCTGCTCGGTGGTACTTTCACCACCGTCGGCGGATCGCCGCGCAATCGCATCGCCCGGGTGGCGGCGGATGGCACGCTGGATGCGGGCTTTAGTCCGAATGCGAACGGTCTTGTCCGCAGCATCGTGGTGCAAACGGACGGGCAGATTTTGCTCGGAGGTGATTTCACTACCGTCGGCGGATCGACGCGCAATCGCATCGCCCGGGTAGCGGCGAATGGCGCGCTGGATGCGGGCTTTGATCCGAATGCGAACGCTACCGTTTACAGCATTGCGGTACAGGCGGACGGCCAGATTCTGCTCGGCGGTAGTTTCATCACCATCGGCGGATCGACGCGCAATCGCATCGCGCGAGTGGCGGCGAACGGCACGCTGGATGCAAGCTTCACTCCGAATGCGAACTTTGATGTCATCAGCATCGCGGTGCAGGCGAATGGCCAGATTTTGTTCGTTGGTTTTTTCACCACGGTCAACGGAGTAACGCG
>JANNYA010000015.1:0-6613 GCA_031409855.1 Rhodanobacteraceae bacterium | reverse complement strand
GCCGGTTTTTTCAGGCTGTTATCGGTAAACCCGGCCAGCTTGAGCACGCCGCCCCGGTGTTCGTTGCGCTTTAAAAACCCGGCAAGGCGAAAAAGGTCGACCTGCGCCCGGTTGTCGAAAATGGCCACGCTATTTTCAAAGCGAAAATTCACACTTAAACGCTTCGCGCCTTGGACAAAACGTAAATAGTCGGTGTTTGCGTTCGCCACGCTACTCGCATCCAGCGCGCGCACTGCAAGGTTGACGAAGCCGGATTTGCCTACGGTTTGTTGGGCTTCGTTATTCAGCGCGTAGCGGACAAAATTATCCGCAAACTCGGGCGCACCGGCGCGGGTAAAAAGGCTCAAACGGCGTGTCAACGGGTAGTCCTCGACGGCTATACTTGCCATTGAAGGCAATTCTGCGCGTGCGCCGCCGCCATCTATCGCTAACGCTTTGGTTCCAGCGATTTCAGACAAGCTCAAAAAGCCAATGCTGTCGATATCTTTAGCCACCTCAAGCGCAATCGCGCGATTCGACTCAAAACGCTCGACACTTGCCGCCACATCCGCACCTTCTAAAACCAGCGCCTTAAAGGCATCAAAAGTACCGGATTGCGCATCCCGCGCTAGTACGCGAATTTTTCTTGGTAGGCCATTGATGGTTGCCCAATCGCCCTGTTGCGCGGTAAAGATGGCGCGTAGGGTCGCCAAATCAACGGTATTCAGCGGGTTGTTTGGGTGCACAACCACAGCCACGCCATCAAGCGCGATAACGTGCTCGCGCTGGGCTAAATCCAAACTATATTGACGCAAAAATTGGCTGCGTTCCTCGGCTTTAACGGCGCGCGAGGCCATTGCGACATCGCACGTACCCGCCATAAGATCCTTTATCCCAGTGCTGGTGCCGTGTGCTTTCAGCTCAACCTGGATGCGGCGGCCATTCACTTGTGAGGCCGTGATTGTCAACTCATCAAAAGCCGGAACGCGCTTTTGAATGTCACGCCAGCCGTTTGTTTGCAGCCAACCGACAACCAGAGCAGGTGCTAGCGCGGCGCCAATCGTGTTTGAGCCATGCACTCGCAGCGTTTGTACCGGATCGCTGGCGCGCGTTGCGCTGGCACCGGGCTGGGCTGGCACATAGAAAGATGTCAGCAGCAGCAAGCTTGCAAGCAATGTGCGCCGGATCAGGGAAGGAGTTTTATGCATGGGATGCTCAGCAAAAGGCAATTCCAAGCATCGTCGGGGCTGTGAGTGACTGGGCAGTGACTTGGCTATGACGCTTTGATGACCCCGTCCGACAAAGCAAACGCAACGGTGAACTGTCATCAAAGCAAGGTAGCGAATAACCGTCAGTTCGGGCAGGGTAACTGGCCAATTAAATTAAGTGAGTGTAGCGATGCCAAAACAAAGAAAAGCCGAAGCGAAATCCGAGCCCAAAAAACCTAGCCCTAAGCTGGAAACGGGTAAGAAGGCAGCTGGCAAGCTAGACAAAATTGAAATTATCACGAAAACAGAAACCAAGGCGAGCGCGGCAAAGCCGGTTGTACTCAAGCTGCCTCGGACTTTAAAAAAAGCGGCCCGCGCCTGCGCAAAAGCGCAAGGGTTGAAATTACGCGTCTGGATTGTCGAGCTGATAAAAATTCAGCTCAGCAAGGAATCGGCTATAGCAGCAACTAAGTCACTCCAAACGGCGTAATTTGCGCAAAGCCTAGCGCCCGATATCCGGCCGCCACGATAAAGAATGAGCCAAATACAATAATCCGATCATTGCCTTTGGCCTGACTGATTGCTGCGTCCAGGGCGCTGGGCGTATCGCTAAAACTGCTCCACCGCCCGCCGGTAGCGCCACGCACCCGCGCAGCAAGTGCCACGGCAGTCAAGCCGCGCGGTGATTCGCCTTCCAACCCGGCCAAATACCAGTGATGCACATGATTTTTAAGTTCAACTACCACGCCCAAAACATCTTTGTCTTCTAGCGCGCCAAACACCGCCAAAGTGCGGCCGAGGTTGGGATTGGCGTTTAGCCACACCGCCAAGCTGTGCGCCGCCTGCGGGTTGTGCGCAACATCCAAATAAATCGCCGGGTTCACGCCTACCAGCGCCAAGCGCCCTGGAAGCTGTGCGCGAACTAAGGCGCGTGCGATCACGTCGCAGTCCAGTTTCGGCACATGCTCGGGGAGCGCGTACAGCAACGCAATCGCCGCCGCCGCATTGTCCAGCTGGCACGGTGCCGCAAGCATAGGTTTCGGCAAAATCAGCTCAGGCATGTCCCGAAATTGAAATCGCCAGTCGCTTTGATAGGCATGGAAGTGATAGTCGCGCCGGGGGCGAATCAGCTCGGTGCCAATCAATTCGGCGATTTTGATCACTTCCGGCAGTGGTTTCGCGTCGCTATAGACCGCCTTTTGCAACACCCGAAATACCCCGGCCTTCTCTGCACCAATCAAGGCCCGTGTATTACCCAAATAGTCCTGATGATCCAGATCCACCGTGGTCAACACCACGCCGTCGGCATCAATCAAGTTCACGGTATCCAGCCGCCCACCCAAGCCAACCTCCAAGACCACTACATCCAGCTCGCTTTCGCTGAAAATTAACCATGCGGCGAGTGTGGCGTATTCGAAAAACGTCAGCGGAATGTCAGCGCGCGCCTGTTCAATACATTCGAAGGCGTGGATGAGTTCCAGGTCACTGACCCAACGGCTGCTTTTCGCATCAACCGCCAACGCGATGCGCTCGTTGTAATTCAAAACATGCGGGCTGGTGTAGCAGCCCACTTTCATACCGCATTCGCTAAGCAGCGCCTGCAGAAACGCGACAGTAGAACCTTTGCCATTGGTGCCAGCGACGGTAAGCACCAGCGGCGCTGGCTTGCCTAAATTCAAACGCACCGCCACCGCACGCGCGCGCTCCAGCGTCATATCAATGCTTTTGACGTGTTGATGCTGTTGGTAGATTAGCCAGTCGTTTAGGGTCAGGGGTTTGCTGATTTGCTCAGTCATGGCGCGTTCGCGATGTGTCGCATTTGATGCACACGATAATGCCGAATTTACTCAGCACAAAGTGCATCCTTCTGCATCTTAAAACCTAGGATCAATCGTCAAACTAAACGTCGCTGTGCTGAAGCAAGCTGGGTTTAGACGCGAGCCGTTTATTTTCCGCACAAGGGCTAACTTGGGTGCCGTAAGCTCGCGTCCTCAGGGTGATGGATTGACTCAATGTTTATGTGGCTTGCAATGCTATTTGGCACCGCCGTGTTGAGCGCGATGGGTTTGGTTTTATTGGTGCTTGTTGCACGTAGTGAAAGCAATCGAATGAGTTCGGTACCATTGGTTTTGCGCACAGTTGTTGCGGTGATGGTAGTTGCCTGGGGTTTTTTAATGGGCGGTGCTGGGCATGGGGTTGGATTTGCAGTACTTCCCTCGGCCTATATATTTGGGTCATTGCTAGCTGATACTCAGATCGAAGCTGCCGGTGTTGCGCTTTTTGGGGGCCAACTTTCCCTGTTTGCAATTATTTTTGTTTGGCTGAGTCGGCGCACGCGTCTGTCATCAACGGTTCCTGCTTTACGGATTTGGCGGGAGGCATTGGCTGCCACTTGCATTTGTCTTGTTGGTTTCGGCGTACCGGCACTTATTGAGCTTGCTAAACCATGTGAGCACACCTTGAACGGTGTTTGCTATGACATGCCAAATGCAGGTCGAACTCCGCTGGCTTTTGACCTACAGCTTATTAATCCTGAAACGCAGGCGCCGATCGCAAATGGCTGGGTGAGCATGAGTTGGCAGCAACCGCAGCGAAATACGCGCGCACTTTGTAGCCAAGAGTCCTACGCAAAGCTTGATTCGAGTGGGCGTGTTCACTTTCAGGCTTCAAATGGCAATTGGATTCCAGGTGACGTGCGCGTTGTGGTTCCTGGATTTGAGCCTGCAAATTTGTTGATCTCGACCGAACCCAACTTAGTTGAGTTACAGATAGAATTTCCTGCTGACCAGCGCACGATATTTGCCGCGTGGGTGCAGCGTGCGTCAGAGCTGGGCTACACGCTTAAAAATGGCTCAGATCAAATTTACGCCAAGCAGCTTGGGTCCCCTAGTAGCCGGGATAGGCGTCGGCTTGCACAGTCTGGTTATGAACCTGATGGTGCGCTGCGCTATTGGGTGAGCAACCGCAGTCTTCCAACTACAACCACATACTCAATTGAACGATGGGCTTACTGTCAAGACCCGGAAATTGCGGCGAGTATTGAGGAGAAAGCAGCTCGTAAACTGTTCAACAAAGCGTGGTTTGCACGCCCGGCATTTTTGATTTGTGACAAAAGCTGGGATTACGTAGTTGCAAATGCAACCACCAATGCGAGGGAATTGGCTAACCTCTCGCTCTACTTGATAGACGAGGAAAAGGAACAGAATCGTGTTCGGGAAGCGCTAAAAGATTTCTTTTCTACAAGCGGTGACCAGTCGTTACGAGTACTCACGTCGCAAGAACGGAAGACTTTTTGTGAAGCTCTTGCACCTTACGTGCCCGGCGAATTACGCCACGCACTTGAGCAACCGCCGACATCGCAGTAGGCAATGGATAAAAGCCGCCGTTACAGCGCGCATTGGAATTGACAAATGACTCTGATGGGTTGGGCGTAGACTTAACGCAAAACCCGCACAGACAAAGCCAGGACGGCTGTGCTATCAATCCAGTTGCGCCATCCCTAAAGCCAATCCAAACGCCATGCTCAATCCCGATTCCGCCGCACTCAATACCACCTTGACCGATATGCGTGCGGCTTGGCTGACTAATACGCCCAGCTACGACCAGCGCATGGCTGATTTGGCAAAGTTATCGCTGGAAGTGGTAGCGCAAAAAGAAGCGCTGGTTGCGGCGGTAAGCGCTGATTTCGGTCGGCGCTCGCGCCATGAAACCTTGCTCGCCGACATTATGATGGTGCTCGAAGATATTAAAGATACACGCAAACATTTGGCGCGCTGGATGCGGCCCAAACGCGTGGCGGTCGACTTTAAGGCCTGGCCAGCGAGCGCACAGATACTGTACAAACCGTTGGGCGTCGTCGGCATACTTTCGCCCTGGAACTACCCGATACAGTTGAGTTTGAGCCCGCTAGTCGCAGCGATTGCATCTGGCAACCATGTGATGCTCAAGCCTTCAGAACACACTCCGAAAACATCCGAACTACTGGCTACGTTGTTGGCAAAGGTGTTTCTGCCCGAGCGTGTTTGCACGATCCTTGGCGAGGCAGAAGTTGCCGAGCGGTTTTCTGCACTGCCCTTTGATCATCTGCTTTACACCGGCTCAACGGCGGTGGGTAAATTGGTGATGGCGGCAGCGGCAAAAAATTTAACGCCGGTGACTTTAGAGCTGGGTGGGAAATCACCCTGTTTGATCGCGCCAGATTTCCCCATCGCGCAAGCGGCGGAACGCGTCGCACAAATGAAGCATCTCAACGCCGGGCAGACCTGCATCGCGCCCGATTATGTGCTTGTGGCAAAGCATCACGTGCAAGAATTTAAAACTGCATACCGCCGTGTGATTGAAGCGGCTTACCCGAATATCGCGACCAATCCTGACTACAGCAGTATTGTCAGCGAGCGTCAATTCCAACGGCTAAACAGCTATTTGGCAGAAGCTGAAAGTATGGGCGCCCAGATTGAGCGCATATGCCCCGGCGACGCACCTGCGCCGGAGGCACGCATATTGCCGCCGACGCTGGTGTTTGACAGCACGAGTGATATGAAATTGATGCAGGAGGAAATTTTCGGGCCAATTTTGCCGGTGCTCAGCTATGAAAAAATTGAAGATGCGCTGGCGCTCATCCATAGCCATCCGCGGCCGTTGGCCTTCTATCATTTTGATCACCAGCGCCAGCGCACTGATTATATTTTGAGCAGAATCACTGCAGGCGGCGTGACCGTTAATGATTGCGCGATGCATTTTACTCAACACGACTTACCCTTTGGCGGTGTCGGCGCAAGCGGCATGGGGCACTACCATGGGCACGCAGGGTTTTTGACGTTTACGAAGCAGATGCCGGTGTTTAGGCAAGCACGCTGGTCGGGGTTTTGGTTGTTAAAGCCACCCTACAAAAAGCTCGCTGACCGTGCGGTGGCGTTTTTGACACGTGGCTAAGTAATGTTTCAGAAAACGAAAATCCCGCACGCGGCGGGGTTTTTGTATAGAACGTGTACTGCTTGAAACCTAGTGCTTCAAATTCTTCCGCAACCGCTCCAGCGCCTGCAATTGCGCTACGGCTTGCATCAACTGCTGTTGCGCTGCGGCAATTTCCATCGACGCATCGCGACCCGCGAGCAAACGTTCGGCTTCCGCTTTCGCCTCCAATGCTTTCGCTTCGTCGATATCCGCAGCACGCAGCGCGGTATCGGAAAGTATCGTGATCAAGTCAGGCTGAACTTCTAAAATTCCGCCGGACACGTAAAAGTGCTGTTCTTCTGCTTCACCATTAAGTACGCGCACTTGGCCGGGCTTGATGCGCGTAATTAACGGCGCGTGGCTGGGCGCGATACCCAATTCACCCATTTCGCCACTGACGACGACCATGGTTGCCAAACCCGAGAAAATCTCGCGTTCGGCAGAAACGATATTGCATTGAATGGTGGCCATGA
>JANNYA010000014.1:0-2118 GCA_031409855.1 Rhodanobacteraceae bacterium | reverse complement strand
ATATCACTGACGGCGCTAAAGGCAAACAAGCCTCAAACATTCAATCTGCTTAATCGCACATTGGCTTAGAAAAACCCCGCTTCGGCGGGGTTTTTTGTTTGTGGGGTAAGATATCCGATGCGAGTTTTAGGCCTCAAAGCGGCTGTTGAGAGACCATGAACTTCGTCTTTGCGGGGCAGCGAAGCAATCTAGCTTTAAACAACGAGATTGCTTCACTGCGTTCGCAATGACGATACATTTTTCCGCGAGGTTCATGGAGAGCGTAGCGAAGCAATCTCGAATTTTATGCGCGACGTATTGAGATCGTGTCACTAGGTTCGCGATGACGAATTCTGGCATTTTGCAAATATCACTCCAGCTGATTGAGCAGCTTCACTTTTTCCCACACTGGGTCAAAAAAATGTCCGAAGTTGTAAGTGTGCAAAAAGTCTTCGCGTGCAGCGCTTTTAAGTTCACCGTAGTTAGCCAAAATTTGTTGTAGGCACGCGAGCAGAGAATCTTGCGAAATATCGGTAAATAACGCCCATTTTTGCGCGCCTAAATGCTCGCGAAAGTGCGGTGAATCAAACAGCAGTACTGGCAGCCCAAGTGCCGCGTACTCATAGATTTTATTGGACGCACGACCCAGCGAGGTATTCATCGCATCGGTGCCACTGTGAATTGCAATGCCCGCATGACAGCTCGCCGCCAATTTTGGTACTTCACTATAAGGCCCGAAACCATGCCACTCAAACTGCGCCTCCAAACCTAGCTGGGTTACCTTTTGCTTGATTTGTACCTCATATTCCGGCTGCGCCCAGCCTTTCAACACTAAAACCAAACGCTGCTCGAAGCGCCCACTGTGCGCAAGCTCTAACAATGCCTCCAAACCGTGCCCTGGTCCAATGGCACCTTGAAATACCAAGCGGAAATCATCCCCTAACCGCGCACCCGGCTGCAATTCAGGTCGAAAAAAGCGTGAGTAAAATTCCCGCTCCGGGCAATTTGGGATTTCCGCATAGATGCCGCGCAGACTATGCATCGGAAAAAAACGCTGGCGCTCGTTAGCTGGCAATGTGAAAGCAGCAAGTTTTGGAAACAGCCAGGATTGCGCACGCACGCCCTGCCCGGTCAAATTAAAGCGACCTGGATTTTCCACGACGTCGTGGTTGTGATACCAAAGTACCGGCTGGTAACTCTTAGGCAGCAGCCAGCGAATCCAGCGATACGCTAGAACCGGGCCTTCATCAATCAACATAACAACTTCGGGGCGCTCAGTTTTCAAAACACGCAACAACATGCGCGCAAAGCTTAGAAAACGATGCAATTTCGCAAACACCGAAAGGCGCATTACCGCGTCGACGCTCAAGCGTCTTGCATTACACGCCACACGGCGCACCTTACGGGGGTATTTCCAATCACTGAATTCGATATTCGGGGCGAGCACAAAAACCGCCACAACGCTTTCATCGTTACACCAGCGGCTAATGGCGTTCAACGTAGGTGGATAGCTTTCGGGTGCCGTTCGGTTGACTACCGCGATTTTCATTCATACGTCCTAAAAAGTCATTTTTGCACTGGCAAACGACGGCGTCACTCTCTTGTCGAGTTGTAACCGCTAATCGCTATATCGAATTGCTGGGACCCGGAAAAACTAGTCCAACTACCGATGCCACTGACATATTTTTGCGTATGTTTGATTTCCAAGCGGAATTTGCCATCGTTGTCCTCGTCACCTGGCTCCTCCAAAACTACGTTGTATACACTCCAAGTATCGCCATCGGCGTCAATATCTTCGTTGAAAGACTCGACCTTGCCTGTGACAGCGCGACGCTTACCATCAGCAAGGTTGTAGCCGCTAATCACGCCATTTTCCTCAACTTGTAGCGCCAACACGAATTCTGCTTTGCCGATCTTACCGTTATAGGTACCCAGCAGGGTTTCCATGCTATTGGCACTCAGTGGCGCGGGCATAGGAATGGGGTCCGGACTAGGCTCTGGTTCGCCGCACGGAAAGGCGCACGGAACCGGTTCAGGTTCTACTGGAACTGGAACCGGCTCTGGAACTGGGGCCGGCTCTGAGCTTATTGACTGACTTGGCGAAAGCGCGAACCATCCAACTACAACGAATGCACCTAG
>JANNYA010000013.1:0-3880 GCA_031409855.1 Rhodanobacteraceae bacterium | reverse complement strand
CCGTAAAGCAAAATGGTGTCATCACCTTTGCCAGGGATTTCTATGTAAAGCAAAGGCGTGCGCCCAGGCAGTTCCAGGCGCTGCACCGCCATGCCGGGTATTGGCTGATCGCGTACCCAAGTTTCGAGCAAGGACATCGCTTCATCCATGTACCCCCGGTGCTTCCATTCGGAATCAAACGCGGGGGACTTTGCCGGAATTTGGATGTATGTTTTAAGTTTCGGAACAATTTCGTCATCCCATTTTTCCGAAACGAAATTCATCACTTTCGCGGCATGCATAATAAAGCTCCCTAAGACACAGCTGCAGCTTATCGCGAATAATCGTTCAATAGCAGCGCGAATTGAGGTGACTAGTGAAACGATTACAGCTGCTGCGTTCGATCAAGCCCCAGAAATAAGGGCTGAGATCGTTTATTTCGTCTTGACATCTTCTCCACAGCAATAAAATGCTGGCACAATCCAGCCACAACCCAGCACGCATACACAAGCCCGGCTCAAGGAATTCTCATGTTAAGGAATGCCACATGTTAACGATGGCTACACGCCCCGGAAAAATGATCCCCAGAAAAATGATCCCCGGCAAAATCATAAAGAGTATTGCTGTTTCCTTCACCCTGTTGTGGCTGGGCACTAGCAACGCTGCGTCGGTCACTGGTTCTGTCGCCGAAGTTCAAGCGCACAAACATTTGGGTGCCGCCTCGTGTGCGAGCAGCACGTGCCATGGCTCCACCACGGTGTATGAAGACTCGAATGTGATGCAAAACGAGTTCTCCGTCTGGCAAGAGAGCGACAAACACGCACGGGCTTTTGAGATATTAAAGCAGCCGGAAAGCCAAGCGATTACGCGTAAATTAGGTTTGGGCGATGCTACCCAAGCACAGGTTTGCCTGGATTGCCACACGGATAACGTGCCGGTGGCACTGCGTGGCGAGAAATTTCAGCTCGAAGATGGCGTGGGCTGTGAAGCCTGCCACGGCGGCTCGGAAAATTGGGTCAGCACCCACACGAATAAAGACATCTCACACGCGGATAACTTAAAAGCTGGGCTGTATCCGACGGAAGAGCCGGTCGCGCGTTCAAAAATGTGCTTGAGCTGCCATATGGGCACCAAAGATCGCATGATCACGCACCAAATCATGGGTGCGGGCCATCCACGCCTGCAGTTCGAGCTGGACACCTTTACCTGGCTGAACCCGCACTACGAAATCGATGAAGATTATATTAAGCGCAAAGGCGAATTTAACGGCGCGCGCGATTGGGCACTGGGTCAGGGCGTTGCCGCGAAAAATTTGCTCGAACAGCTCACCGACGCGAAAACAGCCTACGTCGGCATTTTCCCCGAACTGGTTTTATTCGACTGCCACGCTTGCCATAAGCGCATGGGCGGCAATACGTGGGCCGCGCGCCCAGGTACGGGCTTAGGCCCTGGTGTAGTGCGTTTGAATGACGCCAATCTTGTCACCTTCAGGCATGTGCTAGGTGTCGTTGACGCTGCCGCCGGCGTTCGACTGCGCGAACAAACGCGTGTTTTACATCGCGCCACCACCAACAGCCGCGATGCCACCACGGGTGCTGCAAACGCGTTGAAAAGCACAATCGAAGACAGCCTGGCAAAAGTTTCGGCCTACCCGTTTGAAGCAGCGTCCTTAGGCAAAGTCTTAGCCAGCTTGCTGCGTGACGCTGAAGCCGGCGATTACCGTGATTTTTCTGGTGCTGAGCAAGCAGCGTTGGCTGCGCAAAGCGTGGTCAGCGGCTTTGAGGCCAGTGGTGCCATTGACAAGGCGAATGCAGACCGGCTTGGTATCCTGATTGATAACCTCAACGCTTCGGTGGAAAATGGCGATACCTTCCAAAATGCTCGATTTGTCGCCAGCCTGCGCTCCTTGGTGCAAGCCGCGCCGCGTTAATAGCGCAATTTTCATTCAAGCAGCGTTTGCGTTGGCACTCACCACAAGTGCCAACGCGAAAATTACTACCAGCGGCTATATTGAGCTTGGTGCCAGTGCCAGCAATGCCGAAAACGCTTGGAATACCGGTGGCACTGGCGCTTTAGGCAAGGGCGACGGCGCTGCCGCTGAGGCACGCATTGGCTTCGAGTTCAAAAACGACAGCCGTTTTAGCGCGCATGTCGGAGTGCTTGCGCGCGCAAACTCCGAGACCGATTTGGCTAAAAAGGCCGGTTTACTGGATGCCTATTTTGACTACGGCGATTTAGCACAAGACAACTTTCGAATTCGCACGGGGCTAGCTTTTTCCGGTTCAAGTTTGGAAAACGTGGAAGATTTTTGGCAAACGCCCTACGCGTTAAGCCTCTCCGCGTTGAATAGTTGGATCGGAGAGGAATTTCGTCCGCTGGGCGTCACGGCATCGCGTCGGTTCACGCAAGAGTCTGGCGCGAGTTTTGACTTTTCAACAACAATCTATGGCGGCAATGACACTTCTGCGGCGATTTTAGCGTGGCGCGGTTTCGCCATACATGATCGCTTGAGCGTCTTTGGCGAAGCCCTGCCCATACTGGCGTTGCCCTCTTTACACACCGGCTTCGCTTTACAGCGCGATGATGGCAGCCAACCCTTTGGCGGCGATTTGGACGGGCGCCCAGGATTTGCGCTGCGCGCACGGCAAAACTTCCTCGGCGGTGGCCGCATCAGTGCTTACTTTACCGACAACCGTGGCGACCGCGAATTGCATAATGATGAGTATGCTTGGCATACGCGCTTTGGCATTCTGGGCTTCGATCAACCCTTCGGCGATGGCTGGACGCTATTGGGCGAATGGATGCGTGGCCGCACCGATATGGGCTTTGGGCCCGGGCCAAATGTGTCGTTTGACTTTGACGCGGCCTATCTCGCGACAAGTCGAAATTTTGGCTTATGGACGATCACCGGGCGCGCCGAGGCGTTTCATATCAACGAGTTAGACCGATCAATGGCCGAACGCAACACGCAAAATGGCGTGGGTGCCACATTTGCATTAATACGCAACGCAGCGGAGTGGCGGCTCGGTTTAGAAGCACAATATTTCGACATTTCCCGTCCTGGCAACATTGAATTTGGTGCGCCAACACAACAAGGCGGCGCGCAACTGCGGCTACTGGCGCGGCGCTATTTCTAGCGAATGCGGGCTTACTCGAATTTGCTGACTTCTTCCGATGTCATCAACACGCCATTGGCACTGGCATCGAAGGCCACTGTGTCAACTCGACGATCACGCATCCAAATCATGCCGCGAAAGCGCTCGCGCCCGTTGGGGCAATAATCAAAGGTATAAACCCGGCGAAACACGCCCTTTTTGAACTCAAAGCGGCGAAACGCGACGGATTGATCCAATAGTTGCACGCCGGTTTGCTCGCAAGCGCCTTTTGCACCTCTTAATGCCGCTTCTGCCACCATCCTTGAGCTGCGCCAAAATATGAGCGTGCCGCCCAGCAAGATCATCCAAATTAAAACCCAAGGTGACATGAAACGTTCCAAATTCGAGCGTCAATTAGCGCCCTAAGTCGTCAAAGATAGGGCCAAATTTGGATTTTTCAAATGTAATGTGCATTTGACGTCGTCATTGCGAACGCAGTGAAGCAATCCCGGCGCACATCAGATTGCTTCACTGCGTTCGCAATGACGAGATTAGGGTTCGCAGAAGACGCACTATTTTCAAGTCGTTTTAAGTCGCGCCCGCCGTCGCTAGAGCTGAACGATGCGCGAAAATATGGGCACAATTGCAGGCAAATGCGCAACTAGGCCGCATATTTGCTTGTGAGCGTCAACTTGTATGGCTTAGAGTGCGCGCAGCAAATACTTTGCAAAATTTTATCCAATGCACTCAGGCCCAAGGAAGAGGCGCTGCCGATCAAGGCATTAGCGACCGGGCCCACTAGAGGA
>JANNYA010000012.1:0-42902 GCA_031409855.1 Rhodanobacteraceae bacterium | reverse complement strand
TTACATTGACGCCAAGCACTTCTACTTCGCCTCCAGCATGCAAGTGGTGGCGGAAATGTTGACCCGCAATGGCATTGGTGCGGGCACAAACGAAACCCGCTACGGCTATGAAGAGGCGATGTATAACCAACAGGGCCGAGGTTTTCAGGGCTTTAGGAAGATTATTAGCGAAGACCACACGCGGGACAATACCGATAATTCGGTTTTGGATGCAAAGTTTGGCTTACGCAGCACGACGATTTTCCATCAAAAGTTCCCGTTGACCGGGATGGTGGAATGCGAGGGCACGACGAAATTGGGTATCGCACTGGCTAGCTGTGCCGAGGTCGTCAACCCCAGCATGAAGCTGATTTCGGGCAGCAAAAATGACTATCTGTGCCGTGTCGCGGGCGCAGCGACTACCGCCACTGCGTGCACCGATTGGGCTGCACGCTCCGCTGCTACCTATGGCTTTGCTTACCCAAATCAAACTGAGGGCTTTCAGTTTGATTTGACCAATCACGCTTTGATGCGCACGACTACAAAAAACATCAACGCGATTGATCAATACGGCAATGTCAGCGCCGAAAGCTCCAGAAATACCTCAACCTTTGCCGGTGGCGCGACCGAAACGCGCGGGATGTCGGTGGCGCGTGACTATGCCCCGGATGCGAACGTTTGGTGGGTGAATAAACTGCTGAAACAAACCAGCACTGCCGCCGCTTTGAGCGGCAGCCGCGCGCTGCCCGCCGCGCTCAATCCCGCCCGCGTTAGCACGATGCTTTACGGCTATGAAGCGAACAATCGCCAAGTCAACTGCGAAGCCATGATTCCTGGGACAACAAGCGCAACCGACTGTGCCAACGCGTCGATGGCAACGGATGTAGCGGCGCAGATCGGCCTGGTCGAGCGCCGAACGAGTTCGCGCTTTGACGACAACTTTGGCAATGTCACCAGCGTCAGCACGCAAGCACGCGGTGAAGCCACCAGCCGCACGCTGTCCAGCAACTATACGTTTACCAGCTTCGGCTATTTCCCTGATCGCGTAACCGACGCCTTGGGTGGCGTCACTGAAAGCACCTTCGACAATCGCTTTGGTAAACCCAGCGCAATCAAAGACCCCAATGGCCTGATGAGCAGCACCAGCTTCGATGGCATGGGGCGCGAAATTGGCATGCTGTTTCCGAGCAAGTCTTTGATCAACGGTACCAGTGCGCCGGTCATGAACCAATTGGCCCCGCCAAAACGCATCACTTATGAAAGCTGCTTGGTGGCCTCTTGCCCGGCTAGCACGGTGCTGCGGGTGGTCTCCGATCAACGCGGCACACCGCGTCAAATCGCGTTTATGGATGCACTCGGGCGTACGCTGCGTAGCGCCAAAGCGGCGTTCAATCAAACTAATAATGTCGGCACGGTACTCAGTTGGGACGTCGTTGACAGCGTCTATTCCACCCGTGGTTTGCTCAGTAGCAGCGGCGAACCGCAGCGGTTAAGTCGAAGCGATCTTGACGGTACGTCCTTGCTTAATAACGCGATTCTGACGAACTTTAGCTACGATCAGTTGGGTAGGCCACTGACAAAAATGTCAGCGCGAATTTCGCGGCAAGGCCCCGACCCCTTTGGCACCACCACGGCTTTTTACGGGCAAGCGCTGACGTATCGCACGGAATACGTTCACAGCGGCTTTAAAACCAGCATTAAGGTGTGTTCCTTAGCGTCTGACTCTACCAGTTGCCCGAGCAGTGCTACGGTCAATGCCCAAGGCAAGGTGCTGTCGATGACACGGGAGTTCGATGAATCCGGTGCGGTAATCAACACCACCGACGCCAAAAACGGCGTCACTTCCTTCTATTACGACGCCGCACACAGCCCGGTGAAGTTGGTGGATGCGGAAAACGGCCTCACGACGGCGCACTACAATGACGTGGGGCACCGCATCGACGTCAACGACCCGAATCGCGGCATTTGGCGCTATGAATACAATGGTTTTGGCGAGTTAAAAACGCAATATGATGCGCGCAATTGGGGTTTGAACCAAAGCTTCGATGTGTTGGGCCGTATGTTTCGCCGCGACTGGATGCAGCCAGGGCGCACAAACCCTGCGTTGGTTTCCTTGGTTGATTATTTTGCTTACGACAGTAACCCAAGCAGTGGCAAATACGGCACCTTGGCCTCCACGTCGCGCACTGAAGGTGGCGACGTTAGCGTGACCGAAAGCTATACCTACGATGGCTTAAACCGGCCCACGTGGAAAGGTTATGGGTACGTAGCCCCCGGCGTAAATCAGTCCTTGAACGAAACCACCCAGTACGACCCGAACTTTGGCCGCCCGGTGCGGAAAAAATTCCCTGCGGCCAGTGGTGCCACTGCGCAATCCATCTATATGGGCTACACCTTGGGCGGTGACCCCATGCAAACCGGTTTTGCCGCCAGCTATCTGCCGAGCGACCCGCGTTCGTCGAATGCCACCCGCTATTTGCGCCGCGATGAAGGCACGAATGCGCGTGGGCAGATGCTGTCGTCGCGCTTTGGTTCGGGTGATCAAAGCCAAGCGTATCAATGGTTGGTCAGCGAATATGATGCGTCCACCGGCTGGCTGTTGAGCCGCTGTTCCGGCATCACGATTTGCAGTGGTGTGGCGCAATCGGGTAGCAACATTGATACCGGTGCGACGATGAAGTTAGGGTACGAATATGATGTGTTTGGCAATCTGTCGAAGTCGGTCAATGTCGGCAAGCGGCCTGGCCTGTTTAACGATGATGTGCGGCTAGAAAGTTTTGGCTATGACGCGCTGCATCGCATGACCTGGGCCAGGCGCGACGGCGCGGTGCCTAGTATTCCTTTGGCAAATCAAGTGAATTACCAATATTCCGCCGTGGGTAATTTGGAATTTAAAACAGATTTTGCCAGCGCTTACCATTACGGCACCACCGCGCCAAAACACGGCGTCAAGACGGTGATGTTGAATACTGGGCCGACGCAAACCTACGGTTATGATGCGAACGGCAACGTCATTAGCCGCAGCCGCAGTGGCAAAGGCAACATTCCCGAAACCTTTGGTTATGACATTGATAACCGTCCTCAGTGGACAATTACAACGACCCACACCAATTCGCGCGCGCGCATTGATTTTTATTTGAGTGCGACCGGCACAAAAGCAATTCAAATTGCCGGTGGTGCACAGCCACGGGTGGTGATTTATGCGGGGGCTTATGAAGCGGAATATACCGGCCCGACGCTCAGCGCCAGCCGCACGTATTTGGCGGAAGGGGTGTTGCACAATGGCGCGGGCGATCAGCAGGGCTTGAGCTTTATGCATCAAGATCGGCTGGGTTCGGCGCTGGTGATTACCGATAAGGGCGGCGCAATCTTGGGTTCTGATGGTGCGCAGGCGGAATTTAGAAGCTTTGATGCCTTTGGTAAGGCGCGCGATAATAAAGGGCTTGATACGCTGAACGGTCGTTTGTTTGCTAACAATACGAACGGTAAGCGCAATCGCAAGGGCTTTACTGGGCACGAGCATTTGGATGAGGCGGGGCTGATTCACATGAATGGCCGGGCCTATGACTATAACTTGGGCCGGTTTTATGGCGTGGATCCGGTGATTCAGTTTCCGACGAATTCGCAGAGTTTGAATGGGTATAGTTATTTGATGAATAACCCACTTAGTGGGACGGATCCGACTGGGTATATGGGTAGTAGTGTTTGCGACCGTGTTTCGGTGGATTGTGGGGCTGTTGAGGGTGGGCTTTCGACGAATGATCGAGGTGTGGCAATAGTCGAAGGTGCGAGCAGGAGTGCTTGGAATCGGGTCGCGGCTAAGATGAATGGCGCGCCTCAAAGTCAGGGGCCTTTGCAAAATTCGCGGACGGATGGTGTGAAAGAGCCTTCCTCGCTTTTATCGACGGTAAGGCCGTATGTCCTACCGATGTCGGATGCGAACGCAAAGAGTGGCATAAGTGGCAGCTGGTTGGATGTTGGCGGTGCACTCATCACAAATTCGCGAAAGCAAGCGCGTGGGCAGGCCTTTTTCTTTTTTCCACCGGCGTTAAATCATTTAATTTCAGACGCCGTATTGGGGCCTATGGAAATTCCTGATGAGCAGTTGCCAACGCTTGCAGCTATAGAGTTTGTCGAAGCAGTCGTTACTGCTGCGATTCCAATTAAGGCGCTTTCGGGGCGCGCAGGAGGGGCGGTTGGGCAGGTCGCTGACGAAGCCCCTACGCTAAAGCTGGCAACGCAAGCCTGCTGTTGTTTCGCGGCAGGAACCTTGGTGTATACCGCTGGTGGACTGGCCGCCATTGAAACCTTGCAAGTTGGCGATTTGGTGTGGGCGAAAGATCAGGCGTCGGGAATTACGCAGCTGAAACCGATTACCGAGCTTTTTGTCACGCAAGCCAAGCCACTTTATGCGCTGACAACGCAGGCAGGCGATGGGAAACTTGAGACCGTCGAAGTGACCGATAACCATCCGTATTGGGTGATGGGTCCCGGTTGGGTGGACTCTGGATTGCTCAAGCCCGGCATGCGCATTGAAGCCTTTGATCGCGGCGCTCTGGTGGTTGTTAGCCTTGAGGCGCGATTACGAAATGAGGTGACTTACAACTTTACGGTGGGCGATTTCCATACGTATTTTGTGGGTGGGCAACGGGCTTTGGTGCATAATTGCAATGTGAGGTGCACGGCTGTCGGCGACTTGAAGCCCATGATGGATGATGCGCATACTGCGCCGCGGCCTGGTCTTCAGAGTCTCTCAGATGACGAACTTTTGAGAGCCGCAAGGGAGCCATTAGATGGTCAATTGATTCGCCGTAACACTGAATCCGGAAATCTCGTAAACGGAAGCGGGCGCGCGCATGAATTACAACGCCGCGCTGGTGATCCCAATAGCAAGATTACCAATGACACGACAGTTCCAGTCCAGGATTACACGCCTGATAGAAGCATGTTTTGGGATCTCCAATGAAAAAAACTAAGTTTGAAAAAGCATGCGCCCTTTTTGCGCTTGCTCTTATGGAAATCAGAGAAGTTGCGTTAGCAGACAAAAACAAAGTTGCTTATCACCTAGCTGATCTTTTTCACAATCTACCGGCCTCTATAGCTAAAAATTTTAGTAGAGATCCCGATAGGGTGTTTGACGATCTACAGGAATTTGCTCGGCAAAGGGGCTTTGTAAAGTGGATTGAGAACGCGGAGCGTCAAATGTTTGAGGAATAGGGCTTCAAACTATGTGGCTGATGAATTAAAAATTAGGAGTCTGTTGACCAGAAGAGCGCCCGAAGCGCCGGACACCAGCTGCCACGGCGGTGAAAGTTGTAGTTGTCGTCAGCGCAGCGATGATATTTCGTTCGGTGCAGGCTGCCGTTTCGCGAATATCGAACAATGTTTTAGGTCGGCTGTTTAACCGGGCGGCAGCACAGGAAGCCCCCGCATTCAAATTGGCAACGCAAGCGGGCTTTCGAGTCGAGTTTGATGCACGCAATGGAGCCCACATAAATGTTTGGGCACACAAAGAAAAAGGCCAGCATTTCACCTTCGATGGCAGTCAGTCATCCGTGAACCAGCTCATTAAACAATTCTTAAAATAATGATATGAACAAAAACCTTTATGACGAAGAACTGCTAAAGCTTTTGGGCAACGAACTAAGCGGTGGCTTGATAAAGAATATAGGCGAGTCGGCACCAATATTTGCAAAGCTTATGAAAGCATATCCTTATTTTGGATCCAAAATAGATTGGATCAAGGTGCCTGGATCGCTCGTGCGAACTGAGCACCAAGAATCCAAGCAGCTGAGTCAGTTTTCAAATTTTTTTGATGAAGTGATTAGAACTTATCGGTTGGATGGCGAAGCCGTGTATGTCGGCGATAGTGCGACGGATTTGGGTTTTTCCGGAACCATTTGTTCAGTAAGGAATGTGCTGGAAGTATTTCTTGGCGTGCCTCAGCATCACTATTTTACTAACAGCACTTGCAGCTGGTGTATGTGCCTGACGATGGAGGGTGACATGGGGTTTGGCATTGCACCGCGGAAAGCGCCGGACACTGAAAGCGCGGAAGCGCCTGGAAAGCGCCGGACAGTCACTTTTAGCCAAAATCTAGCGGCAGCCCAAAATCTGCCGCCAGATAATTCGCTTCCTTACATAAGCTAACGTCAAGAATCCTCCAAAACTTTCCAAAACCCAACGCCGCCAGCCGCAATTGCGGCAAATTTAATCTTTCGTTGTCACATCAAAGATTTTTCAAAAACCGCGCAAAACCAATGCCAAACAGCGTGCGCTGCTTGAGTTCTTTCGCTTTCTCAAGCAACTCCTCCAAATTACCCACCACGCGCCAATAGCTGGAACCCACACCCTTCACTTTCATCGTCCAGTGATCTTTGTCGAGTCCTAGTTTACGCAGCGCGGGTGGCTCATCGGGCTTAATCACACCACGCTTGCTGGGATGCAGTTCGCGGCCAGTAAAGTCAACAAGATCAATATAGTCGGCCTCGGTCATCGGTGGCACATTGGCAGATTTCACGCCAGCCAGTGGTGCCAAAGTTTGACTGGCAACGGCTTCATTCTTGCGAATTTGCTCATGCCGCATGTGTACGCTGGTGTTATTGGACGTGCTGACACCCTTGGCAATATCGGCCCGCAACGGATTCAAATCGACGTAAGTCATCGCTGCCAAAATCGATTTTTCACTGAGCAACAGTTGACTTTTAAACCGGCCTTCCCAGAATCGCCCAGTCACCTTATCTTCACCATTCGCGCGCCGCGCAATCGGTTCGCTCAAGCATTTCATCAGCCAAGAAACATCGGCTAATCGAATTCGGTAAACCGCCAATTGCTCAGCATTTTGAACAATAGCTTCGACCTTTTGCTCACAAAGCTCGGGCGTGCTGGCGGGAAATAATCCCACCCAACGGCGCGCTACTTCCTCTTCCGACCAAGCATTTGCAGTGCCTGGATGCATGTGCAAAACCACATGCACATGGTTGCTCATCACTGCAAAGGCGTAAATGCCGGTGGCAAAAATTTCACCCAATTCCAGAATGCGCGATCTCAGCCACGTCTTGCGATGTTCGAAATCATTTCGGCTGTAGGTATCAAATCCACATAGCCAAGAGCGGCGCACGCAGCGGTTAATTAGGTGAAAAAACTGCGCTTGAGTTGGATCTACAAGTTGGCGGCGTGGCTGGGTCATGGGCTAAGCTTGAGCGATGCTTGAGTTCGATCAAAATCAGAGTGCGCTTGAATTTGACTCGGATTTATCTGGGGTGTTTGATTGCGCGAATACGGCTTTTGGCGCTGGGCTAGGTTGTGGCGAGTTTGCTTGCACGGGCACATTTCATTGCGTCAACCGCTGCGTGCGTCGGTGTTGGCTGTGCGTAGTCGATGAATATCTCGGCAAAAGCTTCGAACATTGAAACCCTGGCTTGAAGCGCGCATTTGGGCGCTGGGCAACATTTTTGCCTGCTGCATTCTGCCAGGGCGGTGATGAGCAATCATCTCCATATCGTGGTGCCGGCGGGCGAAGTCGCGGTAAGCTAACCCAGAGCCAGTGACTTTATTCGGGTGCTTTTCCACAAAGCCTAGCTTTGAGACCAACATCGTCGATCAAGTATTCTGGCGCTATGGTGAGTTAATACGAATTCGTTCCCCGGCAGGCTAATGAAGTCTTTGAACGAACCCATTGCGCGCAAAGCCAAAAAGATAAAGACAAAATTTCGGGGCGATTTTGGGAAGGCCGCTTTAAATGCCCAACTGGGCTTGGATAAAAAAATCAGTGGACGATACGCGTCAAAGGGTTCGGGTCGGGTTACTGGCGCGTTGTTGGTGAGCTGGAAGCGTTGATCGACAAGTCCAAGGAAATCAGCCAGCGCACGCTATTTGGGATTGCATTTGTAAGAATTTTGAACGACGGGTAGGACGACAAAGGGTGATTTTTTTCGCCGCTGGCATTTTGGTTTTAAAAGTGGATGTTGTTTGCCTTCCGTACTTTGCCTACCGTAAAGTTAAAACCGATATTCCAAACTTACCCACGCACTGCGCGCTTCTAACGCTGGGACACCTTGATTGCTCTGCCTTTCGCCGGCAACACTGGTGGCCGGGTAGAGATTGTTTGCGCCCAACAAATTTTTAATCTGTAGCTCAGCAACCAAACCGTTGATTTTTTTGATTTGCCAAGCGACACCCAAATGCGTGACGCTGTTACCCGGAGCTGTCACAGCTTGGGAGACGTTTTCCGCGTTGGGCGGGTGCCAGGACGGATAGTAAATGTGCGTCAGTTGCACGATCCAATGGCTGGCAAAGCTAGGCTGCCAGCGCAAAACGGCGCGTGAGACGTTTTCGGGGAACGAGCGCACATGTGGATCATTAAATGACCCAGAAACGTAAATATTGCCCGGGCCGAATTGCCCGGCGTCAACGTCTTGGACACGCACCGAGGCCTGACTCAGTTTGCAATTCAGGCCGTACTCCGGCAGCTGATATTCAAGCTCAAACTCCAAACCTAAATGCCGCAACTTCCCTGCGTTGTTTTGAAAGTAAAACACGCCACCCCAATCGCCAATCATGTCAGCGCTCATCAGCTCAGCGCCAATGCGCGTGCGCGCGGCCAGGGCGCGCGCGCGCAAAGCATCATCGGCCAAGTAATTCGCGCCGACGCCGATGACGTTTTCCGTGACATTGTAAAACCCGACCGCATTGAGGCGAAAACGCTCGTTCGCTTGATAGCGCCACGCCAGCTCTAGGCTGGATAACTGCTCTGGCTGCACAGGTTTTAGGTTTTTATTGCCGTTGGCGCGAAAAAATTCGTTATTTTCGACCTCGGCAAAATTAGCTTCGCGCAATAGGCCATCACCGGCAAAACCACCGGAATAATTCACCCCGACAGCGCCGCGAAAACCACGCTGCCAACTCAAGCGAAAATCATGCTGAGTATTGGCCTGCCACAAAACACCCACGCGCGGCGATAGCTGCGAACCCCATTCCGGGTGCGAGTCCCAGCGCGCCGCAACAAACGCTTCAACCGCATCGTTTAGGCGAATAAAGTCTTCAGCAAAGATACTTTTTACATTCAACGCACCAGGGAAAGCCCAGCGGTTGCGTTCATTTAAGCGAGCATAGCCGCTTGCTAGCGCCTCTTCTTGGGTGTTGACAATGAAATTGTTGCCGCGAAAGTTGGTTTGGCCAAAGCGATACCGATTGAATTCAAGACCCAATACAAAGCGATGCTGCTCAAACCAGTCGCCGCTCGCAAAAGTCACGCGCGTGCCATAGCGATTTTCGCGACTGCCGCCTAAAATCAGTCCTGGCACAATCAGACGCGTGGCAGTGCTTAGCGAGCCACCGTGTGAGCGCAACTCATAGTCATCCTGATGGAAATACACCTCGGTTCTGAGTTCACCCTGACTCAGCGGCGTTTTCAACTGCAGCTCAATGCCATCAATACGTTGACGAACCTGCTCGCGATCGCGGCGCCAATTGTACAAATCGCGCAACTGATCAAAGTGAAACGCGGAAACATCCAGGTTGCCGTCACTAAAATGCAGCAGGGCGTTTTGATAATCGCTGCGTTTTAAGTGGTGATTGCGCTCATACACGCTCAAACCCTGCTCGACTTGGGTCGCCAAGCCTTCATTGGCGATGCGATTTCCTTCATATTGGCCACGACTCAACGTCAGTGCAAAATGCCTCGGGGCGGCTGACTCACGGGCAGCTCCAACCCAATTCCAGCGCCATGATGCACCCCGGCGGCCATCAGCGCCGACATCCAAGCGCGCGCTTTGCTGTGATTGCTCATGCGTGCGGCGCGAAACAATATTGACCACGCCCAACAATGCGCCTTGACCTTGGGTCACTGAACCGGGGCCACGAATCACTTCAATGCGTTCAATCCAGGACAAATCGATGCCATTGAGCAACGCGTCCGGCGGCCCCCAAAACCAATCGGCATTTAAATTACGTCCGTCCAGCAATAGCATCAGCTTGGAATTATTATCCGGGGCCATACCGCGCACGGCGGCAATCGTATCGTCTTGGTCTTCAACCAAAAAATAGCCCGGCACGTGCAGCATCAACAGCTCATTTAAGGTGCGCGCACCGGAAAGGCGAATTTGCTCGGTATTGATACTCGTCACGGACACCGGCTGTTGCCCCAAACGCAGGCTGACGCGCGAAGCTACTTCGACATTGGTTTCCATCAACTCTTCAAGGCTGAGCGCTAAGAAATCTTGGCTTTCCGGCGTTGAGCTTGCCGCAGCGGAGTTAGCCTGGGCGGAGTTAGCCAGGGTGCCAGCCGCATTTTGCCCGCCTGCAACGGCCAAGTTCGGTGAAACTGCGCTGAAAAAGCATGCAGCGCTGAGCACTTTGCCACTTAGTTTGACCGCGTGACTAAACATCTGAACTGCCTCCGGTGCCAGGCACTTGAATGGCTGGGCTAAGCTCAGGGTAAGTCTTTCACCCATGCACTGCAAATAAAAAGGCGCCCTGCTAGCATCTTTTGTAACTAGAATCGCGCTGACCTAACGAGGATTTCATTCCAATTTTTGCTGACTCGCTCATGGGCGCTGTTAAGGCCTCTATCACTCTGCTTACGCGGCCAGTTGCATGGGCGCGCAGTGCTTGTTGTCTCGCAGTTTTACTCAGCTTTGCATGCAATACCGCCGCTGCGCAATCTGTGAGTAAAGAAGATTCTGTACGCTCGGCTTTTTTGTATCGTCTCGCCTTTTTCGTCACTTGGCCTGAGGCTTCGTTCGCAAATGCGCAAGCACCCATTACTTTGTGTGTGGCGGCTAGCACCTCCAAAGAAATGGTGCGCCTGCTCATAGCAGCGACCACCAAGCCGATCGCGAACCAGCGCCAACTGACGGTACGTGTGGTTCCCGATGGTGATTCAAGTTCTGGTGGCAAGCTCGGTGCAAGCGCAGGTTGCCATCTGCTTTTTGGCGTTGCGTTCCTGAATGTTGACAGCGCCAACAAAGGCCAAACCTTATTGATAGTCAGTACCTTGACCGCGTTAAAGCAGGGCGGGCACCTGGCATTGGTACGCGAACAACGCACAGCGGGCGATGCGCGCTTGGTGTTTTACGCGAAACGAGAACGCATCGTGCAGGGCAGTTTCAAACTAAGCTCTAAGCTCATGCAATTGGTGCGATTCCTTTGAGCGCAATCGAGCCAGATTCGTCAAGTGCAACTATCTCCAAGCGCGGGCCAGTGGCGTATTTTCGGCATGCGATAGCGCGCTTGAGCTTCGGTAGCAAATTGCTTTTGATGAGCACCTCGATCGCGTTAATCTGTTTGATTTTGACCAGTTTTGCCATCGCTGCGCATCAAGTCTCGGCATTCCGCGCCAGCTTGCTCTCACGCGGCATCACTTTGACGGAAATTACCGCAGCAAACTCGTCCGCAGCATTAGCCTTTGACGATGCCAGCGCTGCGCAACTGCTTTTAGCAAACTTGGTTTCTGCCCCAGAAGTGCTGTCTGCAGAACTATTCACCAATAGCAATACCGATGAAGCGGGCGGGGTTTTCGACTTTAGCGCAGCGCATTCGCAGGCGTTCGCAAGCTTTCGACGCGCGCATGATACAAATCCGGCCGAACCGGCGACACGGCAAACAAGCTCGGCGGTGCCGCTGCAAATGCCCGGCGAATATTGGCTCAATACTCTTGCGCAAGGCCGTTTAATGGTTGTGCGGCCGGTGTTGGCAGAATCCCAAATCGTCGGTGCGCTGCGCCTGACCATTGATTTAAGCTCAATCAGTCAGATGATCAGCCGATTCACGCTGATCGTTGCTGGCCTAATTTTAGTTTCAGTCTTCATCGCCTATGTCTTGAGCCGATTGATTCAACGTGTACTCACGCGGCAGGTCAATGAATTGGTCAGCACCGCTGCCAACATTACCAGCACAAATAATTATGCCTTGCGTGCGAAAGTGTTGGCGCAAGACGAGCTTGGCGCGCTCGCGCACGTTTTTAACGACATGCTCGCGCAGGTCCAGCGCCACGACGGCGCGCGTGCATCCGTAGACTTACAGTTGCGCCAATTCAATGAAACCCTAGAAAGCCGGATCGAAGCCAGAACCGCGCAACTGAATGAGCGAAATTTGGCGCTCAACGACACCTTAGCCAAGCTCACCGACACCCAATCGCAACTCGTGCAGTCTGAAAAACTGGCGGCATTGGGTGGCTTAGTGGCCGGTGTCGCGCATGAAATCAACACACCCCTTGGAATTGCCGTGACCGCAGCTTCGGCAGTTGAGTTTGAGGCTAAGCAAACGGCGATATTGTTTCGGGCCAATACGCTGTCACGCTCGGCACTGACCGCATTTGTTGAGATGGCGGAGCAGGGCTCCCACTTAATTATGAAAAATTTGCAGCGTGCGGTTGAATTGGTACGCAGTTTTAAGCAAGTTGCGGTCGATCAAAGCAGTGAACAACGCCGCGAAATTGAGCTAGAAGACTATTTCCAACAGGTTTTAACTTCGCTGCACCCCGCGCTAAAGCGCACGCAACATACTGTTTCCCTGGTTTGCCCGGAAACGCTGACACTCGATACTTATCCAGGCGCGCTGTATCAAATCTTGGTCAATTTTGTCATGAATTCCTTAGTGCACGGTTTTGCCGACATGGATGCGGGCGCAATCGAGATCACATGCAGCGCCTTAGCTGAGCTGGATAGTGCGGGCAGACGACAGATCGAAATTTGCTATCGCGACAACGGCTGTGGCATGAGCGATGAGGTCAAACGCCAAGTGTTCGACCCGTTTTTCACCACGCGTCGCGGCCAGGGCGGTTCGGGCTTGGGCATGCACATTACCTGGAATCTTGCAACGCGATTGTTGCAGGGCAGTTTGCGCTGCGAAAGCACGCTCGGTGTAGGCGTTCTTTTCACTCTGGTTTTGCCGGAAGTTTTGAAAGATCTCAACGCGCCCGCAATAGCTGAATAAACGCCAAAAACTGGCCAAACAGGCCAATGAATGATGGGGCAATGAAAAATGGGCAACATTTTCACCCGCGCTGTTCGTGCCGGTATTGAGCAATCATGTGCACCTAGCGGTGCACATGAGCCCGGCAGTTGACTAGAGGCAATGATTGAAGTCAGTGTTTAAGGTGCCGATTCCGACGGATCATTGCGGGTTTTCCACATCGACACCAGAACCCCGGCGGCAATCAAGGTGAAGGTCACGGTCAAGCTGATTACCGCAGGGATCTTGCCGATAATGCCGACCAAGAAAATCTTCGAGCCGATAAACACGAGAACCACTGCGAGTGCATATTTTAGGTACATGAAGCGATGAATCATCGCTGCGAGGGCGAAATACAGTGCGCGCAGACCGAGGATGGCGAAGATATTGCTGGTGTAGACGATGAAGGGATCGGTGGTGATGGCAAAAATCGCTGGCACCGAATCCACCGCAAAAACTAGATCAGCGATTTCCACCATGCACAAGGTCAAAAACAATGGCGTCGCCCACAGCACGCTTTTGCCAACCTCACCCGCCAGGGGCTGGCGCACAAAAAAGGCATTACCGTGCAGTTCTGGGGTAACTCGCATACGCTTTTGCAGCCAGCCAATTACTTTATTGTCTTTCAAATCGGGTGCTTCATCGCTCATGGTCAGCATTTTGATACCCGTGAAAACCAAGAACGCACCAAACAAATACAGCACCCAGCTGAATTCTGAAACTAGCGCTGCACCTAGGCCAATCATAATGCCGCGCAACACGATGGCGCCCAAAATGCCCCAGAAAAGCACGCGATGCTGCAGCGCACGGGGAATTGCGAAATAGCTAAAAATTAAGGCGATGACAAATACATTGTCCATCGACAAAGATTTTTCGATGACAAAGCCAGTGAAGTACTCCATCCCTGACTGCGCGCCCAGTTGCCACCATACCCAGACGCCAAAGAGCGAGCCCGCCGAGATGTAACCCGCCGACAGCCATAGACTTTCACGCACACCAATTTCATGATCTTTCTTGTTCAGCACACCAAGATCGAGCACTAGTAAAGTGACTACGACCGCAGCAAATACCAGCCAAAGCCAGACGGGTTGGCCGAGCAGGCCGGAGTAAAGTATTTCGTTCATTAGTGATCCATTTTAGTTCGTGGCGAAACAACAGGCATCGCACTCAGCAGCTGCGCTTAATAAGTGGCATGGGCATGAGGTTCAAGCCCCAATGCCGACATCCAAACATTTGTGAAGGTGGCAAGAATAACCACCACTGTTGCAATGAAAAAGCTGATAATCATTGATTAACACTTCGGAAAAAGATGATGAGTCAGAGCTTCAACTATCGCCACCTTTACTACTTCTGGGTAGTCGCTAAGCAGGGTGGAATCAGCCATGCCGCTGCGCGCTTAGGAATTGCGGTGCAAACGGTGAGCAGCCAAGTACGCGAGCTGGAACGTGAATTCGGTTATGCCCTGCTGAAACCGTCCGGGCGCGGGTTGATGCTGACTGAAGCGGGCAAAGTGGCGATGGAGCAGGCCGATCAGATATTTCAACTCGGCGAGCAGTTGCCGGAGTTGATTCGCAATGCCGCGAGCGCACGAATCGTGCGCCTGACCGTCGGCATCGCCGATGGCCTGCCCAAGCTGATCGTGCACCACTTGATGCAGCCGATCCTGCAAGAAGCCAATTTGCGGCTACTCTGTCATGAAGACCGGCACGAGCGGCTGTTAGCTGATTTGGCGCTGCATCGTCTGGATGTCGTGTTAGCTGATCGAGCTGCAGCACCCAATCCTAATCTGCGGGTCTACAGTCACGCCCTCGGTGCCTCCGCCATGAGTTGGTATGCACCAGAAAATCTACGCCAGGCTGCCCTACAGGATTTTCCGCGCTCTTTAGCCAAGGTGCCGGTGATATTGCCGACGACCCATGCTGCGGTGCGGGCACGTATCGATCAGTGGTTCGAGCGGCTGAACATTCAACCGCGATTGGTGGGCGAATTTGAGGACAGCGCCTTGCTGAAAACCTTTGGTGCCGGTGGCATGGGCGTATTTCCGGCCGCAGCACTCGTCAACGATGATCTAGTCAGCCGCTACTCCGTACACCAGATCGGTAGCTGCGGCGATGTGGAGGATCAGTTCTTCGCCATTGGCACGGAAAAAAAGGTGCAGCATCCGCTGGTCCTAAAGCTTTTACCCGCGCACCGTTGAACTTCGTGCTTTAGCGGCCGCCGAATCGCTATCGCAATGCTGAACGCTGGGCGCTTGTGGCGCGCGGTTGTTGGGGAGATTTCCGCTCAAATTCAATGAATTTAGGGCGCTAGCGGCTAAACTCCGCCGCCACTGACCTAAAACTCGAGAAACTACATGCGAATCGTGGCTGACGCTCTGACTTTTGACGATGTTTCGCTGATTCCAGCGTATTCCAACATCCTGCCGCGCGATGTCAGCTTGGCAACGCGTGTATCACGCAATATTGAACTTAATGTTCCCGTGCTTTCGGCGGCGATGGACACGGTTACCGAGTCACGTCTTGCCATTGCGATTGCGCAAATGGGCGGCATGGGCATCATCCACAAGAATTTATCGATTGAGCACCAGGCGCAAGAAGTGCGGATGGTGAAAAAGTTTGAGGCGGGGGTGATTCGTGATCCGATTACAGTTAGCCCAGAGACTTCTATTCGTGACGTGCTGGCATTGACTAGACGCAGCAATATCTCCGGCGTGCCGGTGGTGGACGGCGATCAGTTGGTTGGCATCGTGACCGGCCGCGACTTACGTTTTGAGCGTCGTTTGGATGCCCCGGTTTCGCTGGCAATGACGCCCAAACATCGGCTGGTCACGGTGTCCGAAGGTGCGAGCGATGATGAGGTGCTGGCAAAATTGCACGAGCATCGCATTGAGAAAGTGCTGGTCGTAAACGAAAACTTTGCGCTGCGCGGCCTGATTACGGTGAAAGACATACAAAAGGCGCGCGATAACCCGCTGGCCGCGAAAGACCCACAAGAACGTTTGCGCGTAGGTGCCGCTGTTGGCGCTGCCGGTGACACGGAAGCGCGCGTTGCCGCCTTGATTGAAGCAGGCGTTGATTTATTGATCGTTGACACCGCGCACGGGCATTCCCAGGGCGTGTTGGATCGGGTGCGCTGGATCAAGCGCACATTTCCCAATACCGATGTTATTGGCGGCAATATTGTTTCGGCGGCGGCCGCTTTAGCGCTGGCGGATCACGGCGCGGATGGCGTCAAGGTTGGGATCGGCCCGGGTTCAATTTGCACCACGCGCATTATTGCCGGTGTGGGCGTGCCGCAAATTACCGCGGTTTCGATGGTTAGTCGGGCACTCGCAGATGCGGGGCACAAAATTCCGGCGGTAGCCGATGGCGGTATTCGTTATTCTGGCGATATTGCTAAAGCGCTGGTTGCTGGCGCTGCCTGCGTGATGATCGGCGGTATGTTTGCGGGTACGGAAGAAGCGCCGGGTGAAGTGGAGCTTTACCAAGGCCGCAGTTATAAGAGTTATCGTGGCATGGGTTCGGTTGCGGCGATGCAAAAAGGCTCGAAAGATCGCTATTTTCAAGATGAAGTCGATTCCGAAAAACTCGTGCCCGAAGGCATTGAAGGCCGGGTGCCTTATCGCGGCTCGATCCGCGCGATCGTGCATCAGTTGATGGGCGGATTGCGTGCATCGATGGGCTATGTCGGTTGCGCCACCGTGGCCGAGATGCACAGCAAGCCGGAATTTGTGCGTATCACTAGTGCTGGTGTGCGTGAATCGCATGTCCATGACGTGCAAATCACCAAAGAAGCGCCGAATTACCGTTTGGATTGATAAAATAGACGTGATTAGCGCCAATCCTCAGCAACGCCAAATCGTCATTCCCGCGCAGGCGGGAATCCAGTTTTCGTACGCTTCGCAGTAGACAAAATCTACGTTAAACGCGCCTGGATCCCCGCGTTCGCGAGGATGACGAACTAAAGCGTGTGAATTCCAGACGCAGCGTCGGCCATTAAATCAATCAGTGCCGGTGCTAACAATTTGGCATCGGTGACTTTGCTGATCGCTTCGGCCGGAAAAGCGGCTAAGCGTAACTTGCTTTTGAGTGGTGGCAACTCGATACCCAGTACCCGTGGCCCAAGGCGTTCGTTTTCTGCGGCAGCACTCAGCACCCAGTTGCGCAGCGCCGCGTGTGCCGCGCCATAGGCACCCGCGAACGCCATTTCGGTCACCGATTTTGCCTGTAGCGGGAACAGCGCCACGCCCTGGCGCGCGCGCAGTAACGCGAAACAAGTCTGAAACAATAGCCAGGGCGCGGTTGCGTTTAAATGCATGCTGCGAATCCATTGCGCGGGCTGAAGATTATTTAGTGCTTCAAGGCCGTGCCAATGCCCGACCGCCCAAATCATGCCGTCTATACCGCCCATTTTTTCCTCTAAGCGCTCAGCCAGCTCTGCGTAATCCGAGCCGTTTGCACCCTCAAAATTGATCGGATAAATCGCTGGTTCGGCGCCGCCCGCCGCTAAAATCACATCAAAACGCTTCTCCAAAAGCTGCACGTTTTTCCCCGCCAGCACCACGGTGGCTCCAGCCGCTGCCGCTGCCACTGCGCAGGCGCTGCCCAATGCACCCGTAGCGCCACACACCAGCACCACTTTCCCCTGAAGTTTCAAGTTCAACCTGCTGACTTGCTGGCTGAGCCCTGCGCCTCGGCAATCAGTTTTTCTAACTCACCGGATGCTTGCAAATCCATCATGATGTCGCAGCCGCCAATCAATTCGCCGCTGATAAACAGCTGTGGAAATGTCGGCCAATTGGAAAAATGCGGCAAGTTTGAGCGCACATCCGGGTCTTCCAACACGTTCACGGCATGTATATGTGCGCCACAGGCTTTCAGCGCTTGCACCGAGCGTGAAGAAAAACCGCACATCGGAAACTGAGGCGTGCCTTTCATAAACAGCACGACGCTATGCTCCGCCACGGTTTGTTTGATTCGCTCAATCACGTCCATTACTCTCTCCTGGTTTTCAAAGCTTAAAAATTAGCGCATATTTACAAATTCACATCATTAGCTGCGCGCGGCGCGTAGTGTAGGCGCAAGACCCGCATTTTTTGCACTGCTAGGCTGAATCATTGAACAAAGCGAAGCGGGTAGTGCAAATTTCAAATGGCTAACGCAGTGCAGCAATTGAATTATTTTTTTCAAGCACCACGACCTTCTCTAGCTAATCCACTAATTTCAGCCCAAGCGCCGCTTCTTATCAAAATCAACCCAACAAAATCAGGAGCAAGACCATGGAACACGTACTTCCCGAACTTCCCTATGCACGCGATGCGCTTGCACCGCACATATCTTCAGAAACGATTGACTACCACTATGGCAAGCATCACCAAACCTATGTGACCAATCTGAACAATTTGGTCAAAGGCACGCCAAATGCGGACAAAACCCTTGAAGAAATCATCAAGACTAGCTCGGGCGGCCTATTCAATAATTCGGCGCAAGTTTGGAATCACACTTTTTATTGGAATTGTTTGAAGCCAAACGGCGGCGGTGAACCCGGCGGTAAGTTGGGCGAGGCCATTGTGCAGTCTTTCGGTAGCTTTGCCGCGTTCAAAGAACAATTTACCCAAACCGCGATCACCACTTTTGGTTCGGGTTGGGCCTGGTTGGTGCAAAAGCCGGATGGTGCGCTGGCGCTAGTTTCAACAAGTAACGCCGCATGCCCATTGACTGGCCCAGATCGCGCACTATTGACCTGCGATGTTTGGGAACACGCCTATTATGTTGATTATCGCAATGCCCGCGCCAAATACGTCGAGGCATTCTGGGCCTTGGTCAATTGGGATTTTGTGCAAGGCAATATGGCTTAAATGCAGTGGTAAAAAAATACTGATTTGCGCCAAATCATAAGCAACTATCGAATCGTCATTCTCGCGAACGCGGGAATCCAGCTTCCGTAATCTTCGCAGTGGTTAAAGTCTACTTTTCCGCAACTGGATCCCCGCTTTCGCGAGGATGACGATTTACAACCTAACTAGAGTGCAATATCTTGAATCTTTGCGGTTTTGAAGTTGGCTTAAAGCAGCCATTTTTTCTGATCAGCGGCCCCTGTGTTATTGAGTCGGAACAACTGGCCATCGACACGGCTGGCTATTTGAAAGCGGTGTGTGCAGAGCTGGGCGTGCCGTTTATTTATAAGTCCAGCTTTGATAAAGCCAATCGCAGCTCGACCAGCAGCTTTCGCGGCCCGGGCATTGCCGAGGGCTTGCGTATCTTGAGCGAGGTGAAGCGCCAAATTGGTGTGCCGGTGTTGACAGACGTGCATGAAGACACACCTTTTAACGAAGTGGCCAGCGTTGTTGATGTGCTGCAAACGCCGGCATTTCTGTGCCGCCAAACCAATTTCATTCAAGCCGTGGCGCGTGCAGGCAAGCCGGTAAACATTAAGAAAGGCCAATTTTTGGCGCCGTGGGATATGAAACACGTCGCCGATAAAGCCAAAGCCACTGGCAACAATCAAATTATGGTTTGCGAGCGCGGCGTTAGTTTTGGCTACAACACCTTGATTTCAGATATGCGCGGGCTGGTTGTTATGCGCGAAACTGGCTGCCCAGTGGTATTTGACGCCACGCATTCGGTGCAACAACCGGGCGGGCAGGGCACGACCAGCGGCGGTCAGCGCGAATACGTCCCGGTTTTGGCGCGTGCTGCGGTGGCCGCTGGGGTTGCGGGTTTGTTTATGGAAACCCATCCTGAGCCAGAAAAAGCGCTGTCGGATGGCCCGAACGCATGGCCTTTACACAAAATGCAGACATTGCTGTCGACGTTGAAGGCAATAGACGATATTGTTAAGGCATCAGGGGCACTCGAGCTAGATCCATGATTTTAGAACAGCTGATCGATAAATTTAGTAATCGGCCGGGTTTGAAAACTGATTTGACCGGTAACACGTTTTCCATCGTGCCCAGCGAGCCGGGCGGATTTAAGCTTTGGATACGCGAGGACAAAGGCCGCAAATTTACGGTCGGTTTTGATCGGTGGCAAGAAACCTTTAATGATGCAACGCAGGCACTCGCGTGTTTTGCGCTTGGGCTTTCAAAAGATTGCCGCTTGAAAGTGGCCTCCAGACTAGGCGCGCGCTACCACTGGACCGTGCAGCAATACGTCGGCGGGCTGTGGGTCGATGGTTCGGTACACGTGGAAAAAATTGTCAGCATTTGGCCGTTTCGCAAGATTGAGTATTTGCAAAACGATTTTTTGCGAGAGGATAGCGCGAGTTGAAGTATGTGCGTCAATTGGGTAGTGCAACCAACCCCGGTAACATAGCTGCGTGATCATCGTCTCGTCATTGCGAACGCAGTGAAGCAATCTCAGCGCACCTAGGTCGCCACGTCGCTGCGCTCCTCGCGTTGACGAATTATTACGGAATTTCCTTAAAATTAATGCCATTGGTAGTGATAACGTTACTTTGAAGGCTGATTAAATCTCATCAAGCTCAAATAAACGAGGCTTGCCAAAGCTAAACCTACGAACCAGGCATAGGTGTAAGTCGTCTTAAAAAAGACGGATACATCAGGAAATGTAGCCGGAAATGCAGCGTTTAAAAAACCTGGCACATTAGGTGCGACACCAAGCACAAAAGCGATAATAGCGGCCATATTCCAGCCGCTGCTATACGAGTACTTGCCGTTTTCGAGATACAGCTGATTTATATCTAGCTGGGTGCGGCGAATAAAGTAATAGTCCGCGATCAAGATGCCGGCGATAGGCCCAAGTAGCGCCGAATAACCCACTAGCCAGGTAAAAATATAGCCTTGGGTCGTCGCTAAAATTTTCCAGGGCATCATCGCAATTGCAATAAAAGCAGTGATGTAACCACCGGTTTTGTATGAAATTAATTTTGGATTTAGCGCAGAAAAATCATAGGCGGGGCCGACAAGATTCGCTGCTAAGTTAACGCTTACGGTATCAATCAATAGGATTATCAGTGCGATTAATACCGCAATGCCGGTCATTTTACTCGCCAAATCAACTGGATCCCAAATGGCTTTACCGTAAAGCACCACCGTTGCCGAGGTAACAATCACAGCCAACATGGCCAATAACCCCATGGGAACCGGCAAACCTATACTTTGGCCCAATATCTGATCTTTCTGCGACTTTGCAAACCGCGTGAAATCAGGGATATTGAGCGCTAACGTCGCCCAAAACCCTACCATGGCGGTCAATGAAGGCCAAAATACCAGCCAAAATTGCCCCGCCTTGGCACCGCCCGCTTCAAATTGCGAGGGTTGATCCCAAATCGGGCCGAAGCCACCCGCCTGGTTGTAAACCCATGCCAATAAAACAAAACAAATTAATATCTTAAGCGGTGCCGTGTAGGTTTCCAATTTACGAATAGATTCCATGCCGTGGAAAATATACCAAAATTGAATTGCCCAAAATATCAAAAAACACAGTAGCTGAGCGCCATTAATGCCCAAGCCGCTAATAGCTTCCCCGCCCAGCGGATGCCCGAGCATTACACCACCCAAGGTATAAATAATTTGCCCGCCAAACCACGTTTGGATGCCGTACCAACCACAAGCCACTATGGCGCGCATCAGTGCCGGCAGCTTGGCGCCCGAAGTGCCAAACGACGCGCGCGCCAAGACGGCATAGGGAATGCCGTATTTGGTTCCGGCGTGGCCGATCAAAAGCATGGGAACTAACACGATCGCGTTGGCGAGAAACACCGTCATGACCGCCTGCATCGCCGACATCCCGCCCTCAATCAGGCTGGCCGCCAACATATACGCCGGAATGCACATCACCATGCCCACCCAAAGTGCGGCGAAGTGATACCAGCGCCAAGTGCGCTGCTCCGCAGTGGTGGGTGCTAGATCGGCGTTCCAGAGTGCCGAGGCCGCATCCGGCGCAGAAATTTGGCCTTTCACGAAGCGCCAGCCGCAACGGTAACTACGCCAGCCGGGTTACGTGGATCCTGCGTCCAATTCATATAAGGCTTGTTGGATTTTTCTTCGACCATCGTTATACAACCCGCCACCGGGCAAGTAATCTCGCACAAATTACAGCCGACGCATTCTTCCTCAATAACTTCATATTTACGTGCGCCCGATTTGCTAATAATCTGGGCGATGGACTGATGCGAAGTGTCTTCGCAGGCGATATAGCATTTACCGCAGCCTATGCATTTTTCTTGATCGATATTGGCGATCACTTGATAGTTCATATCAAGATATTTCCAATCCGTGGTGTTGCGGACCGCTTTGCCGACAAAGTCATTTAACGTCGTGTAGCCTTTGCTATCCATCCAGCGCGATAACCCATCCTTCATTTCTTTGACGATACCGAAGCCATGCAGCATTGCAGCGGTGCACACTTGCACGGAGCCCGAACCCAGCGCGATAAATTCAGCCGCATCGCGCCAGCTGGAAATACCGCCGATACCTGATATCGGTATCCCCGCGGTTTCTGGATCGCGCGCAATTTCCGCGACCATATTCAGTGCGATGGGTTTAACCGCTGTGCCGCAATATCCGCCGTGCGTGCTGCGCCCACCAACGATGGGGCGCGCCACCATCGCATCTAAATCAATTGAGGTGATCGAGTTGATTGTGTTGATTAGTGAGATCGCATCTGCGCCGCCGCGCTTTGCCGCACGCGCAGGCAGGCGCACATCGGTAATATTCGGCGTTAATTTAACGATCACCGGCAGCGAGCAATATTTCTTGCACCAGCGCGTCACCATTTCAACATAGTCGGGCACTTGCCCAACCGCCGCACCCATGCCGCGCTCGGGCATGCCGTGCGGGCAGCCGAAATTAAGCTCAATCGCGTCTGCGCCCGTGGCTTCAACTAGGGGTAAGACGGTGCGCCAGCTTTCCTCATTGCACGGAAACATTAAAGAAACAATCATGGCGCGATCTGGCCAGTCTTTTTTGACTTGGGTAATTTCTTTCAAATTAATTTCTAAACTACGGTCAGTAATTAGTTCGATATTATTAAAACCAATCACTTCACGGCTTTTCGCGTAGTGCGCCGAATAGCGGGACGACACATTCACCAGCGGCGGATTTTCACCCAAGGTTTTCCACACCACGCCACCCCAACCGGCTTCAAAAGCGCGGATGACGTTATAGGCTTTGTCAGTGGGCGGTGCGGAGGCCAGCCAAAATGGATTTGGCGCCTTAATTCCGGCGAAATTGATACTTAAGTCAGCCATTTTTATGCCGCCTCGGTCGAGTTGGTTAAATCAAAATGGATTGCCCGTGCCGCAAGTTTTCCTTGTTGCACCGCTTGCACGGTCAAATCTTGCCCAGGCGCAATGCAATCACCGCCGGCATAAACGCCGTTAAGACTGGTGCGAAAGTTCGCGTCAACCGCGATTTTGTCGGCCATGATCGAAAGCCCCGACTGTGAAACTTCTAGCGTTTGCCCAATCGCCTTAAAAATAGCGTCTGCCGCTAACTCAAAACTTTCACCGCAAGCTTGCGGCTGGCCATTTACAGGCCTAGTCTTCTCAAAGCGCATGCCACGCACCCGGCCCGCAGCATCCAACAACACCGCTTGTGGCTTGGCCCAGGTTTTAATGCGCACTTGATTCGCCTTCGCGATTTCCTGTTCGTGTTTGGTCGCCGACATCGATTCAACGCCACGGCGATAGACCACCGTCACATCCTCGCAGCCCAAACGCGCGATTTGCACCGCCATATCAATGGCGGTATTGCCCGCACCAATCACCAGCGCACGATTTGGTACTGGCAATTGCGTCAAATCATCGGCTTGACGTAATTCGGCAATATAGTCGACTGCCGCCAATAAGCCGGGCGCGTCTTCATCGGTTAAACCTAATATCCGGCTTGCGCCTAAGCCCAAGGCTAGAAAAACGGCGGAATAATCGCTATTTAATTGCGCTAACGATAAATTAGTGCCTAAGGTCTTCCCATATTGAATGGCAATGCCGCCAATCGCCAATAAAAATTCAACTTCGCGTTGGGCATAATTGTCGGTCAATTTATATTTAGCAATACCGTATTCATTTAAGCCGCCTGGCTTGGGCAAAGTCTCAAAAATCACCACATCATTGCCCAACATTGCTAACTGATGCGCACAGGCCAAGCCCGCTGGCCCAGCGCCAACCACAGCAATCGTGTGCCCAGTTAATGTGGCGCGCGTAAATGGATGCGCATCAAAACTCATGTGATCTATCGCAAAACGCTGCAATAGGCCAATTTTTACTGGCACACCTTCGGCATCATGATTGCGTACGCATGCGTCCTCACACAAAATCTCAGTCGGACACACGCGTGCGCAGCTACCACCCAGAATATTCTGCTGCAAAATGGTTTTTGCCGCGCCGTTGATGTTTTCGGTGGCAATATTACGAATAAAACTTGCGACATCAATTTCAGTGGGGCAGATGCGCGTACAGGGCGCATCAAAACAATACAGACAGCGTTCGGATTCTATTTGCGCTTGGCGCGGATTTAAGGCGGGTGCTAAGTCAGTGAATTGGCCTGCCAGAGTGACGTTATCTAAGTACGCAGAATTTAGGTGTTTTAGGGCCTGGAGCATATTACCTACGAAAGTCAGGTTGTTAAGAAATTGGTCATATTCAATAAATCTATCTGCCTTTTTCCAGCATGTTAATTTCAACGATTGCTGATTTTTCGTCGATGGTGCCGGTAATAGCGTAAACTTCGTCAGCCTTGAAGGCAAATTCCAACGATTCACATTTTTTAAAATCTTTCCTTAATAAATCTAAAATAGGCGCACCGTTATGTGTTTCAGCGCATATTTCTATACTTAGCGGGCGATTTGCTGGAACAAGCCTTCGATAAGCGTATGGCCTAACGCCCAAGCCTTTCCCATAGTTCCCTTTAACCGTTAAATTTAATGCGTTGAGAATTTCTTGGGTACCAACCTTATTCAAATAGAAGAAATGCGCACGGGTCGTTCCGTCAGGCGTGACAGTATCTTGCACCGTTGCCACTTTTACCCGCACGCCGTTTTTATCGCCATTAAAGTGTGGGTTGGTAAGAATTGGCGCGCAGCCAGAGCAGGCTAGTACTACTGTAGAAAAAATTGTATATTTCATAAAAACCTTAAATAATTTAATTTTGCAGTACCTGGAAATTTTTGAAGTCAACTGCTACTTCATTTGCGGAAAAGCAAACTCTGCCCCGACCGAAGCCGTATTCGGCCAACGCTGCATCACTGCTTTAACGCGCGTATAGAAGCGCACGCCTTCGGGGCCATAAACATGATGGTCGCCAAATAAACTACGTTTCCAACCGCCAAAACTATGGAACGCCATCGGCACGGGCAGGGGCACGTTGACGCCGACCATACCGACTTGAATCTGGCGCACGAATTCGCGTGCGACGCCGCCGTCTCGGGTGAAAATCGCGACGCCGTTAGCGTATTCGTTGGCGTTAATCAACTCGATGGCGCTGGCAATGTATTTGGCGCGTAGCACGCAAAGCACCGGCCCAAAAATTTCTTCTTTATAGATCGTCATTTCCGGCGTCACGTGGTCAAACAGCGTGCCGCCGACAAAAAAGCCTTGCTCACGTCCTGGCACACTTAAATTTCGCCCATCAACCACGAGGGTGGCACCTTCGGTGGTGCCCAGCCCGATCAGTTTTTCAATGCGCTCTTTTGCCGCTTGCGTGATCACCGGGCCCATTTCAGCGCCAGCGGCCATGCCGTCGTCAATTTTTAAACTGCGCGTGCGTTGAGCTAAAGCCGTGATCAGTTGATCCCCAGCCGTGCCGACCGCGACCGCGACGGATATCGCCATGCAGCGCTCGCCCGCCGAGCCGTAGGCCGCCCCAATTAAGGCATCGACCGCCATGTCCATATCCGCATCTGGCATCACCACCATATGATTTTTCGCGCCACCCAAAGCCTGTACGCGCTTGCCGTTTGCGGTACCACGGCTGTAGATGTATTGCGCAATTGGCGTGGAACCCACAAAACTAATCGCCTGTACCTGTGGGTGATCCAGTAGCGCATCGACCGCCACTTTATCGCCCTGCACAACGTTAAAAACGCCATCTGGCAAACCCGCTTGCTGTAACAATTTGGCGTGCAAAAGTGACGGTGATGGATCGCGCTCGGAGGGTTTTAGGATGAAGGTGTTGCCACACGCAAGTGCAATTGGAAACATCCACATCGGCACCATGGTCGGAAAATTGAACGGGGTAATGCCAGCCACCACGCCCAGCGGTTGGCGAAAGCTACAGGCGTCAACGCCGCGCGCAATTTGCTCGCTAAACTCACCTTTCAATAGCTGGGGAATGCCGACGGCAAACTCAACCACTTCAATGCCCCGCGCTACTTCACCTTGGGCGTCAGCGAAGGTTTTGCCGTGTTCGCGGGTTAAAAGTGCGGCAAAATCATCGGCGTGCTGCTGCATCAACTGCAAATACCTAAACAGCACGCGCGCACGGCCCAGCGCCGGGGTATTGGCCCACGCGGGAAAAGCGGCGGCGGCGGCGGCAACGGCGGCGTTAACGTCATTTGCCGATGCCAGCGCAACCCGCGCAATAGGCACGCCAAGCGCCGGGTTATAGACATCACCGTAACGGCCGCTGTCGGTATCTTGCAATTGCCCAGCAATGAAATGCGGGATAAGTTCTAGTTGGTTTTGCATGCGTATATTTCCGTTCGCGCCCAGCGCGTTAGTCTAAAGACTTAAGAATTTTTGCCAACTTGCCAAACAGCTCGTCGATATGCGTTTTTTCCAGCACCAGCGGCGGCGACAGCGCAATAATGTCGCCGGTCGTGCGGATCAATACTCCGTCCGCGAAGGCGCGCTTAAACGCATTGAAAGCGCGCGCGCCGGGTTTGCCAGGAATACTTGCCAGCTCAATCCCTGCGATTAAACCAATGCTGCGCAAATCAATCACGTGCGGCAAACCTTTCAGCGAATGCACCGCATCCGCCCAATAGTCCGCCATACCACACGCATGTTCCAGCACGTTTTGTTCCTCGAAAATCTCCAAGCTTGCCAACGCGGCGGCGCACGCCAAAGGGTGCCCGGAATAGGTGTAGCCGTGAAATAGCTCAATGCCATCGGGCCCATGCATAAACGCGTCATGGATAAAGGCTTTGCTAAACACCGCACCCATCGGCACTACGCCATTGGTCAGGCCTTTAGCGACGGTTACCATATCCGGCTCAACATCGAAGTAATCGAAGGCAAACGGTGTGGTCAGGCGACCGAAGCCGGTAATCACCTCGTCAAAAATCAACAGTATTCCGTGTTTGGTGCAAATTTCGCGCAAGCGTTTCAGATAGTTTTTTGGCGGGATCAGCACGCCGGTTGAACCCGCAACGGGCTCGACAATCACGGCCGCAATCGTAGAGGCATCATGCAGGGCGACAATGCGTTCCAGCTCGTCGGCCAAATGCGCGCCCCAGGCGGGTTCGCCTCGACTATAGGCGTTATGTTCTAAATTGTGCGTGTGCGGCAAATGATCCACGCCCGGCAAAAGGCTACCAAAGGCCTTGCGATTGCCAGCAATGCCGCCGACCGAAATGCCGCCAAAACCCACGCCGTGATAGCCACGCTCGCGCCCAATCAGGCGGGTGCGGGTCGCGTCCCCGCGCACTCGGTGATAGGCCAGTGCCATTTTTAGTGCGGTATCAACCGCTTCCGAGCCCGAGTTGGTATAAAACACTTGACCAAATTTGTGCTTGGTATACGCCATCAAGCGCTCAGCCAACAAAAACGCGGCTGGGTGCGCCATTTGAAATGAGGGTGAAAAGTCTAGCTGACCAATCATGTCTTGCACGGCTTTAACCAATTTTGGCTGCCCATGCCCGAGCGGCACGCACCACAAGCCGGCGGTACCGTCCAAAATTTGATTGCCATCGACGTCCGTGTAGTACATGCCGTGCGCCGACACCATCAAGCGCGGGTTCGCCTTAAAATCGCGGTTCGCAGTGAAGGGCATCCAGTAGGCCGACATCGCTTCTGGGCGGGTTTCATACATAAAGCAAATCCTGTGCATGTTCAAAAAATCAAGCGTCGGCTAACAAAGCTGAGACGCAATCCGGTTTGTCAGACGTAGTTGTCAGAAACCATGCTTGACAAAACCTTGACCGATGATTCTGACATGAAACTTGTGTGAAGTTGCCACAAGTTTACGTGATTAGCGCTAATCCTCAGTATTTGGTTCGTCATCCTCGCGAACGCGGGGATCCAGGGGCGGTGACGACAGAAATTGGTTAGTGCGAAGCTTACGGAAACTAGAATTCAGGATTTTGAAACATGGCCACAACCAGACGCCTTTGCATTCACCCTGGATTCCCGCCTTCGCGGGAATGACGATTTCGTGTTACTGAGGATTGGCGCCAATCAGGTAAGTTTATGTTTCAGGCGATATCTTGTAATACGTTTCCCGCACACGCGGCGCCATTCAACAAAGCTAAAAAAAGGCGCCGAAACTAGGCGCCCAACAAAGCTAAAAAACAAAAGGCGCCGAAACTTGGCGCCTTTTGAAAGCTCAATCAAAGCGTATTCTTAATAGACTTCAAAGTCGGCACGGCAACCCTGTGAAACCCATACGCCACGGCGGTCAAAGCCCCAGCTATAACCTTCGGTGCAGGCTGCGCGACTGACTTGATTGATCAGCCTGACGCGGCCCCTAAATGGCAGCGCGCAATACGCTTGGCGCTGGTCATGGCTTTCGCAGCGAATCACGGTACCAGCAGGTTGTTGGGGTGCGATATATCCGCCTCGGCGACGCGGTTGGCGTTGTACAACGGATGCAAAATTACCTCTACAGCCCTGATTTACCCACAGGCCACGGCGATTGACACCCCAAGTTTGCCCTTCAACGCATTGCGAGCGGGAAAGTTGCTCTACCAGCACGACTTCGCCCTGGGTATCAATTTCACAATAAGCAACGCGGCCTTTGTAGCTTTCGCAAATCACCTCATCAATGACTTCAACATCGTCCTCGTCGTAATACGCGAACAGCTGCCCACTGAAGAGCAGCGCGCCACTCGTTATCAAAAAAGCCAAAAACATCTGCTTAAAATTGGTCTGCATGAACATGGTATTTGCTCCTTTGTGGTCGGACAATGACATTGTGTTTATGAATCTTGCGCGTAAGTCTCGCCGCAACGTGGCGCGACAAGCAACTATGGTTTCAATGTTTTGCAAAATTAAAACACGTCGCCAGTCTAAGCTTGAATGCTGAACAAAAACGCGCCGGATGCCTTCACACACCCAAATGCGATCCGAGCGAACAATCCGGTTCATAAATACTCACTTGCTTGTAACTTTAGTGCAAATTTTTTCGGTGTAAACATTGGCGAGCCGCTACCATGCGTTGTCAAGGCAAGCAGCTCAGCGCATCGTTGCAGCATACCGCCACTCAACGTTTTAGGCACTGCATGAAAACCCATTCGGCATGAAAATCTTTTCACATTCGCAGCTAGCGATAACCATCGGCCTTTCCCTTGTGGCAGCGTTCGTCATTGGACTGCCCGCATTCGGCTTGGTAACGCTGCCACTCGGCGCCACATTTTTCTTATTCGCTTTTTTATCGTTGGCGATTGCGCTAAGCGCCACAGTTTGGCTTTACTTTTTGCAAGCTCGAAGCATCCGTGCGGCGGAAAAGGAAGGCACCGATCTGTTGAAAAAAATTCCGCTGATTTTTTTCACGCTCAACACAAAAATGCAGCTAAGCCGATTTTGCTCAGCTGAATTCGATGCTTTTTTTTATGCGAAAAATTTTGGGATAGGCACGGATTTTTCCAATATTGTTGGGTTCCTGGCAGATGCCGAAGTGCGGAACAAGGCTTGTGACTACGTCCAATGGTTACTTGCGCATACGAACAGCACAGCCACAGCCACCGATGCCAATCCGCTCGAATGCGTGTCCGCGCTCATGCTCAACAGCGACGGGCGACCTGAGCATCGCTACTTTAGATTTGATTTCAGTGATTTTTTGGACAACGGTCGATTTGCTGGAATCTTAGTGGCGATTCATGACATCTCTGAGCCTGTCAATCTTAGTGCGCAGATTCAAGCGCTGACCCAAAAGGCTGAGCAAAGCACGCAAACGACGCTGGATCTATTGATTCAAATGCTCAAGTTTGACCGAACGACTTTGAAAAATAAGTTTGCGAGTTTCGAGAAGTTACTGGACGAAGCCAACCTGGACTTGAAAGACAGCGGTCACAGTGGGGTGCGCCACCAAACACTTGCTGATGGCGTCTGTAAAAAAATTAAACTACTTAAAAATGAGGCAAAGCAACTTGGTTTGACCGAGCTAAGTGCTGGCGCGGCAGAAATGGCGATGGCGCTGGAAACGCTGGGGCAGAAGGCCGAGCTGTCCGGTAACGATTTTTTTAGCGTCGCATTAAAGCTTGATGAACTTTACGATTGCCTGCATAGCTTGGGCGCGTTGTTGGCGCAACTGCCATATACAAACAAAGGTTTGACCGCGGCCTTAGCGGTCGACACTGCCGCTGAAGCGCCGCCGCCCGCGTTCTTGGTTGAGCAAACCGAACCGCAAGCCGAACCAACAACCAGTGACGCACGCATCTCAGATGCCCCCGCGCCACGCGAAGCACGCCCTGAGACAATCAATACTTTGTCGAGTTTGCCACTGGTGGAGCCTGCGCCTGAGATCGCCAGCGTGCCGAAGGCGAGCTCAGCGCGCTTTGAGTTCGCGCTAATTCAACAAGCCTGCATCCGAACCGCAGAGAAATTAGGTAAAAAAGTAGCGGTGCGCGCACAAAATCTATCGAGCGAAACCGTACCTGATCGACTAAAGCAGACCCTGACCGAAATTTTGGTGCAGCTTATTCGTAGTTCGCTAGCGCATGGATTGGAGTTGCCCGGCGCTCGAACGGCTGCCGGTAAAGACGAAACGGGGACACTATCGCTAATCTGGACGGAACTGGCCGATGGCGGCTATGAGTTAGTTTTTCGGGATGATGGCTGTGGTCTAAATTTTGAAATTATCCGCGCGCGCGCATTGGCCTTAAACAGACTAACGGTGCAACAAGCGCAAACGATAGAGCAACGGCAGTTGGTCGGCTTTATTTTTGAACCTGGCTTTGCTACTGCGATAAAAGCGGCCGATAGCGCCGGGTTCGGCGCTGGTTTAGATATGGTGATGGCGACCGCAAAGCGCGTAGGCGGAAAAATTTCGGTCGGAACCCAAGCAGGGCTATACACCCAGTTTCGCATCAGCTTCCCAGCGCTTTAGGAAACAGATGCGATTTAAAATGAGGGGGAATATAACTTGCTTTCAAGCCGAACCTGGCACAGCCGTTCGCCCTGAGCGTGTAATTTGCTCGCCGTTCGCCCTGAGCCTGTGGAAGGGCCTATCGACAGACACTCGGCATAATTTTATTTGGGAACTTTTCAGCCGCCATCGACTCAGCTGCGCTAACTTCTATTGGCAATTATCCCATGGCCTACGCGCAGCACACGCTATCGAACCCAGCAGACGCCCGGCCGATGGCAAACCGGGGCAATGCTGGCTTGCCGTGTCGCCTTACCGGCGAGACTTATGCGCTCAATCCTGCCCATGCGACTGCGCAGCAAGCCGCGCCTTCGGCCCTTGGAAGCAATTGGATGACTGAAGCAGACCTAGACGTATTATTGGTGCAGCGGGCACAAGCCGGTGAAATGAAGGCGTTCGATTTATTGATCCGTCGCTATCAGTCTAAGGTCATCGCTGCTATCGGGCGCTTAGTACGGGATCGAACCGAGTGTGAAGACATTGCCCAGGAAGTGTTTTTACGTGTCTACAAAAACCTTAACGGCTTTCGCGGGGAAAGTTCTTTTTACACCTGGATATACCGAATTTCGCTCAATACCGCGAAAAATTTCTTAAGCTCAAACAATCGCAAAATCAGCACCTCCGGGCTTGAGCTTGATGTCGCCGATCAAATCCAGGATCCAGCCAGTTTGCGTGACCGCGCGACGCCGGAACGGGAATTTTTGCGCGAAGAGATTCAGCGCGCCGTGGTCGAAAGTATGGCGGCGTTGCCACCCGATATTCGACTGGCGCTGCATTTGCGTGAAATTGAAGGCTTGAGTTACGAAGAAATCGCAGCGCAAATGGATTGCCCGATCGGCACGGTACGCTCAAGAATTTTTCGCGCGCGCGAAGCTGTGGACAAACGCATCCGCCCAATGCTTGAACAGCAATAGCGCAGTTACACCGATGAATTCGATACGCCTAACACTAAAAAACCCTTGTTTTCTAATGATGTCGATCAGGAACACATGTTATGAATAACGATAACAATTCAAGTTCGCCGGAATTACTGTCCGAGCAACTCATAGAAAGCCTGTCGGCGCTTGTCGATGGCGAGCTGAGCACAACTGAAGCTGCGTTTTTAATTAAGCGTATGGCGCACGACGCGGAACTCAACGCCCAATGGCAACGCTTTCAGGGCATTGGCGAGGTACTACGCGGGCAGGCGCAGGTTTTAGACAGCGATAATTTTAGCGCGCGGGTGTTGAGCAAAATTGCAGTTGCCGAGGCAAATAACGTTAACGCAGGGCAAAAGATTGCGAGTGGCCACGAAGTCATTGCTACAAACCGCAGATTCAATCGCCAATCTATGAGCCGCTTTGGTGCTGGCATTGCGATTGCAGCGGCGGTGGCCTGGGCGGCTTTATTGTTACCGCAGCGATTTCAGCCTGAAATTGCACCGCAAGCAACCGCGCAAACCGCCGCACCGCTAACGCTGGCCAGCCCGGTGGTCAGTATGCGCACCGTATCAGGGCACATCGGTGCTGGCGTGGGTGCTAGCGCAGATCAAAACAATGTCTTGCTTGCGCAATCGATGGACGCTTTTCTGTTAGAGCATGTGCAGCGTTCGCCCATTTCGCCCATTTCAGATGCCGTGTATTTGCCGAGCCTCGTGTTTAGCGACGCTGCAGAAATGAGTTTGGCGCCGCAATGAAGCGAGTTATTTTTTTTGTGGTGGGCGTTTTTTTCGGCCTTTCGCATGCGCAATCGCAATCGGCAAACACAGCAGACCGCACGGCATTGTTGCAGCGGTTTGTTGCGCCCGAGCCGATGAGTTATCGCGTCGAGGTCATGTTTGGGCCAAACAGTTTTGCCAGTGTGTCTAACCCCCGTGCGACTAACCCTGTCGGCGTAAATCCTACTCGTATTCTTGAAGTACGAAATGGCCTGCTTACCTCGTCACCGTCAGTGCCGGGGGCGCAATTCGCTATCTCTGATCAAACTAAATCTATCGCCGCCTTGCTGAGTAATTATCAGGCGCAATGGGAAGAATTGGCCACAGATGTAAGGCTTGCAAGTCGGCCGGTGCAGCAATTGAAGTTAATCCCAAGGGATGGTTGGCGCTACACGCGCGTACTCTGGTTAGACGAACAAACGGGTGTGCCGCTAAAAACAGAAATTTATCGAAAAAATGAGCTTATAGAGCGTATTCAAGTCAAAAACATCGACTTTTTAGAGGTCGTTGGCGGAAACGACTCGAACTCACGCGATGCTTCAAAAATTGATCCCGCACCCGAAATTTTAGCGCATTCGATGTTTTACGTGCGTAATGTACCCACGGGTTTTGTTTTGACCTCGGTTTTTAACGACACGACGCATGTGCAACAAATCTACAGCGATGGGCTGGCGCGGGTCAGCATATTTGTTCAGTCCTTGGGTGCACTTCCGGCAGCAGGCTTTACCCAACGCGGTAGCACTGGTTTTGTCGTGCGCAGAAATGGCAACGTCGATTTAGTCGCGGTAGGTGACGTGCCGCAGGCAACACTGGATCGTTTTTTAAGTGGTATCGACGCTATTCAACAATAGACTATGCGCATCAACTTTTTGAAATCTTAAACCTTAGCCATCGTGAATTGCTTTATTGACTGTTTGGCTTAAACGTTCCGGGCTACACTCTCGGGTTATTCAGGCCCTCTGAGGCCTTTTTAAGTTTACGCACACGGGCTCATGCTTTTTGCCAGCCCATGCTTCTGCCAGATACGGGTTCGCTTTGCGCCGGATACATGGCTTAATAGAAAAGGTTTAATGAAAAACATACGAAATTTTTCCATTATTGCGCACGTTGACCATGGGAAATCGACGCTCTCGGATCGTTTTATCCAATTTTGCGGTGGTTTAAGCAACCGCGAAATGAGCGAGCAAGTGCTCGATAATATGGATATCGAGCGCGAGCGCGGGATCACCATTAAAGCGCAGAGTGTGTCACTGGACTACCTCGCACTGGACGGGGAAACCTATCATTTGAACTTTATCGACACACCAGGACACGTGGATTTTTCCTACGAAGTCAGCCGCTCCTTGTCCGCTTGTGAAGGTGCTTTACTCGTAGTAGATGCCGCGCAAGGGGTGGAGGCGCAAAGCGTCGCGAACTGCTACACCGCGGTCGAAATGGGTTTGGAAGTGGTGCCGGTACTCAATAAAATCGACTTGCCTACCGCCGACCCAGACCGGGTGCGTCAGGAAATTGAGGACGTGATCGGCATTGATGCCACCGACGCCGTTGAAGTGAGTGCGAAAACCGGCCTGAATATCCGTGAAGCTTTGGAAGCGTTGGTCAAACGCATTCCAGCACCAACTCAGCCGCCGGGCGATGAAGTGAAGGCGCTCATTATTGACTCGTGGTTTGACAACTATCTCGGCGTGGTTTCGCTCGTGCGCGTTATGCAGGGCGTGCTGAAGAAGGGCGACAAGATTTTAGTGATGTCGACCGGGCGCACGCACCAAATCGACGAAATGGGCGTATTCACACCGAAACGCGTCTTGCGTGATCGGCTAAGCGCCGGTCAAGTAGGCTTTATTTGCGCGGCGATCAAAGAAGTACATGGCGCGCCGGTGGGTGACACCTTGACGCTGGCCAGCAAACCCGCCGCAGCGCCACTGCCGGGCTTTCAGAAAATTAAACCGCGCGTATTTGCCGGTATGTTCCCAGTGAACGGTGAGGATTATCCAGCGCAACGTGAGGCGCTTGAAAAGCTAAAACTTAATGATTCCTCAATCACGTTCGAGCCCGAAAGTTCAGAAGCCATGGGTTTTGGCTTTCGCATCGGCTTTTTAGGCTTGCTGCACATGGAAATTGTGCAAGAACGCTTAGAGCGTGAGTACGATTTGGACTTGGTTACGACCGCGCCAACCGTGATCTATCAGCTGGAGTTGACCGACGGCAGCGTTGTGGAGCTGGATAACCCGGCCAAGTTGCCCGCTGGGCATTTAGTTGCAGAAATTCGCGAGCCGATCATTACCGCCAACATTTTGGTGCCGCCAGACTACGTCGGCGCGGTTATTAAGCTGTGCGAAGAAAAGCGTGGTAGCCAAAAAAGCATGAACTTTTTAGGCACCCAGGTTGCCGTGGTTTATGAATTGCCGCTTTCTGAAGTGGTGATGGACTTTTTCGACAAGCTCAAAAGCGTTTCACGCGGCTATGCAAGTTTTGACTACACCTTCAATCGTTTTGAAGCCGGCCCGTTTGTACGCGTCGATGTGTTGATTAACGGCGATCGAGTTGATGCATTGAGCTTGATCACGCACCGGGGTGTTGCAGATCGGCGCGGCCGTGATTTGGTAGAAAAATTGCGCGAATTAGTGCCACGCCAAATGTTTGACGTTGCCATTCAAGCCGCCATTGGCGCACAAATCATCGCGCGCTCGACCGTGAAAGCGATGCGCAAAAACGTGCTCGCGAAATGCTACGGCGGCGATGCGACGCGCAAAAAGAAACTTTTAGAGAAGCAAAAAGAAGGCAAAAAGCGCATGAAGCAAGTGGGCAATGTAGAGATACCGCAAGAAGCCTTCCTTGCAGTTCTCAAGTTAGATCGATAGTTAATTACCTGGTCAAAAATTTATGAATGTTGATTTCCCTCTAATTCTCACCTTGTTGGCGCTGTTTTCTGGCTTGATTTGGCTGATTGATGCGTTATTTTTTGCGCGTGCCCGGCGCGAACGAAACGTAACTATTGCGGAAGGCGACCTGCCTGAAAAGGAATCGTGGCTGACCGAGCAAGCAAAGGCGTTCTTTCCGGTATTAATGATTGTTTTAGTGGTGCGATCGTTTTGGTTTGAACCCTTTCAGATTCCCAGCGGTTCGATGATGCCCACGCTGCTGGTCGGGGATTTCATTGTCGTCAACAAATTTGCTTATGGGCTGCGCTTGCCTGTAACCAATCAGAAAATTCTTGACCTTGGTAAACCCAAGCGCGGCGAAGTGGTCATTTTTCGGCGCCCTGCGCGCTTGCCAGAGTTTGATCATCCAATGACCGCAGAACAACGCAAAGACGATTTGGCAATTGTGGGTGCCACCTTTATTAAGCGCTGCGTTGGTCTACCTGGGGATACGATCAGCTACCAAAACCATCAATTCCTGATCAATGGGGAGCCGATTGCACATACACAAATCGGCAATTACATCTCTGATGCCTCAAGTACAGTCCGCAGTGAAACGCAGTTGCACAGTGAAAATCTGATGGGCGTCACGCACCAAACGCTCACCTCGCCGTACTCGAACCTAAACGGCGAATGGGTTGTACCCGCTGGACATTATTTTATGATGGGCGACAACCGCGACGACAGTGCCGACAGCCGCGAATGGGGCTTTGTGCCGGAAGAAAATTTGATGGGCCGCGCAAGTTTTATTTGGATGCACTGGGATTGGCAGCGCAAAGGTGTCGTCGCTTGGAATAGAATTGGCAGCGCGGTTCGTTAACCTAAATTGGAGCAATGTATGAAAGTAAAAGCGCAGCGTGGTATTACGCTGATGGGGTTCTTGGTGGGAATGGCGGTTGCGGGCTTCTTTTTCCTCATGGCAGCAAAGCTATTTCCAGCATATTCTGAATTTAATTCAGTCAAATCGACGATGAATGACATGGCGCGTGAGCCGGGTGCCGCAAACTATGCCATCTCAAACGCGTGGGGTTCGATGGAACGACGCTTCAACATCAGTTATGTCGAAACGCCAAAGCGAACCTGCCTGACGCTTGATCGCAAAGCGGGCGCCAACCTGACCTGCGCCTATGAATACCGCACTGGCTTTGTCTATAACATCGATTTTGTTATTAAATTTAGCCACACAGTGAAATTGGGTGCGCCGGCTGGCTAAGTTCGAGCGTACGCTTACTCAACGTGGTATCGCGGTGCCATCCGCTGAGAGCCTGCAAATGGCGCTGACGCATCGCAGTGCTGGCAAGGCAAACTATGAGCGCATGGAGTTTTTTGGCGACTCGCTTGTGAATATGGTCTGTGCTGAGCTTTTGTTTAAAACGCAGTTAAACGCTAGTGAGGGTGAATTGACCCGGCTGCGCTCCAATTTGGTTGATGAAGCCTCGCTCGCCGCGTTTGCGCGTGAGCTCAAGCTTGGTGACTTTTTAATTCTTGGCGGCGGCGAGCTCAAAAGTGGCGGCCATCGCCGCGATTCGATCTTGGCGGACACCTTTGAGGCTTTGTGTGCCGCGCTTTATCTGGATCATGGCTTAGCCGCGATGCGCGCCTTGCTCGAACCATTGCTACTTGCTGCGCTACCCCTTGCATTGGAAAAGGCGCAAAGCAAAGATGCTAAAACGCAGCTACAGGAGTACTTGCAGGACAAAGGACGCATTTTGCCGCTTTATACATTGCTGGAAACCTTTGGCCTGGAGCACAACCGCGAATTTTTAGTGCGCTGTGAGATCGGCGCTACCGATAAATTTCAAGCAATGGCAAGCAACGGACGCGGCAGCAGCCTGCGACGTGCCGAACAAGCAGCGGCGAGCGCGATGTTGCAAACGCTAAAACACGGTGTAGCTCTCAAAATCACCGGCCGCAAAAATACACATCCACAGACAAATTTCCCGGAAATACAACCATGAGCTTTCGCTGCGGCACCATTGCCTTGATCGGCCGCCCCAATGTCGGTAAGTCGACATTACTTAACGCCCTAATCGGTGCCCATCTCGCAGCCACCGCGCGCAAGCCACAAACCACGCGGCATCGCATATTGGGCCTTTCAACCGATGAAGCGGCCCAGCTAATCTTTATAGACACACCCGGTATCCATCAAAAGACCCCGCGCGCGTTGAATCGCACGCTGAATCGCACGGCGGCAAAAGCGATTTCAGAGGTGGATGTGTTGGCCTTCGTGCTGGATGGCCTGCATTTTGAAGACGACGATGCCTTGGCGCTCAAGCACGCAATCGCTGCGAATAAGCCGGTGCTTTTAGTGATCAATAAGGTGGATCGAGTTACCGACAAGGAAAAGCTTTTGCCTTTCGTTGAAGAGATGTATTTGCGGCATAAATTTAACGGTACTGCGATGGTTTCGGCAACCAAACGCAAAGGTTTGGAAGAGATCAAACGCGAGTTGGCAACACTTTTACCGATTGCTGAAGCGCAATACGATGCCGATGATCTTACCGATCGACCAGAACGCTTTTTAGCGGCCGAATTTATTCGCGAGCAGTTGATCCGGCTATTGGGTGAAGAATTGCCGTACACATCTACCGTTACGATAGACGAATTTACACTCGAACCGAAGCTCAAGCGCATTCAAGCCACCATTTGGGTCGAGCGCGATGGCCAAAAGGCGATTGTGATTGGCGAAGGTGGCTCGCGCTTGAAAGAGATTGGCACCAAGGCGCGGATGGCGATGGAGCGGATTTTTGACTCTAAAGTGTTCTTAAGCGTTTGGGTTAAGGTCAAATCCGGCTGGAGTGACGACGAACGTGCGCTCAAGCAGCTTGGCTATGGTGATTAGGTCTTAGCGCTTATCTAAACCGGAGCAGCGGTTAATCGTGCGCATCGAAAACGAGCCCACGTATGTATTGCATCGCCGTGCGTTTGGCGAAACCAGCGTAACGCTAGAGCTACTCACAAAAACTCATGGCCGCGTTGGTGCACTCGCGCGGGGCGCGCGCCAACTTAGCCCGAAAGTCGGCAAAGATGTGCTGGCTCCTGGGGCGTTATATCTAGCGGATTTAGTGGGTACCGGCGAATTGCTGCAGCTGCGGCGCTTCGAGATTTGTGAAACCGCCCCCGCGTTCGTCGGTGAACGCAGTCTGGCACTGATGTATGTTAATGAACTCATCGTTGCCTTACTGCCACGCGGTGATGCGCATGAGCGATTGTTTCTGCACTATCAAAATTCAATACAGGCGATTGCATGCGATGATCTTGGTGCGCATTTGCGGGGCTTCGAACGTTTGCTGTTGGAAGAGTTGGGCTATGGCGTCGATTTTTCCACTGATGTCACTGGCAAGCCGATAGACACCAGGTTGTGTTATCGACTAGACCCGAATGCCGGATTTTTCCTTACCCAGGTTGGCGCACTGGGCGCTTTGGCTGGAGCCGCAATTTTAGAGTTTGACTCCTGCTGCTTTAGCAAAATCCATAACAGCACCACGCGCGGGATTATGCGAGCGCTGATTTCAGAACGTTTGGGGGGCAAGACGCTGAAATCCTGGGATATGTTGCGCGAATTGGCCAGCCTTAGAAGCTAGCCTTGGTACACTCTAAATTTTCAACCTGGAGCGATTCATGGGCTTACTTATTCAAGGCGGCACCGTCGTCAACGCAGATCGCGAATTTCGCGCCGATGTGTATTGTGAAGGCGGCAAAATTGTTGCTGTCGGCACCGACCTTACAGCGCTGCCCGGCTGTGAAGTGATCGACGCCTCAGGTCAGTACGTGATTCCCGGCGGTATTGATCCGCACACGCACATGCAATTGCCGTTTATGGGCACGGTCACGGCGGATGATTTTTTTACCGGCACGGCAGCGGCATTGGCGGGTGGCACGACCTGCATTATTGATTTTGTAATCCCCAACCCACAGCAATCTTTGTTAGAGGCCTATCAAAACTGGCGCGCTTGGGCGGAAAAATCGGCCTGTGATTACAGCTTTCATGTTGCCGTTACTTGGTGGGACGAGACGGTGCATCGCGATATGGGTACTTTGGTCACGCAGTTTGGCGTCAATAGTTTCAAGCACTTTATGGCCTATAAAAACGCGATCATGGCGGACGACGAAATTTTGGTGAAAAGCTTTAGCCGCGCGCTGGAGCTCGGTGCCATGCCCACCGTACACGCGGAAAACGGTGAATTGGTTTATAGCTTGCAACAAAAGCTGCTCAATCTAGGCATGACTGGCCCTGAGGCACACCCGCTATCACGCCCACCGGTGGTCGAGGCGGAAGCGGCGAATCGCGCCATTGCGATTGCGAATGTATTGAACACGCCCATTTACATCGTGCATGTGTCTTGCTCGGACACCTTGGCGGTGATCACACGCGCGCGCAGCAGCGGTCAGCGGGTTTACGGAGAAGTATTGGCTGGGCATTTAACGATAGACGACAGCGTATATCGCAACCCTGATTTTGATTTCGCTGCTGGCCACGTGATGAGCCCGCCATTTCGCGATAAAACCCATCAAGCCGCACTTTGGTATGGCTTGCAAAGCGGCAATTTACACACCACCGCCACCGACCACTGCACCTTTTGCGATACGCAAAAAGCTGCCGGCAAAGACGATTTCACCAAAATTCCGAACGGCTGTGGCGGCGTGGAAGACCGCATGGCGGTTATTTGGGACGGCGGCGTCAACAGCGGCAAATTAACGCGCTCAGAATTTGTCAAAGTGACCTCGACCAACGCCGCGCAGATTTTTAATATCTATCCGCGCAAGGGTTCGGTGTCCTCGGGCAGTGACGCCGACTTAGTCGTTTGGGATCCAAATGCTAAACGGACGATTTCTGCGAAAACGCAGTTTGCCAAGGGTGGCTTTAATGTTTTTGAGGGCCGCACCGTGCGTGGCATACCTAGCCACACCATCGCGGCTGGCAAAGTGGTGTTTAAATTGGGCGAATTGCACGCCGTGGTGGGTGCTGGGCGGCATGTGGATCGGCCCGCTTTTGTTTAGTTGGCTTGATTCAATATAAATCTGCAAATTTTCCAACCCGTATTTGGACCTACACCATGCATGACTACCGCCTGATCTATCCCATGTTTGCGATGGTGTTGCTGACCTTCGTCGTATTAGTCCTATTGTTCCGCACTCGCACTCGATCGGTGGCAAGCGGGGCAGTCAAGGCGTCCTATTACAAAACCTATCAAGGCGACACGGAGCCGGAGGCGGCGCACAAACTAACTCGACATTTTTCTAATTTGTTCGAAGCACCGACACTTTATTACGTGGCTTGCCTGGCAGGTTTGACAATGCATGTCACCGACCTAGCGTTCTTAATTTTGGCGTGGGTCTATGTTTTGGCAAGAATGATTCATGCCTACATCCATATCGGCAGAAATAAAATCTATCCGAGAATCTATGCGTATTTTTCCAGCTGGATTATTTTATTGGCGATGTGGGGATATTTGGCTTTGCGCGCGGCGGCGCTGGTTTAAATCATTGCGTATTTTCACTCAGCGCACGCAGCATGCCTTTCGCCTTGGCACGCGTTTCTAGCAATTCTTTTTCGGCAACGCTGTCCATGACAATGCCAGCACCAGCGCGAAAGTGCAGAGTGTTGTCTACTCTTGCGAAGGTGCGGATTAAAATATTGAAATCCATATCGCCGTTATGGCCGATATAGCCCAGCGCGCCGGTGTAGGGTCCGCGTCCAGTTTGTTCTAGTTCCGCGATAATTTCCATGCAGCGTACTTTCGGGCAGCCCGTAATCGTGCCGCCGGGAAATACCGCTTTTAACAGCGCAACTGGGCCCACACCCGCACGCAGTTTTCCGGCCACGTTGGAAACTATGTGATGCACGTGCGCATAGCTTTCCACGCTCAGTAATTCGTCGACGACTATCGAACCTGGGTCACAAACACGGCCCAAATCGTTGCGTTCAAGATCAATCAACATGATGTGTTCTGCGCGTTCTTTGATATCGCCGACGAAATCGCTTTTTTCCTGATCGGTAAGCGGCAAATCGCCTATTTTTCGGGCGCGCGTGCCAGCAATCGGACGGGTTTGCAGCCAACCGTTTTGCGACTGTATGAGCCGCTCGGGTGAGGAGCTAATAATCGCAAATTGTTCGAACTGCGCCAGTGCAGCAAAGGGTGCTGGGTTTGCCGCACACAGGTTGGCGTAAATTTGCGCATTGCTGACAGGGCGTTCGAGCTTCGCTTGCCAGCCACGTGAAATATTCGCCTGAAAAATGTCCCCGGCCCGCAAATACGCATGCACGCGTGCGGTGCCATACAAGAATTGTTCTGGCGCATCTTCGCTAATTTGCGCGCTTATTGGGGCGCTGTGAAGCGGACTCAAATTGATCTCTAGGTCTAGATTGACGTCGTTTAACAGCGCGTCAAATCCCGTTTCGAAAACAAGCAATGCAACGCCGGTGCGGCGATTTATAGCGATTACACCGGGCGTGCGCAGCGCGAAAGCACGTGGAAACTCAAATTGCGTCGCAGGTAGCTCTAGCCTGGGCTCAATTTCGTCGCTCAGCTCGTAGCCTAGATAAACCACCCAGCCACCGATAAAAGGCGGGCCGTTTTCAAACGCAGACTCGCTAAATTGAGTGGTTTTGCTCGAACGCGACTCAAGCTCAGAAAAAAATGAACCACCGCTTTTGCCATTCGCCACAATCTGTTCGCCGTTGGCAACGCCTAGCAAGTCCCACTGGGCATGGGCTGGCTCCGGGATTTGTGCCCGCTCTTGTCCCAAGGACTGAAACAGCGCGGGGTAACGCTTAGGATTGTGTTGCGCGAGCGCCAGTAGATCGGGGCGCTTGGAGAGTGTAATGACTTGCAAACTGGTTTCCTTAGTTTGTGTTTGAGTTTGCCTCGTTTCGTCATTGCGAACGCAGTGAAGCAATCACAAAGCGTATCGAGTTAAAAGCAAGATTGCTTCGCTGCGCTCTCTCTCCATGAACTAAAACTGTAAGTTATTGATTTAATTAAAGGTGGTTTTCAAATTCTAGGCCAGTTCCGGTCGTTGGTGAAGTTCCAATCCTAGTTCTTTTGCCAAGCGCTGGGCGGTTTTTAGCTTCTGTGACTCAATT
>JANNYA010000011.1:0-28488 GCA_031409855.1 Rhodanobacteraceae bacterium | reverse complement strand
GCTTCCCCGCCCGGATTCTGTAAGTACGGAAGGGTCGCAATATCCTCGCGAATATCGAACTTAAACTGCATTCGCTGTGGCATATGCCACCACGGAACCCCTTTCCCAAGACTAGTGGAATTTGTGTGAATTACAACCGGTGTAATATCGCGCGTACCGCGTACAGCAATATTGGCCGCCCCGCGCAGTAGTTTTGGCATGCCTGTGATGGGTGTGCGCGTACCTTCTGGGAAGATAATTAGATTGTTCCCCGCTTGCAAGGACTGCACACAATCATCGATGAGCTGGGCACCAGAGTCATTACAGATGTAGTTGGTTGCAAGCACTACACCGCGCATAAACGGATTGCGTCGTACACCACGCTTAATCACGCAGTTCGCATTGGGCACCAGTGCAATCAAAAAAACCACGTCAATTAGGCTGGGGTGATTCGCCAAAATCAGCAACCCGCTGCGATTGAGCCGTTCCTGGCCAACTACTTCATAGCGCAACAGCCCTAAAGTACGCATCAGCGCAACAAAGGTGGCGAAGGCATGTTGCACGATTTGCCGGGAAAAGCGCACTTTTTGCGCTTTACTACGCCAAAACACTAGGCGCAAAAATGGGAAGAATCCCACCGCCAGCAAAACGCCCACGAAGCCAAACAGCACAAACGCTAGCGCGCTTGCAAACATGCGCCACAGGTATTTAGCCCATTCAAACACGCGTGTAGCGCCACCCGTGCGCTTCCAGCGATGGCGCAGCGCCGATTAAAAACCTCAGCACCGCTAGATCTAGGGGCAAAGGGCTCAGCACATCGCTCGGCGCGGAGCAATCCGTATATTTTGTGAGCGCAATAACTTCACCGGCTGGGTTTGGCGGCACGATTTTACACGCCCATGCACGTGGAATTGGTGGCGCATCCGCAAACACCGCGTAAACATCCGGCAGCGGATCCTCATAGACCACCAGCAACACCGACTCCGCGCCTTCGGCGAGTAACGCAGCGGCTTCAACTAGCGCACAGGGCACGGTGTCAACGCCCGCAGCTAGAGCGCTGTAGTTTTCTGTATCCCCGCGTTCAATCGAGAAAATAGCGCCAATGGCGTTGTGCACTGACACGCTAAAGGCCGTTGGCGACAAACTTTCATGGTTGGCCAAGGCGCTAAGCAGAACCACCGAACGCTGAAGATCGCCATAGCGCGAGGCAAAAATGACAGGGCAGGGCGTATAAGTCTCGCCGCCAGGCGACACGACCATACAAGTCTCGCCGCCAGGCGACACGTCCATACAAGTCTCGCCGCCAGGCGACACGGCCAAGCATCCTGTGTGCGCCGCATAGGCTACTTGCAGTGCCGAACGGCCAATACGATTCAGCCGCCGCCGCGTCATCGGCGCCAGCTCAGCGACTGGCGCGGCAACGTCTGAGCTATCCCACGCCCCATTAGCATCGACAAATTTCGCCCGCCAAGCGGCTTTGTCCGCAAGCCCAGGTGCCCATGCGGCCCATTCAGCAATGGAGAATTGGATGTTCACTGGCTTATCGACAGTTTGCGGGGCATTGCAACTCAACCGTAATCGGCATGGCGTGCGGTAATCCCAAAAATCATGCGGGCGGGGTGCATTTTTGCGCGTCTTGTTTATTTATAGGTTGAAGGCGATGGTAACGTCCCGCACAGCAATAAGTGCAGCGCTTGAATGCGGCGAGCCGTATTGACGGCATTTTTTAATCCGAAACTGACTGTGGCAGCAAGACGAAATAAATCTGCCGGAAATCTGCCGGTACGGGCGCACCAACGAAAAACCCCGACGCTAGGCCGGGGCTTCAATTTGCAGCGATAACAATCGCTTAGAACTGCATGGACCAGCTATTGATATAGCCGACATCACCGCCTGCATTGTCATTCACGCGTAGTTTCCAAACGCCATTAGCCACTTCACTGGAGGCGTTAATCGTTACCGTCTTAATAATGTTATCCGTGCCAGCGCCAGTGCGGTTGTGGATGTTGTACAAGGAACCATCCGGGGCAACTAGATCAACTTTCAAATCACCCTGATATGTGTGCACGATATTAACAGCAACCGATAACGTTGCCGATGCATTGCCTGCTTGAGCGCTCACCGTAATTGGGCTGTCGGTGGTGAGGTTATCGCTGATCGTATAGTCAGCCGTATTTTGGAAGAATCCACCGGGAGGTGGCGTCACCGTCAATGCCGAAATGACTTTGTTGGCATCAACTATACCGGTTCCGCACGTGGTGCAAGTCGCTGGAAAGGCACGCGTGTTGTTCTTCAATAACGTTTCAATTTCGGCAGGCGTTTTCGCACCTTTGGAGAGTATCAACGCCGCAACACCTGCAACGTGCGGTGCTGCCATTGATGTGCCTTGATAGAACGCGTAGGACTCAGCTCCAGGCGTACTCGCGCCAGCATTAAGAGTCGACCAGATGCCATTGTTGCTGGTGGTTTGAGTCAATTCACCGCCAGGTGCAGCAACGTCAATTAACGCGCCGTAGTTTGAATAATACGAACGGCCGCCGGAGCGGTTTGTTGCCGCAACCGAAACGACGTTGGCGCAGTTGGCAGGGTTGAAACCAGAAACATTGGCGTTCGAGTTGCCCGCAGCGACAACTACAACCGAACCACGGCCGGTGGCACTATTAATTGCAGCTTGTGTCGTGGTGCCGCAGGATCCACCGCCACCCAGCGACATGTTAATCACCTTAGCGACATTGGTATTCGCAGGCACGCCGCTTACCGTGCCGCCCGAGGCCCAATTGATCGCATCGGCGATGTCAGAGATTGAACCGCCGCATTTTCCTAACACACGTAATGGCGAAACTTTCGCGTTAAACGCAACACCGGCAACGCCCTTGGCGTTATTCGACACTGCTGCAATGGTGCCGGCCACGTGGGTGCCGTGCCAGGATGAACCGCGCGCAGCGGTATTCGCTTGACACTGATTCGCCGTGGTGGAATCGCCAGCATCGGCAGGGTTGGAATCACGACCGCCGCCATCCGCTGCGGTGGTTGCGTTGGAAATAAAATCATAGCCGCCGACAATGTTGGCGTTCAGATCCGTGTGCGTGGTGATGCCGGTATCGATTACTGCAACAATAACGCCGGTACCAGTGGCTTTGTCCCATGCCAGTGGCAAGTTAAGCCCGCCGGTTGCTTCAAAATAGTGCCATTGCTTGCCAGCGTAGTCGGTGTCGTTTGGCGTGAAAAATGGCTGTAATAGCGCGTCTGGCTCGACCGAGGTCACATCCGGCAGGGCGGCAATCGCACGCATTGCGCTTTCGGTCATGGCATCGGTTATCGCAGCGCCTTTGCTTGAGGTATTCGCGCTTGCAATTTTGACCAAATGGCCGCCCGTTGAAATTTCGCGAACATAATCAAGCTTTAGACCAGAACTGTCCGCTGCTCGTGACAAATTATTGGCTAAGCCGCGTGCAGAGCTGGATGCTTCAGTGTTTTTGGAGAAATAAACAATGACCTGATCGTACGATGTGGCGTCAGCAAGGGGTGCGAAGTTGATCTTCGTTTCGTTCTGAACAGCGCCAGCGTCGATAAGATCATCTTTGTTTTGCGCAAAAGCGCCTGTTGATAGCGCGAGTGCAATTGCAGCGCTTGCCAAACGAGTTTTTGTAGCGAGTACGAACGATTTGTTATTTAAGACTTTAGTCACTGGATCAACCTCTGAAGTTGTTTGCCCAACATGTTGTTTGCCGGTTCAGGATCATTTTGATCACTTTCGGCGCCTGCTTTGAGTTGACTAGCAAGTCTCTCAAAGCGCCGCCACTGTAATAATGTGTCTTTATGCCGTCAACACACTCAGGCAAAGTTCAGCTTGCTTGCCTTGCTGCAGCGCAACATGGCACGGTTTATAATTCTGCCTGCGCGACTCTGCAAATTGGCATTTTGGATGTCGCACAGCAAAACGTGATGGGCATCACGCTTTTTCGCTGGGTATACGATTTATTTCGTCATCTGCTGCGTCGCAGCATCCTGACTTCAAAACAATCCGGTTTAATGGCTTATTAGTATACCTATTAGGCGAAAAAATGCGTCTTTCAGGGCGAATTCAGCGCTTTGTAGTAGCGTGGCAGCCTTTCATCCGAAGGCTAATCCAAATGCGTTCAGCTCTGGTTTTGTTTTTCTTCACGTAATTTGGGCTTGCAAACGCTGGCCCAGCGCGCGATCAACTCACTAGTTTTTCAAAAAACGTTAAAACGATGCGGGGCGAGTTCGCACAAACGTTATTCGACGCTAATGGCCGCAAAAAAGATCAAAGCAGCGGCACCGTGGCCTTAATGGCACCCCGGCAATTTCGTTGGGATGTTATTAAGCCATTTGAGCAACATATCGTCGCTGACGGCAACGCGATTTGGGTCTATGACGTCGAATTGGAACAGGTGAATGTGCGCGCGCAAAGTTTTGACGAAGCCAATTCGCCGCTCGCAGTGTTGCTTGATTTGGCAATGCTAGATGTCGAATTTAATAGTGTTGAGCGCCCGGTCGCTGCAGGGCAATATTGGCTGCGCCTTACTGCCAAAGCAAAAAACCCGGACTTCAAGTATGCAGACCTGGGTTTTGCCAAGGGCGCTATGACGACCATGCGTCTGCTAGATAACTTTGGTCAACGCACCGATATTGTTTTCAGTAAATGGCTTCGTAATCCAAAACTGCCAGCAAGCCTGTTTACGTTCACCCCGCCCAAAAACGTTGACGTTGTCGGCGAGGTGCCGGAAAGCGCGGTAATTCAAAAAGTGCCGGATTGAGCTTTTGCAAGGGCTACATCGAAATTAATGCGTCGACTTTCGCGGCGCAGATAAAGTCATTCAACGATAGTCCACCTACGTCGTGCGTAGAAAAGCGCACTTGCACGCGGTTGTAATGCACCGATAACTCAGGGTGGTGATCTTGCGCATGTGCCACATAAGCAAGCGCATTGACGAAAGCGATGCTGCGGTAGTAATCGCTAAACCTAAATTCGCGCACCAATTCGCCATCGAGCACCTGCCAGCCGGGCAGGGCGAGCAAACCGCTTGCGGTCAACTCCGCTGACAAGCAATGTTCACTGCCGCGCAGTGGTTTGCAGTGCTGCGCTGCTAAGTCTTGCATTGAATGAGTCATCTGGGATTCCTGTATATAAATGTGCAGGCGCGTTTACAGTATATAGCGGCTCAAATCTTCATTCCCAGCCAAAGAACCAAGCTGCGCCTCAACAAAAGCCGCATCTAGCACCAAATTAGTGCCCGCTTTTTCATCGGCATCAAAGCTGATTTCTTCCAAGAGCTTTTCTAAAACCGTGTGCAAGCGTCGCGCACCAATATTTTCAGTTTTTTCATTCACTTGAAAGGCAATTTCTGCCAGTTTGCGGATGCCATCGTCAGTGAATTGCAAACTTACGCCTTCCGTCGCTAACAGCGCGCCGTATTGTTTGGTCAAGGCATTGTGCGGTTCGCGCAAAATGCGCTCAAAATCATCCACCGTCAGCGCAAATAATTCCACGCGAATTGGAAAACGCCCCTGCAGTTCCGGGATTAAATCGGACGGCTTAACCAAGTGGAATGCGCCGGAGGCAATAAACAAAATGTGATCCGTCTTGACGGTGCCGTGTTTAGTTGACACGGTGCATCCTTCTACCAGCGGTAACAGATCGCGCTGCACGCCCTCGCGGCTAACGCCGGCACCACCAAAATCGGAACGCTGGCAAACCTTGTCAATTTCGTCAATGAAAACAATGCCATTTTGCTCGGCGTTTGACAGCGCGGATTGTTTAATTTCCTCCTCGTTAATCATTTTGCTGGCTTCTTCTTCAATTAACAGCGGCAGCGCAACCTTGACGATTAATTTGCGCTTTTGCGTCTTGCCGTTGGCAAGCGACTGAAACATGCCGCGCAGCTGGCTGCCCATTTCCTCCATGCCGGGCGGTGCCATAATTTCGACGCCCATCAATTGCACTAGGTCAAGCTCGATCTCGCGTTCATCAAGTTTGCCTTCAATGAGTTGCGTGCGCAGTTTGCGGCGAGTTACCGAATCACCCTCTGCCACTTGCGCGGGATCGTGCTCAAAACTCAGACCCTTGCGCACAGGCACCAGGGCATCAACAATGCGATCGCGGGCTTTTTCGACTGCTTTTTCACGCACGCTCGCCACGGCTTGGTCGCGCGCCATTTTAACCGCGCCGTCCACCAGGTCGCGAATGATGGTTTCCACGTCTTTGCCGACATAGCCCACTTCGGTGAATTTGGTCGCCTCGACTTTTACAAAGGGCGCGTTGGCCAGCCCAGCGAGTCGGCGCGCAATTTCCGTTTTGCCAACCCCGGTCGGCCCAATCATCAAAATGTTTTTTGGCGTCACTTCATTGCGAAACGCAGGGTCTAGCTGCATACGGCGCCAACGATTGCGCAATGCGATGGCAACTGCGCGTTTGGCACCACTTTGGCCGATGATGAAACGGTCAAGCTCGGCGGTAATCTGCTTGGGGGTTTGTTGCGGGAGTGGATTAGACACGCTTTAATTTCCTGAAAACCAGTGTCAAGGTAATAGGGGCGCTGCCTTAAAGATCAAGGCAGCCCATCAAACAACATTGCGGGTATCGGGCGCTCTACGGCAAATTTGAAGCGCAGAGTAAAATTTGTCCGGAAGCAGCGCCTTGTTAGCGCTTATTCTATTTGTATGTGTCAACTCTGGTTGCAACACGGTGCCAAATTAACCCTACCTTTGCATTACTCGTTTTAGTATCTAACTCATATAAGCCTCTAAAGCGATACAAAACATCACCCAGATTTCCTTTGACTCGCGCGAAAACTATACGCTTGTGCTTATGTTTTTCTTTATTTTCTAAATGACTGACAACATGCATCTTGGCTTTATCGTCATTTTCATTCCTTTCAGTTATTGTTGATTCGTCACTGCTAATTTTATTATCCCACTCTCCATTGGGATATAACTTTGGAAACCATAAAATGGTATCGGAGTCTGGGTGCGAAGCTCCAGCTCTTTGGTAACCAGTGTAATTATGACCAAAGCAATTACACGCATCTTTTATAGTTTTAAAAGCAACACTATCAGCAACATCAATGTAACCTTTCTGGATATAAGTTTGAGAATCAAACTCGGATTCAATATCCCAGGGGATAAATGAACTATTTAGCTTCATTTTTTTAATTTTTTCGATGACCCCATTAACTTCATCATTAATTTCTTCAAACGATTTAGCTACATCAAATCGTATTATTTCATGCCCGGTAGCATTGACGATATCTGCCTCACGCAGCTTATCCGCCTCAATATTAACATCATGAAAATGATGCACCTCATCAACTTCAATATGCAAGCCGAACTGCGGAAAGTACAAATCTGTTAGTGCCCGTCCTTCTGGTCTAGTCACATATTGTTGGGTCACAAACTTAATTGAGAAATCGTTAAGTAGATGGATGATTCTTGTAACGACATAGGTTTCATATTTTTTGTTTTTTGTTCTTCCCAACTGCCTTATTACGTACTCTTTCTTATCCACCTTATGGAGTATCCTTTGTGATACTAACGGTTATTGAGGCCTGTTAGCGCTGTATCCCGCGCTCACTGTTTTCAATCAGACGTACAAAATTGCCGACATTGGCATCAGTTGCTGCAACTAAATTTAGCACTGCACACGCCTCTTTCAGCGGTAAATCGCTGGAATAAAGTGTTTTGTAGGCGCGCTTGATCGCCATAATTTGCTCAGAACTAAAACCCCGGCGCTTTAAGCCTTCGCTATTGATACCGCGTGGCGCGCTCATTTCACCGGCAATCACCACGTAGGGCGGCACGTCACCATTGATTTTTGCGCCCATCCCGGTAAACGCATGGGCGCCAATTCGACAAAATTGGTGTACCAAGGTGAAGCCGCCCAAAATGACGTAATCTTCAATAGTGACGTGGCCGGCGAGGGTGGCGCTGTTGGCAAATATCGTGTGGTTACCGACGATGCAATCATGCGCGATGTGCACATAGGCCATGATCCAGTTGTCATCACCGATGACTGTCTTGCCACCGCCCGTTACCGTACCGCGATTAAGCGTTACGTTTTCGCGAATCACATTGCCATTGCCGATAATAAGTTCAGTGTCCTCATCGGCAAATTTCTTGTCCTGGGGCGCCGCACCGACAGACGCAAACTGCCAAATGCGATTATCGCGCCCAATGGTAGTTGGGCCTTCAACAACCACATGCGGGCCAATCACGCTATTCGCGCCGATTTTAACTTTTGGGCCAATGATGCTGTAGGGGCCAACTTGCACGCTGGAATCAAGCTCAGCGCTGGCGTCGATAATCGCGGTCGAGTGAATTAGACTCATAACTAGCCCGCAGGCCGCTGTGCACACAGCATATCGGCGCTCGCAACCACTTTACCCTCCACCAACGCCCGCGTTTCAAATTGCCCCATGCCCATACGCATGCGCTTTTGTTCGACCTCTAAAATCAATTGATCCCCAGGTTTCACGATTTGGCTAAAGCGGGCATTATCAATTTTAGCAAAGTAGAACAATGTGCCTTTTGCATGATCTTTGGCCGAAAGCATGACCAACAAACCACAGGCTTGCGCGAGCGATTCTAAAATAAGCACGCCCGGCATCACCGGGTGCCCAGGAAAATGCCCGGGGAAAAATGGCTCGTTGATCGTGACGTTTTTTAATGCGGTCAAAGACTTGCTCGCCGTAAAATTCAATACGCGGTCGACCAACAAAAATGGATAACGATGCGGCAAAAGCTGCATGATTTTGCTGACTTCAATGGGCGCAAATTTCGCATGCACCGTCGCTAAATCTTTTTCGGCAGGATTAGTCATTATTGTTTTTCTCGGTCAACGGCAAAGGCGTGGCATTAGCCACATTAATGTTGCGAAGTGTGCCGTCAAGTCGGCGCAAATGCACCGCGTTTTTACGCCATTCCCGCTGTGGCATTAGCGGCATGGCACCCGCATATGCGCCTTTTTCGGTAATTGACCCAGATACCAAACTCATCGCCATCACGCTAACGCCGTCGCATATTTCTAAATGGCCGGCAATGCCTACACCCCCAGCAATCAAACAGCGCGCGCCAATCGTGGTGCTGCCGGCAACGGCAGTGCAGCCAGCAATCGCGGTAAAATCGCCGATTCGCACGTTGTGCCCGATCTGAATCTGGTTGTCTAACTTCACTTCATTACCTAAAACGGTGTCATCGAGTGCGCCGCAGTCGATGGTGGTGTTGGTGCCAATATCACAGCCATCGCCAATGATTACTCGCCCCAACTGAGGCACTTTTAACCAACGGCCCTGATCTTGCGCAAAACTAAAGCCATCGCTACCCAGCACTGCACCCGAGTGTATAGTCACGCAGCGCCCAAGCTGCACGCGCTTGACTAAGGTTGCACGCGGCATCAACTCCGTATAGGCACCAACGATGCAGTCAGGCCCGACGATACAGTGCGCGCCCAACTTCGCGTTCGCTTCGATAATCGCAGAACGGGCAATGAAACAAAGTGCACCGATCTCGGCACTTGCGTGAACCGTTGCACCCACCTCAATAACCGCACTGGCATGCACGCCTGGCACAATTTTTATTTCAGGCGCAAAAAGAGTTGAAATACGGGCGAAATCAGCATGTGGATTAGCGCTTACGAGCGCGTTAACTAAGCAAGCTGCTTGATCGGTCGGTTTCACCAAAACCGCCCCCGCGCGCGTACTTAACAACTGCGACCGATATTTACTGCTAGTGAAAAAACTCAAATGATGCGCGTCGGCACTTGCAAGCGTTGCCACCCCGGATACACGATGATACGGATCGCCATTGAGCTTAAGGTTAAAGCGCTCAGCAAGCTCAGTGAGCGTAAAACTAATCATAATAAAGTCCTGCTTAAATGCGCCCAGATCGGTTGCAGCTCATTTACCTGGCGCGCGAAGTTTCGCCAAAACTGCATCGGTAATATCGATTCTAGGATTCGTGTAAACGGTCGCGGTATTACTGATCACGGTATCTGCGCCCTGCAGCTTGGCGACGTCCGCGATCACTTCGCCCAGTTTACGTTCTAAATCACGCACGACTTCGTTCGTGCGCAAGGTTAGACGCTGATTAAATTCCTCACGCGAGCGTTTCAGTGATCGTTCGCTGGCTTCTATTGTGCGAACTAAATCATCAAGCTGCGCCTTGACCATCAGCGGAGCTTCAAGTTCACGTCGGCGTTTGAGTGCAAGCAAAGCTGTTTCATCCGCTTTGAGCTTGACTTCAACGCTGGCAAGTTCAGCAATCACGCGTTGTTTCGCCGCCGTGTATTGCGGCGCACCTTCAATGATGCGCTTCATATCGACTACCGCTACCCGCGTTACGGCGCTTTGACTTGCAGCGGGCGAGGGCGTTTGTGCGTTTACCAGCGCGAAGCACGCCGTCCCGAGCATAAAGCTGAGAAACAGTCGGACTACGAGCTGGCGGTTAGCTATATTCAGCGGACGATCCCGACTACATCCCGTTTAAGAACGTAAATTGTAAGCGCTCAACATCGTCACCCGGCTCGGCATTGAGTGGGAACGCCCAGTTAATAATGATGGGTGCTACCGGTGACTGCCACTGCACGGAAATGCCTGCCGAGTAGCGAAGTTCGTCGACATCAAAAGACCCAACGTCTTTATATACCTGACCTGCATCGAGAAACGCCGCCAAACGCACGGATTCAGCATCCTTAGCGAAGGGCGTAGGAATTAATAACTCAAAACTTTGCGAGACACTCAAAGCACCGCCGATTGGATATGAATTATCTCTAAGCTCTTGTGGCGTAAACGGCGTGCCTGGGATGGGCGGGACGCCAAAAACGTAGCGTGGGCCGAGTGTATTATCGCGAAAACCCCGAACCGAGCGGCTGCCACCGCCATAAAAATTCTCAAAGAATGGGAAGCCGCGCGTACTGTCATACGGCTTACCCAAACCCAATTCGGTTTTCGACATCAGCACAAACGAATTGGTAATCGGAAAGAATTTTTGATATTCGCCAGAGAGCTTGTAATAGCGCAGATCCGAAAGAGGCAACGTAACTTCTGCACCAATCCGAGCGTATGAGCCAGCCGTCGGCACGAAGAAACGATTGCGCGTGTCCCGTGCCCAACCAATTTGACCGCGCAAGGACTGATAATCCGCACAACGGCTTACTAATTCTTCAGGTCCGAAAACGACGGTCTCGCCTACCAACGTTGCCGACTGACGCGGATCACAAAGGCGAGCACCACCATTTTTATTAAAAAAGTCTAAAAAAACATCGGGAGTCTGCGAATTATTTGTCAACCGCAGTTTATTTTGGTCAACGCCAATTTGAAAATTAATTCGATCAGTTTCAGTAACCGGGACAGAAAATACCGTCGACGCATCTATCGTGTTACTTTGATAATTCGCCAAATTATCACGTTGACCATAATTAGATTCACGGAAATTTAGATTGAACCCTCGGCTAACCCCTTCATCGGTCCAATAAGGATTAAAATAGCTAATGGTAAAGCTGCTACTAAAAACACTGTTGCTTACAGCAAAACCGACGCGATTGCCTTTACCTAAGAAGTTTTCTTGTTGTAATGAAATGTTAGTGATTAAACCCTGCGCTGCGGCATAACCAAAGCCAAATTGGAAATTCCCGACTTGGCGTTCTTTGACAGAGATCTCTATATCAACTTGATCGTCCGTACCCGCTACTTTCGGTGTTTCAACTTTGACATCTTCAAAATAACCAAGCCTTTGTAAACGCACTTTGGAGCGGTCAACCGCCGCCTGCGAGAACCAACCGCCTTCAAACTGGCGCATTTCTCGACGCAACACTTCATCCTGGGTTTTGCTGTTGCCAGTAAAGGTTACGCGGCGCACATAAACGCGCTTGCCAGGGTTGACAAAAAACGTTAGCCCGACTTCACGCTTAACCTTATCAATGTCGGGCACCGGTGAAACTTCAGCGAAGGCATATCCGACGTTTGCCAACACACCTTTGATCGCTTCAGAAGTTTGCTCAAGGCGCTTACGGCTAAAAATATCGCCTTTCTGCGTAAATATGAGTGGCTCAAGCGCATCCTGGCCAATAATAAAAGTACCCGTTAACTTGGTATCGCGAATTTTGTAGACTTCGCCTTCCGTGACGTTAGCGGTAATATATATATTGCGCCGATCTGGGCTAATGGTTACCTGTGTTGATTCAACTTCAAAATCGACATAGCCGCGATCTAAATAAAATGCCCGCAGCTTTTCCAGGTCACCCTGAATTTTTTCTTTAGCGTATTGGTCATCACGCTTATACCAACTCAACCAATTGGTCGTCTTGGCTTCAAATTCTTCCATAATTTCAGCATCGGTGAAACGTTTGTTACCGACGATATTGATATGACGAATTTTGCTGGCTTTGCCTTCACCAACAGAAACAGTGACTTCAACCCGATTTCGATCAAGCGTTTTAATGCTTGGAGTAACTTTGACGTTATACTTGCCGCGGTTATAATACTGCTTGGTGAGTTCTTGCCTAACCTTATCAATCACCAAACGATTATAAACTTCGCCTTCGGCTAAACCAATACCAGAAAGCGCCTTGCGTAATTCTTCTTCTTTAATATCTTTGTTACCGATCAGCGTAACCTTGCTAATTGCTGGGCGCTCTTTAACAATAACAACCAGAATATCGCCTTCACGTTCAAGTTTAACGTCATTAAAAAAGCCAGTTTTATACAAAGCACGAAGGGAACTGCTAGCACGTGAAGCGTCCATGCGATCACCACGCTCTACCGGCAAATAAGTTAATACCGTTCCCGCCGAGATACGCTCTAGGCCTTCAATGCGGATATCGCTAATGGTAAATCCCGCCGGCGCTGTAGCGACAGGCGACTGAATTAGCGCTTGAGCATAGGACGTCGGCGCAAATATAATTCCCGCAATGGCAAGTTGTAAGCTAGCGGAAAGTAGGCGAGGGCGTAAATTAGTAGAGTTCATTCAATTACCAAAAGTCGGGCGTATAGGTTAAGAAATTATTTTTAATTGTTGTTATTTTGTTGTTACTATTTTTTAATTAAAAGAGCTGAAAATTCATGCGTACTAAAGCCCAAGCGTACGGGTTAGGTCGTTGGTAATCGCTAATGTCATCAGGCCAAAGAGTACCAGGATGCCAATGATTCCGCCTGCCTCCATTGCGCGCTCGCCCAATGGCGCGCCTTTGATTTTTTCCATGGCAAAAAACAACAGTTGCCCACCATCAAGTATCGGGACTGGCAATAAGTTGACGATGAAAAGGCTGAGCGAAATCCCAGCAAGCAGCCTTAAAAATTCCGAGGGGCCTTGTTTGGCTGACAAATCAGCAAGTTGCGCAATGGTAATCGGGCCAGAAATGTTTTTTACCGAAGCTTGACCAGTAAGAAGCGACTTAATCATTCCAAGCGTTCGTGTGCAGTAATACCAAGTCTCGCCGATCCCAGCTGATAGCGCACCCAGCGGCCCAAATTTCCGCGTAGTTTCAAAGCGCTCAAAGCCAATTCCAAGCCTCCAAGCCGACTGACCGTCAACTGAGGTGTAATTTGCGGTCACTGGAACTTCGCGACGAATTCCGTTATGGGTAGCAGTTATGGTTATTTTCCCGGCATTTGCCTTAGCCATTACCTGAACCTGGTCAAAAAACTCTGTAAACGTTGAGACGCGTATTCCACCAACTGCAACGAGTTCTTCGCCAATTTGCAGCCCAGAACGCGAGGCAGGGCTGTCGTTCGCAAAAACCGAAATGCGAGAGTCAGGATTAAAGAAAAATGGCTCGATGCCTAAAACATTCAGCACCCCGGCTTCATCAAACTTGTCGGGCAATTGCGTCAAATCGAGCGATACTTTTCGTGCCGCGCTTGTGGGAAGCCGGGCATTACGCACCAATATTTCCGCATTTTGTTTGTCGTAACCCAGCTGCATCAACTCGATGTGGGCTTTCGTCCAATTCCCAACGTCTGTACCGTTAATCTGAATAATTTCATCGCCACGTACTAAGCCAGCAAGCTGTGCCAGACCGGATGTAGTGCCCAAGACTGCGCGGTTATCGCTCACGCCCACCATAAACATGACCGCGAACGCCGCAATTGCAAAGATCAAATTTGCAACTGGCCCCGCCAAAACAATCAGCGAACGTTTGCTCAAGCTCGCCTTGTCAAACGCGCGCGCGACATCTTTTTGCTCGACTGAGCCATCACGCGTATCGGCAAATTTGACGTAGCCGCCCAATGGAATGGCATTAATCGCGTATTCAATGCCGTCCTTACCGGTACGTTTCCAAATGGCCGGACCAAAACCGATGGCATAGCGCAATACTTTGACGCCACATTTTCGCCCCACCCAAAAATGACCAAATTCATGCCAAGCGACAAGCACGCAGGTCACGACTAAAAACCAAAATACGCTGCCAATTATGCTCATAGGATTAATTAGCGTAGCGATCCGCCAAAGGCGGATAAATTGCGAAGCAAAGTTTCTTAAAAATCATAGTTGTGTGTTTTCAAAAAGGTCTGCGCCAGGGCGCGCGATTGACTGTCTAGCCTTAGGATGTCGTCTAAATTGTGCATGGACTGTATCGGCGAACGCTGTAAACACTCGTTAATAAGCGCTGGAATAGCGTTGAATGCCAGCATGCCGTTCAGAAAACCCTCAACGGCTATTTCATTCGCTGCGTTTAACACCACGGGCGCACTTGCGCCTGTTTCCAGGGCATCAAATGCGAGCTTTAAACAGGGGAAACGCAGCGGATCCGGTGCTTCAAATGTCAATGCGCCCAACTCACGCAGGTTTAGCTGCTTCACACCCGCAGCAATGCGCGCCGGGTAGGCCAGCGCATAGGCAATCGGCGTACACATGTCTGGGCTACCCAATTGGGCCAAAAAACTACCGTCAATGTATTCCACTAAAGAATGCACAATACTCTGTGGGTGTACGACCACCTCGATTTGCTCTAGCCCCAGCCCGAAAAGCCAAAAGGCTTCAATGACTTCCAAGCCTTTGTTCATTAATGTCGCGGAATCCACCGAGATTTTTCGCCCCATTTGCCAGTTCGGGTGCGCACAGGCTTGCGCTGGCGTCACCGTAGCAAGTTCATTCGTAGAAAAGCTGCGAAACGGGCCTCCGGAAGCAGTCAACCACAATTTTGCCACGCCGGCAGTGGAATGAATTTTTCCCGTTTGTGCAAAATGGGCAGGGGGCAAGCACTGCAGCAAGGCGTTGTGTTCGCTGTCCACTGGGATTATGCACGCGCCAGATTTTTGCGCCGCTTGTGTCACCAGGGCTCCGGCAATGACTAACGATTCCTTATTCGCCAAAAGTATGCGCTTGCCCGCATGTGCAGCTGCGAGCGTTGAGGGTAAACCGGCGGCGCCGACAATAGCGGCCACGACTATATCCACCTCCGAAGTGCTGGCCAGTATACAAAGCGCCTGCGCACCCGTTAGGATTTCTGGTGTCTTGCCGGGCAGCATTTTGCGCAGACTAATCGCAGCGTCGGCATCGGCAACGACCGCGATACAGGGCTTAAATTCGAGACAAATACGCGCCAATTCCGCGAGATTTCTAAAGGCGCTGACACCAAACAGTTGATATTTATCTGGATGTAAACGCAGCACTTTTAATGTGCTTTGCCCGATTGAACCGGTTGCACCCAACAGCGCTATCTGGCGCACTGAAGAATCCACCAACTTACTGACGAGCCTATTGCTCACAGGCCAAGCAATACTTTTCCCGCCACAAATGCGGGCAGGGCGGCAAGTAGGGAATCTATTCTGTCCAGCACGCCACCGTGTCCAGGTAGTAAAGTGCCAGAGTCTTTCAGATTTGCATGGCGCTTCATCAAACTTTCGAACAAATCACCGACGATGGAAAATACCACGGTCAACAGCCCAAGCCCCATCAGCAGAAAGGCATCAGGCAGTGATTTCCCGATCCAAAGTCCAAAACAAATGGCGAATAAACCAGATGCTGCCAAGCCACCGTAAACCCCTTCGCGTGTTTTCCCTGGACTAATTTGCGGCGCCAATTTTTTATTGCCGAACTTGCGCCCGGTAAAATAGGCACCAATATCGGCACACCATATGAGTGCGAATAAAAACAAGGTCCAGCGCGCGCCATATTCTGACTCGTGTAGCAAAACTGCGGCACACCAAGCGGGCAACATGAGCAAGCTGCCAACGAACATTTTCAGTTCGGCATTCGCAAGTGTTTTGGTTTGCGCAAACGTTATACGTTTGAGCCAAAGCAACGCGATACACCACCAAAGCGCGCCAATTTCGGCGATGTATAGATAATTTGTGTGTGCCAAAAAATACCAACACAACGCGATAAGCGCCGCATTGACAAGCACCACGGCGCTACGGAAGCGCCGCCGTTGTACCCCTATAATTCGGCTCCATTCCCAAGTACCGAGTAACAAAACCAGCGCAAGCCCCGCCGCGAATAGTGGCGTGGACAGGTACAACACGCCAAGAATGACGAGTGGCGCAAGGATGATTGCGGTAAGTATACGTGCAACAAGCGCGGGATCTTTTTTATAGGCTATATTTCTATCGTCAGCCGATTTATCAATGCTCATAAGCGTGCCGCCGCATCTTGCGGATGTTCTAGCCGTGCCGCTTTTGCCGCAATCTTGCCAAACCGGCGCTGCCGCACGCCATATTCATCGAGCGCAGTCTGCAACGCTAGGGCGTCAAAATCTGGCCACAGCTTGGTCGTGAAGTACAGTTCGGCGTAGGCAATCTGCCACAGCAAAAAATTACTGACGCGCACTTCGCCGCCGGTTCGAATAAATAAGTCAACCGGCGGCAAGTCGGCTAATACTAAATACGGCGACATGCTGGCTTCAGTAATATCACTGGCCTGCAAAAAGCCATCACGTACGTCTTCAGCGAGCCGGCGTGCGGCCTGGGCAATATCCCAACGACCGCCGTAATTCACCGCCACATTCAGACTTAGCCGCGTATTACCCGAAGTCAAGTTTACCAACTGCTGCATTTCCTGTTTAAGAGGCTGCGCGAATCGGTTGAGGTCACCAATAAATCGCAGGCGCACACCGTCGCGATGCAGCTGCTCTGCCTCGGAACGCACCGCGCGCAAAAACAACTCCATTAAGCCACTGACTTCTTCTGCCGGGCGCTGCCAGTTTTCGCTACTAAAGGCGAACAAAGTGAGCACCTCAACGCCCGCGCGGGCACAGGATTCTACAGTATCACGCACGGCTTTGACCCCGGCGCGATGCCCAAATATGCGTGGCTGCAGTCGCTTTTCTGCCCAACGGCCATTGCCATCCATGACCACTGCGACGTGTTTTGGTATTACTAATTTAGTGGTTGGCACGGTTAAAGGTGCATCAACTCGTCTTCTTTCGTCTTGCAAATAGCGTCGACTTCCTTGACGAATTTGTCGGTGAGCTTTTGTGCATCTTCCTCGGCGCGTTTATCTTCGTCTTCGGTGATTACTTTGGCTTTCAACAGGTCTTTTAGGTGCTGCATGGCATCACGGCGCACATTTCGAATCGCAATTTTTGTGTCTTCGCCTTCACCGGATACCACTTTAGCCAACTCTTTTCGGCGTTGTTCAGTCAATGGCGGCAAGTTAATGCGAATCAGGGTGCCTGCAACATTCGGGGTTAAGCCTAGATTCGAGGCCATAATGGCTTTTTCTACCGGCCCAACCATTTGTTTTTCCCATGGCTGCACTTGCAACGTACGCGAATCAGCCACCGTCACGTTTGCGACTTGACTGATCGGCACGAGCTGACCGTAGTAATCAACTTTTACACCTTCGAGTATTCCTACCGAGGCGCGGCCAGTGCGCAATCGTGTGAATTCGTGTTTAAGTGAATCGATGGATTTGGTCATGCGCGTCTGCGCATCGAGTTTTATTTCTGCAATAGACAGCGTCATGGCTTCGTCCTTTTGAGGTCATGTGATCAGTGCGAATGCCAGCACCGGGAAAGCGCCGGAGTATAGCGCGCAGGGTGAGGAAACAAAATTGGGCGAATGCGAACACTGCCAACTCATTAAGTGAGTCAACTTCAATCATGGCATTATTTGTATTACGTATTTTACATAATAAACATTCCACGCAGTTAAATGCAGGTGCTCGACCCAAATCCGGCCCAAAAAAAAGCCCCGAATTTCGAGGCTTTTTTCGCAGCTTTGAAAACCGCTTATCGCTTGCTGAACTGAGTCGCGCGACGCGCGCCGTGCAGACCCACTTTCTTACGTTCAACTTCACGTGCGTCACGTGTCATCAAACCATTTTTGCGCAACTCAGGCTTGAGTGCGTCGTTGTATTCAACGAGTGCGCGGGAAACGCCTAAGCGAATCGCGCCGGCCTGACCAGAAATGCCGCCGCCTTCAACGGTGCAGAAAATATCAAACTTGTCGACCAAGTTCGAGATTTCCAAGGGCTGACGCACGATCATTCGGGCGGTTTCGCGGCCGAAAAACTGATCGATGGTGCGGTCATTGATGGTGATTTGACCTGTGCCCATTCGCAGAAAAACGCGCGCGGTTGAGGATTTGCGACGGCCAGTGCCGTAGTGTTGTTTAATCGCTGCTGCTGCCATGGTCGTGTCCTTACAAGCTCAGCGCTTGCGGCTGTTGTGCGGTATGTGGATGTTCTGAGCCGGTGTAGACCTTGAGCTTGCGAAACATATCGCGGCCCAACGGGCCTTTCGGCATCATGTTTTTAATAGCCAATTCAATCGCACGTTCAGCATGTGGGCCGGACAGAACGTCTTTCAACGGGGTTGATTTGAAATTACCAATGTGGCCGGTGAAGCGGTGATACATTTTGTCGGTCAGCTTTTTGCCGGTAACGGCAATTTTTTCGGCATTGATCACGACGATGTAATCACCCGTATCAACGTGCGGGGTGTAAATGGTTTTGTGTTTTCCGCGCAAGCGGAAAGCGATCGCTGAGCTTAAACGGCCCAGTGTTTTGTCAGTTGCATCGACCACGAACCAGTCGCGTTTGACGGTTTCAGGCTTGGCGCTAATGGTTCTCATAACCAGTACAATTCCTCTAAATAGGGCTTGATCAAAAATAAGTCCGCGACTATAAACGTGCAAGGCGCAATCTGGCAACACTTCTAAGCGAATTAAAGGGCAAGTAACTGATGCAAAACAAGGTTTCCGTTCAGAATAGTTCGGAACTTGCCGAGTTCGTGCACCGCAACATGTCCAATAATGGAACTGAGTTGGGTAAGTTATTCGTCACCTAGGCCCCGTCAGCTAAAATTGCCGCGCATAAGCCCAAATCATGCAAGGTTTCCGATTGCACACGTGCCAACAGCGGCGCTGGTAGCAACTGGGTCAAACTAGCAATATTTTCTTCTAGCGCCAGCATCGGCTGTGCTTGCGGCAATACATTCGCCACCCAGCCCATCAAGCGCAAGCCGCTGTGCGCAATTTCGCGTGCCGTCAAACGCGCATGGTTGATGCAGCCTAAACGCATGCCAACGACCAGCAGCACCGATACGTCGAGCGCTTTCGCCAAATCAGCGTGCTCGAACCCGTCCGCCAACGGCGAAAGCCAGCCACCCGCGCCTTCGACGATCACATCGTCGCACAGCGATTCTGCAGCGTGCACCACAGCGACGATACGTGCCAAATCGACCTTCACTCCCGCAGCACGCGCGGCTAGGTGCGGCGCAATAGCTGGCTCGAACGCATAAGAATTTGTTTGCGGATAGCTTAGCTTGATGCTGGAGCTTGCCATCAGCGCTAACGCGTCCGCATTGATGAGCTTGCCTTCAACGCTTTCACAACCCGAGGCAATTGGCTTTAAGCCTGCGCAGCGCCGCCCAGCAGCGGCTAAGGTACGTAATAACAGGCTACTCACATAGGTTTTACCGACATCGGTATCGGTGCCGGTAATCAGAATCGTGCTCACCACCAATCACTTTAGCGGGGCGACGTAGCCGGCAACTTGATCCGCGCCTTCACCAAACAGAAACAGCTCCATTTGCTCGCTCAAATATTTTTTCGCTTTAGGATCGAGCGGGCTAAGTCGATTTTCATTGATCAGCATGGTTTGATGCGCCAACCACTGTTGCCAGCCCTGCTGACTAATGTTGCTTAAAATGCGCAGTCCAGCGGTACCGGGAAATGGGGCGCGGCTCAGGGCTTCAGCCTCGCATTTAAGTCGTTGGCAATAAATTATTTGAGTCATTTTTGCTTCCTTAGTCATTGGCTAGATTTAAGACTTAGCTTTACCTGATCGGCGCTAATCCTCAGTGAATGGTTCGTCATCCTCGCGAACGCGGGGATCCAGGGTCGGTGTCGACACAAGTTGTTTAGTAAGAAACTTTCGGAAATTGGAATCCAAACTTTCAAAATTTGCTACCACCAAGTGCATTCGCATCTCCCTGGATTCCCGCGTTCGCGGGAAAGACGAATTGGCGATACTGAGGATTGACCCTAGTCAGGCAGTTTTATACGGATCCGCAATAGCAAATCGAGCAAGTATCTGCACTTCCAGCGCTTCCATACGTTTCGCTTCCGCCGCTTTCAGATGATCCAAGCCCAAAAGATGCAGCACGCCGTGCACGCACATGTGCGCGTGGTGATCGCGCTCTGTTTTTTGCTGTTCGATCGCTTCCCGCGCAATCACTGGCGCGCACACAACTAAATCGCCGAGCCAGTCGCGCTTGAAATTCTTCGGCAGTCCGGCGGGTACATCCGCAGGAAATGAAAGCACGTTGGTGGCGTAGTCACGGCCACGATATTGCAGATTTAGCGCCCTGCCCTCGTCCAAACCGACTAAACGCAACGACAACCCAACATGCAGCGCAAAATTACTGGGGCTGAGCGCGTCAAACGCGGCCTGCGCCCAGGTTTGAAAACTGGCTTTTACCGGAATTCCCGCGCGCGGCGCAGCAAGACTTAAGCCCAGCTCGATGGTTCCCAGTTTGTGCTGGACCGGCTTGAGCATGGATAGCACCTTAAGTGCTGGGCGCACCGGCAACCTCAGCCGCTTTTTGCGCGGCAGCTTCGTCTTCATGACGCTCGTAAGCCATCACGATGCGCTGCACCAAAGGGTGGCGCACGACATCGGCGGCCTCAAAAAAGCTAAAGCTGATGCCTTCCACGCCTTTTAATACCGTGATCGCATGGCGCAAACCCGAGCGTATATGACGCGGCAAATCGACCTGGGTCATATCGCCAGTGATTACCGCGGTCGAGCCAAAACCGATTCGCGTCAAAAACATCTTCATTTGTTCAACGGTGGTGTTTTGCGCCTCGTCGAGCAAAATAAACGCGTCATTCAAAGTGCGCCCACGCATAAAAGCCAGCGGCGCCACTTCAATAACATTGCGCTCCATCAGCCGCGCCACTTTTTCAACGCCCATCATTTCATACAGCGCATCGTATAAAGGCCGCAAATACGGGTCGACCTTTTGAATCAAATCACCCGGCAAAAAGCCCAATTTCTCGCCCGCTTCTACCGCCGGGCGCACCAACAGCAGCCGCTGCACACGATTGGTTTCCAACGCTTCCACCGCCATCGCCACCGCTAGATAGGTTTTGCCCGTGCCCGCTGGACCTACGCCGAAATTGATATCGTTGGTGGCGATTTGGTGCAGGTATTTGCGCTGATTGTCGCCGCGCCCACGAATGGTGCCTTTGCGCGTTTTGATCTGCACATCTTGGGTGCTGTCTGCATCTCTCGCGGTTTGGCCGGAATACGCACCCGCCACGCCTTTGAACAACAAAAACAAATCTTCCTCACCCAGCGCGCGCTCATCAGTCAAATCGTAAAGCTCGCGCAACACGCCTTCGGTTTTGCGGCAAAGCGCTTCCACACCCGATAACTCATAAATATTGCCGCGATTGCGAATCACCGCGCCCAATTTCAGCTCCACGCTGCGCAAATGCGCATCGAACGGGCCATTAAGATTGGCAAGGCGCTCATTATCAAAAGGCTCGAAACTAAAGGTGCGCACGCTGCGCGCTGATGCCGGTTTTCTTACGCTGGGCTTTTTGACGGCGGGCTTTGTTGCGCCGCTAAGCTTGTTAGCTTTGCCTGGCTCGGCGGTTGTTTTCGCTGCCGACGTTTTTCCCAGCGAGGACTTTTTTGACTTGCTCGGTGCAGTGGCGGTTTCGGTACGCGTTAAATATTTGGCTTTTGCCATCATCAATCAACTTGAGTTTGTTTGACTTCCAGTATACGTGGGCACGCATTTTTCACTGAGTGAAGATCGATTGCGCTGTTCATGCCAGTCAACTGCTGATCAACTCCCAATCAATTCCTTCAACTGATCCGCCTGATATTCCTGCGCCAGCGGATCAATCACTTGCTCCAAATCGCCGGTCATAATCGCGTCGAGCTGATAAATCGTCAGATTGATACGGTGATCGGTCAAACGGCCCTGCGGAAAATTGTAGGTGCGGATGCGCTGACTGCGATCACCTGAGCCCACTTGCAGGCGGCGCTCTTCGGTTTGCGCGGTGTGCTGCTTTTGCTTTTCGGTATCGAGCAACCGCGCTTTCAGTAGGCTCATCGCCCGCGCACGGTTTTTATGCTGCGAACGCTCATCTTGGCACTCGACGATCACGCCGCTTGGAATGTGGGTGATACGGATCGCGGACTCGGTTTTATTGACGTGCTGGCCGCCGGCACCGGAGGCGCGAAAGGTGTCAACTTTCAAATCGGCCGGATTGATCTCGATATCGTTGATTTCTTCTACTTCGGGCAAAATCGCCACCGTTACCGCGCTCGTGTGAATTCGGCCCTGCGATTCGGTGTCGGGTACACGTTGTACACGGTGTGTGCCGGACTCAAATTTCATGCGTGAAAATGCACCCGCGCCTTCTACCCGCGCGATCACTTCTTTGTAGCCACCGTGTTCGCCCTGGCTGGCCGATAAAATTTCGACATTCCAGCGTTGGCGCTCGGCAAAGCGGGTGTACATACGAAATATATCGCCGGCAAAAATCGCCGCTTCATCGCCGCCGGTGCCCGCACGCACTTCCAAAAAGATATTCGCTTCATCACGCGGGTCTTGCGGGATCAACAGTAACGCCACACTGCCGTCCAAATCCTCCAGCTTGGCGCGCAACTCGGGTAGTTCCTCGCGTGCCAGTTCTGCCATTTCCGCATCGCCACCTGCGGCCATCAATTGCATCTCTTTTAACGCCAGCTCGGTAATTTGATAAGCACTGAGCGCACTGGATGCGGGTTCTAAGCTGGCATATTCACGGCTCAACGCACGATAGCGGGTGTTATCGCTTATCACATCCGGGTCGGAAAGCATCACCCCAACTTCCTGGTGGCGATCTTTTAATTCTTCGAGTTTTCTTCGTATGGAAGGCGTCATAACTTGTATTTTTGGCGATACACCCGCGCCTGAGCGGCACGGTGCAGCACTACGTCAAAATGAATGGCGCGAAAGTAGCACGCGCGCGATTAACCAGGCTCAAAAGCGCGAACATTTGATTGCGGTACGCTCGACGCATTAGGCCGAGTTCAAGGCATAAAGGAAATTTATTTATCGACGCGGATACTGTCCAAACCCTCAACCATTGGCGCGCGGCACTGCGCCAGCCCGGATTTTGCTTTGTATCCGACGATGTTATGCGCAGCGTCTTATCCAATGCAGCGTTGGCGGCATGGCCAAGTTTTGCGCAGAGCTGGAACGATTTGGTGCTGGATGCCTACATGCAGGACAATGGCCGCTACCGCAAGCGTCGCCACGCGGCTTTTAATGTCTGTGCAAACGGCGCAATCACCGCCCTACCCGCGCAGCCGCACTATCAAAGCTTGGACTACAACACGCTCAATGGCGGCATTGCACGGCATTTCGCCCCGATACTTCCCGCCAATCGCGAAAGCCCGATCTTTGTCGAGTTGCTACAACGCTTTGCCGAGCTGGTCCAGCCGCTTTGCGCTGATGTGCAAAACTGGCTCGCTGAAGCGCATCAATTTCGCATCGAACCAACACCTGATGCCGCCGGATTACCCACGCCAGAGGGCGTACACCGGGACGGTGTGGACTACGTTTTAGTACTGATGGTGGCGCGTGAAAACATCGCCGCTGGCACCACCACCGTGCATCTTGCGGGCGGACTGGAAGTGGGTAGTTTCACCTTGTCACAGCCTTTGCAGGCGGTTTGGTTAGACGACAGCCGTATTTTTCATGGGGTCACCGCTGTGCACGCGCGGGATCCTGCGCTTGCTGCGTATCGGGATGTTTTGGTACTGACTTTAAGGCGCTTGGATTAGTACAACTCGGAATCAACCGCCGCTGGCAGGTCGTTCCGCAATCAACTCCACCAACCCAATAAACGCCGCGCGTACCGTTTGCCTGCGCACCGCGTCACGATCGCCTTCAAATAAAAAGCGCCGTGCTAACGGTGGATGGTGGCCACGGCCCCAGGCCACCCATACTGTTCCGACCGGTTTGCCAGGTACCGCGCCGGATGGCCCGGCGATGCCAGTGATTGAACAAGCCACATTTGCGCGCGAACGTGATAGCGCGCCGCGCACCATCGCGGTGACGACTTCTTGGCTGACTGCACCAAATTGCTCCAGCATCACGCGCGGCACGCCCAGCGCTGATTCTTTCGCTTCGTAGCTGTAAGCCACAAACGCGCAGTCAAACCAATCGGAGCAGCCAGGCACCTCGGTCACAATTTTGCTGACCCAACCGCCCGTGCAGCTTTCGGCGGTGGCCAATTTCAAACGCTGTGCCATCAGCGCATCACCAAAGTGTTTCGCTTGCTCGAATAACTCTAAATCACTGGGAATTGTTAAATCACCGGGGTTTGCCATTTACACATCCAAATAAGGCTGAAAAAGTTTCTCCACACGTCTCCGAATACTTATCGCCATTGCGGCAGACAAAAGTAGACGTCAGTGGTACGCCGGGCGTACCGCCGATTCGACGTGGGGCTCGTGCACCAAATCCATCGGCAGGCGAATATGGTTGATGCCCAATTCCAACAGCAGCTGATGCGCGCGCCGCTCCAGTAAAGGGAACAGTTGGCGCGTCAAGGAAGTATGGCCGCGGTTAAAGGCATCAAAACTAATATCACCTATCGGCTGCCCGAACTGATCCAGTAGCGGTCGATAAATCGCGTTGATCACCACCTCAAGCGTAAACAGCTTGTCCTCCTCGCGCCCATTCGCCGGTAATCCAAGTACGCCCAAGCGAGCATTCATAACTTGGCCGATTTGCATCACTGAATCTGCGATCGGTGCTTGTGGCGACAGTTTTAGCTCAATGCGCGCCTGACAATGCTCGGACGCGGGCATGCTGCGATGCAGCTCGGCACCCAGTTTGAGCATTTCGATGTTGACTAGGGTGTAGGCGTCTAAAAGGGTAGTCATACTGCGATCAAGCGCTTTTTTGCGACGACTTTTTTAACTGGCGCTTTTCCCGCTGGCAACGCGACATTCGATTTAACGATTGCCACTGGCACTTTTTTCAGCGGCTGCTTTTTTGCAAAAACCGGCGTCTTGGCGGGCTTTAAAATTTTGGCCGCCTTAGCAGTTTTAATTTCATCGCCTACTTTAGCGGCCTTGGGCACCTTGCTCAAATCGGCAATGCGCCAAAAATACAGCGCCGCCAGCGATAAATGTGGCGTCCATAACTTTTCCGACAAGGCAGCCAATTGCTTCGGTGTCGGCATTTCCACCATCTTGTGCGCGATTTGCACGCCTTTGCGCACACCAAAATCATCCACTGGCCACACATCGCCACGGCCCATGCGAAAAATCAGCAACATTTGCACGGTCCAAGTGCCGATACCGCGGATCGGCGTCAGCATTTTGATCAGCTCACTATTGTCCAATTTTGCCAGCTGCCTAGGCCCAGGCAAGCCGCCACTAAAGGCCACATCAGCCAAGCTGTGCAACGCTTTCGCCTTATTTCCCGAAACACCTACACCGCGATATTCCGCCGCGCTCAAGCGCGCCAGCGCACCGGCGCTAAACACCGTTTCCCCGGCAAGCGCTTCCAAACGTCGAACAATGGTTTCCGCCGCTTTGCCATGCAGCTGCTGAAACAAAATCGAACGCGCAAGGGCATCGACCAACTCGAACGGCTGGCGTTTTGGCAGCGCCAGAGCACCAATTTGCTCAATCCAAGGTTTGAGCTTTTTATCGCTTTGACCTAATGCCTGCACCGCAGCGGGCACAACCTGATCAATTGAGGCATATTTAGCTTGCGTCATTGAATTTCGTGCTCCATTTGGGTGGATAAAATAATGTGCGCAACGCTAGCGCATTGTGCCCCTAAAGATCGAGTCCTAAACGCAGTGAATTCACATCTAACTCGGATAAATCCAAAACTGACGCCAGCGAAGCAAAATGCGCGCAAAAATTGAAGCGTGGCTCAATCGGCAATGGTATGGCACGGGCAGCCCGTCGATCCTATTGCGCGCGCTGGTGCCGCTGTATCAATCCCTGCGTTGGTTCGATTTGTTATTGGCAGGCAAAAAGGCGGCTGCGCCGAACAGCACTGGGCTTTACGATTCTGGGCTGCCGCCCATTATCGTCGTCGGCAATTTGACCGTCGGCGGCAGCGGCAAAACGCCGTTAGTGATTTGGCTAGTCGAACAAGCACTGGCCGCCGGTTTTAAGCCCGGTGTGATCAGTCGTGGCTATGGCGGCAACTATCGCAATCGCAACACGGCCTTGATTGTTGGGCGCACGACGGGGCCTAACTGGCGCAGTTGTGGTGACGAGCCGCTGCTTATTGCAAAGCGCACCGGCGTTCCGGTCGCGATCTGCCGAGATCGTTTAGTTGCCGCACAAGCCTTAAAGCACGAATGCGACTTGTTGATCTGCGACGACGGACTGCAAAACGCGCGCTTACCGCGAACGTTGGAAATATTGGTTATAGATGGCGCACGCCGCTTCGGCAATACGCGCCTACTGCCCGCCGGGCCACTACGCGAAGCACTGCCGCGTGATCTTGCTATACGTTATCCCTTGCGGGTTTGCACAACCGCTGACGACGCACTCAATACCGCCGAAAACTCTGGCGAATATTGCATGCGTTTGCTCGGCGGCGTCGCAGTCAATACGAAAACGCAAGAACGGCGTGCACTTGCCACCTTTGCTGATGCGCCGGTGGTTGCCTTGGCGGGCATCGGCAATCCAGAGCGCTTCTATCAATCTTTACGCGGATACGGAATTGCAATTGAACCAGTTCCCGTCGGGGATCACGGCCTTTTATCGGATGCGCAGTGGCAAGCGCTAACCGAAAATACATCAACGCAGCGAACGCTGCTGATGACGGAAAAGGACGCGATCAAATATCCGGCGAGTGAAAATGCTTGGGTGGTGCCAGTGAGTGCTGATTTGTCGGCTGAGCTTTGGCAACGGTGCGTGGCGGTCATTAAAAAAATTGATGAACCAACCGCGCCTGTGCACTCAACCAAACCCTAGCTTACTAAGGATGCCTCATTTGACTACCGCCTCCAAATCCACCCCCAAACTCCAAGCCTGCTCACGCAGCTCAATGAATCGCCGCTCCTGTGGGCTAAATGCAGGCGCAGGGCAGTCTGACAGTGTGTTTTCGTTGAACTTATTCTCGCCACCCGTGCGCACGATTAGCCCAGGTAAAATCTGTTGTGCTGGCGCGGCATCGACATCTGGGAATTCAGTGAGCGACGTTCCAAAAGAATAGTGTAGTGGCTGCGCAACATCCCCGAAGTTTTGCCCTCGGCGATTTTTAATTGGATCGAAGCACCAAAAAGTTGTGCCAGCGATGGGCGGTGTCAGCTGGCAATAGCTAGGCGCAGGCAATGGACTTGCAACGCTGAAGATCTCCCGGCTGGCTTGGCGTTCTTGCCCGCGAGTGAAACTCGCTCGTTCCGGTACGCTGGGCGGAACGGCCATAAATGGGCTTGAGCGGATCGCATATCGTTGCAGGCTTGTCGCCGGTTTCGCAAAGACAAAAGCTAGGCGCACAATCCCTGGGCTGGCTGCGCCCAGAGGAAAACCCAGGCCGGGCTGTGGGTTTAAGGCGTTATAGAAATAAACCCATTTGCTGGGCAACCCAGCACACACACGAATGCCATTAATGACCCGGGCTGGATAAGTTGCCGATGCCGCAAACCACCGCGAAACACTTTCGTCGAAATAGTAATCAGTGTTGTTCCAGCCAGCATAAAAAGTGGGTTCCTGCACATCCAAGTTAGCCACCGCAATGCCGTCAGTTTCCTCACCAAGCTGACCGCGATAGACGACTTGAATAAATAAATCAGTGGCATTCACCGGGATCGGATCAGCGCTGAAGTCGAAGACTTTTTCCAGGGATGCAGGCGCTGTGCCGCCACGCCCGCCGGGCAAATCAATTTCGCTGGTGATCGGTAATTCGGCAGAAACCGAAATTTCCTGAAAATCGGTGCGTAATCCCATCGGGCATAGTGGCTCGGTAATCACGCCAAACGCGGGCGCTGGCGCGTAAGCGACCCTGCGTTCGCCGGATAAATCCGGCTTGTAGCAAGGATTACGATGGTAGCGCGCGACCGC
>JANNYA010000010.1:0-2550 GCA_031409855.1 Rhodanobacteraceae bacterium | reverse complement strand
CGCCACGCCGATGCCGGGTATGAATCGGCGATTGCGTGTGCTGAGGAGCAGGGTTTGAATAGGCCGTTAAAGTGACCAGAGCAGGAAATACTTCTGATTTTTAGGATGATTTAGCGCAAGTACGCTCGTCTTAACCCGAATTCACCCAACCGTGACTAATAGCATTCCCGTGACGATACGCACATGGCTGGAGCGTAGCACTCAGTTCTAATCGCGCTAATTCAGATTAGGAAACCGCCATGTCGCAACGCTCTTTGTACTACTCCATCCGCGTGCTGTTCGCATGCTCAATTTTGGCGCTGGCAGCCTGTAAACGCGATGACGGCGACGAAAAAGCCAAAGGCGAAGGTGACAAACCGGCGGCTGAGGTCAAAATTCCGGTGGAAGTGGCGCTGGTCAACCGCGAATCGATTAGCTCGAACTTCCAGGGCACCGCAGCGCTGGAGGCTGAGGCGGTCGCGCAAGTGGTGGCGAAAACGAGCGGCGTGGTTTTGCGGATATTGGTTGAGGAAGGCGATCAGGTAACGCGTGGTGCGCTGCTGGCGCAGTTGGAAAATGATCGCCAACGGCTGAGCTTGGCGCAAGCCAGCGCGAATTTGCGCAAGGTGCAAAATGACTTAAAGCGCCAAACGGAACTATTCAACCGCAAGCTGATTGGCTCTGGCGTGTTTGAGCAGCTGAAGTTTGACTTGGAAACGCAAAAAGCCAGCTATGACATTGCGGTGCTCGAACTTTCCTACACCGAAATTCGCGCGCCTATTTCGGGCACTTTGAGCCAACGCTTGGTCAAACTGGGCAATCAAATCAATTTGGGGCAAACGCTGTTTCGCATTGATGACTTTGATCCATTGGAAGCGCGCGTCGCGGTGCCTGAGCGCGATATGCAGGCGATCAAAGCCGGGCAGCCGGTGCAAATGTTGGTGGATGCGATGCCCGGCAAGGTGTTTATCGGTACCGTTGGGCGGGTCAGCCCGGTGGTGGATCCAAAAACCGGCACGTTTGATGTGATTGCGCAGTTTAACGATGCCTCGCAAACCCTGCGTTCCGGCATGTTTGGCCGCGTCAATATCGTGACTGCGACCCATGACAATACTTTAGTGGTGCCACGCGTGGCGCTGTTGACTGAAGATGGCACAGCGGCGGTGTATGTCGTGGCCGGTGGCCGGGTAGCGCGTAAATCGGTGCAGGTTGGTTTTACCGGCGATGGCCGCAGCGAAATTTTGACGGGTTTGGCAGCGGGTGATCAGGTGATTACCTTGGGGCAAAATGCGGTGCGCGAGGGCAGCTTGGTGGAAGTGGTGAACGCAGCGAAGGCACTGGCGAAGCCGGTCGTCGCCAAGCCTGAAGTGGCAGCAGCGTCGGCTGGCGAACCTGCGACAGCGAAGTAGCCCCATGAGCCTGATCAAATTTTCCACCGAACGGCGCGTCACTATCGCGATGGTGACGATTGCTTTGGTGCTGTTCGGGCTGATTGGCCTGAGCAAGCTCAAAGTCAATTTACTGCCGGACTTGAGCTATCCAACGCTGACGGTGCGCACCGAATATACCGGGGCGGCACCGGCAGAAATCGAAACCTTGATAAGCAAGCCAATTGAAGAAGTGATCGGCACGGTGAAAAACGTGGCGCGGGTGCGCTCGATATCGCGCACCGGGCAGTCAGACGTGGTTTTGGAGTTTGCCTGGGGCGCAGATATGGACGCCGCTGGTTTGGACGTGCGGGAAAAGCTGGAATTGCTGCAGCTGCCCTTGCAGGCGAAAAAGCCGCTATTGCTGCGCTTTAACCCTTCAACCGAGCCGGTTTTGCGCTTGGGCCTGACCAGCACCAGCGACGATCCCATCGTGCTGCAGGGTTTGCGCACCTATGCCGAAGACGAGCTGAAAAAGCGTTTGGAGCCGATTAATGGCGTGGCTACCGCGAAAATCGCCGGTGGCTTGGAAGAACAAATTGAAGTCGCGCTGGATGCCAAGAAACTGAGCGTTTTGGGCATCGACGCGAATGTCGTGATTAGCAAGCTGGGCGCGGAAAACGTCAATTTGGCGGGCGGGCGCTTGGATGAGGCGAATCAGCGCTTTTTGGTGCGTACTGTCGCGCAGTTCGAAAGTACCGAGGCCATGGGCGAACTGGTGGTGGCAACCCGGCCGAACGCCGATGGTCAAAATGTGCCGGTGCGCTTAAATGAAATTGCGACGGTTTTGAAGGGCAGTAAAGAGCGCGAAGCGATCATTCGTATTGATGGCCGTGAAGCGGTCGAAATCGCCGTTTATAAAGAAGGGGATGCGAATACCGTGGCCGTTGCCGCCGCTGTGCAGGCGGTTTTGCAGCGCATCGACAAAAATTATGACCTGAGTGCAAGTCAAATTGCGGCAAATAAGGCGCGCGTTGCAAGTGACCCGAAAAAAGTTGAAGACCGCAGCCAATTGCCGGAAGGGGCCAAACTAACCAAGATCGAAGATCAATCGCGCTTCATTAAAAGCTCGATTAACGAGGTCATCGAGGCCGCTGTTTTCGGCGGCATTCTATCGGTGCTGATTATTTTTCTATTTCTAGGC
>JANNYA010000009.1:0-15562 GCA_031409855.1 Rhodanobacteraceae bacterium | reverse complement strand
AGTGCGGCGGTGATCGCACCCGCCATGCGCGAGCTACCGGCGTTATTCATATCCGCAATCGGGCTGTCGATCATGCGCTGGTAGTCCGGCCAGAGGGGCATGCGCCACAGCGGGTCTTGCACGGTGGTGCCGGCTTGAATCAGCGCATGCACCAGTTCGTCATCATGGCAAAAAGTCGCGGGCAAATCGGGGCCAAGTGCGATCCGTGCGGCACCTGTGAGCGTGGCAAAATCCATGATCAGCGCGGGGTTGGACTCAACTGCATAGCTCAAGGCATCGCACAGCACCACGCGGCCTTCGGCGTCGGTGTTACCAATCTCCACACTTTTACCCGAGCGCGTGGCGATCACATCGCCGGGCCGATAGCTCATCGGCCCCACCGCATTTTCGACTGCGGGCACCAATAATTTCAGGCGCACCTTGAGCCCGGCCTGCATCACCAATTGCGCCAACATAATCGCCACCGCCGAGCCGCCCATATCTTTTTTCATTAGCGCCATGCCATCCGAGGCTTTCATATCCAAGCCACCGGTATCAAAACAGACGCCCTTTCCAACCAGCACCAACAGCGGCGCGTTGGCATCGGTGCCAGGGTATTGCCAATTCAACTCCAATAGCCGCGGTGGCCGATGACTAGCGCGACCGACCGCGTGTATCGCGGGGAAGTTTTGTGCCAACAAATCTTCACCAACAATTTCGCTGAATTCAGCGTTTTCACGCTGCGCAATATCGGCGACGAATGCGCTTAAATGCTGTGGCCCCAAATCTTCAGCGGGCGTATTGACCAACGCGCGCGCACCGGTGACTGCCGCTGCCAGCTGTAACACGCGAACGCGCGCAGCATCATCCGCGAGCACTAACTGCGCCGGTTCCGTGGTTTTTTTCTTGTAGCGCGTGAAGCGATCTGCGCCCAGGCACCAGCCCAAGGCTAATCGCTCCGCCACCGGCAGTGAAATTTCGCCTGACAATTGGTAAGTTCCTGCGGGCAGGCTGAGCGGCAATTTACCCAAGGCGTATAAATTGCTGGCGCCGCCAATCCCTAGCACGCCGCTGAGCCCGCCATCGCTGCCGGGAAGCAAAGCCATCTCGCCGTTTTTCGCAATAAATCCGCTGCTTTGCAGCCATGTTTGAATGTTGAGTGGCTGCTCTTTGAGCCATTCGCTATAGCTTGCGACAGTGATCAAATAAATGGTTTTAGCGTTTACGGAACTAGGAATCAAACTCATGCTGGCTACGCTTAGAATTATTAACGTGCCAGTTTGACAGCTTGCCAGCGATTGTCAAAGTGGAAGCAGGTGCGCAAAATCACGCAACCCTGCGCCCGAATTTCATCGCTGTACATCCTTACAATGTAGTTACGCTCAAAAATACCGCGTCGGATCCACCACACCCGCCTGCACAAACCCCGCTGAGCGCAATCGGCAGGCATCGCACACGCCGCAGGCGCGGCCCTGGCTATCGGCCTGATAGCAGCTGACGGTGGTGGCGAAATCGATACCCAAACGCAGGCCTTCGCGCACAATATCGGCTTTGCTCATTGCGATCAGGGGCGCATGGATGCGCAATCCTGCGCCTTCGACACCCGCTTTGGTGGCGACGTTTGCCAGCCCTTGAAAAGCCGCGACAAAGGCCGGCCTGCAGTCCGGGTAGCCGGAGAAATCGACCGCATTCACGCCGGTAAAAAGATCATTGGCACCCAACACTTCCGCCCAACCGAGTGCAATCGCAAGCATGATGGTGTTGCGCGCGGGCACATAGGTACTTGGGATGCCGCTGCTGGGCTCGGTTGGCACCGCCATGTCATCTTGCGTGAGTGCCGAGCCGCCCAAACTGCGCAAATCAACCGGTACACATTTATGCTGCACCGCGCCTAAGCCGATGGCATTGTTGCGCGCGGCGTCCAATTCGGCGCGGTGGCGCTGTTGATAGTCGATGCTCAAGGCATAGGGTACAAAGCCGCGTTCCTTAGCCAATGCCAACGTTACTGCGGAATCCATGCCGCCAGAGACCAGCACAACCGCGCGGCGCTCGGCTATTTTCTTATCAGGGCTGCAGTCCATTTTACTCATTTGTTGCGATTACCTTTCTACGATTTCTTTTCATGCAGCGTTGCGTTTTAAAGAGCGACGCGATTACGGCCTGCGCCTTTTGCTTCATAAAGTTTCGCGTCCGCCGCACGCATCAGTGCGGACGGTTCTTGCATCGCATCGTTGAGCATGGCAACGCCAAAGCTCGCGGTGACGGTTACTTGGGCTTTACTGAGCTGGTGCGCGGTGCGTTCCGTGTGTTTGCGCGTGCTTTCGGCGTAGGCGATCGCCTGGGCGACGGAGACTTCCGGCAATAACACGCCAAATTCTTCGCCACCTAAACGCCCGGCTAAGCCCAGCGGCGGCAATTCGTGTACCAAAATCTCGGCGAAACGCTTCAGTACCAAATCACCGTCTAAATGCCCGTGCGCGTCGTTGATCGGCTTGAAATGATCCAAATCCGCGATCACCAACGCCAAACTCATATTTTGCCGACGCGCTTCGGCAATTTCCTGGCTAATCAGTGCCAAAAAGTGCCTGCGGTTGGAAATGCCGGTTAATTCATCCATCACCGCCAAATCAACCAGCTGCTTTTGGTAGTCTGCCTCGACACTGCCCAATTCAAAAAACTTGAATACGCTGTCGCCCAGTTTGATGCGATCACCATCGGCAAGCTGGGTGCGCTCAATCGCCAAGCCGTTGACGAAGGTTTTATTGGTCGAGCCCAAGTCTTCCAGCACATAAATTCGGTTATCGCGAATCACGCGGCAGTGGTGCCGCGATACGCTGGCGTGCGGAATGGTCAAGCCGGACTCGGACGAGCGCCCAATGGTGAGCGGTGCGCCGTCTAGTTCAACACGTGTGCCCAGCAGTGGCCCGGCAATCGCCACCAGGCACGCGGGTTCGAGCCCGCCGATGCGTTCGGCAGCACTATTTTGCGAAATTCTTTCGGTGACTCGGGTTCGGATGCGCATCGACACGGAATTAGACCTTATAGATGCTTAAAGTCTATCAGGCGTCACGCGCTACGTGCGGGTCAGACAATAATTCTGCGGCAGCAATCTCACGCGCCCGCGCACCCGGTGAACGCGTTAGCGCGGCTACTTTCGCATACAAAGTGGGCACCACAAACAACGAAAGCTGCGTCGAAATGGTGACGCCGAAAACGATCACGATGCCAATCGTATAGCGGCTCTGCGCGCCCGCGCCGTGCGCGAATACCAACGGTAAAGCGCCTGCAACTGTCGCTACGCTGGTCATTAAAATCGGCCGCATGCGCACTACTGACGCTTCAATCGTGGCCTCAATAACACTCAAACCTGAATCCCTGAGTTGGTTGGCAAATTCAACAATGAGGATGCCATTTTTCGCGGCCAAGCCCACCAACATCACCATGCCTATTTGACTGTAAAGATTTAAGCTAGAGCCCAGCAAGTACAGGCCAATCATCGCGCCAGCGAGTGCTAATGGCACGGTCAGCATGATCACCGCCGGGTGGATGAAGCTTTCAAACTGCCCAGCGAGCACCAGATACACCACCAGCAGCGCCAGCGCAAACGTCAAAAATACCGCGCTGCCTGAACGCTTTAACTCACGCGAGTCACCTTTGTAGTCAAAGCGGGCCTGGGGCGGCAACACGCGCTTGGCCGCCGCTTCGACGGCATCTAATGCCGGGCCGAGCGTCGCACCCGGTGCAATGCGGGCGGAAATTGTCAGCGCCCGCAGGCGGTTAAAACGGTTGAGATTCGACGCTTCCGCACGTTCGCTTAAGCTGACTACACTTGCCAATGGCACGAGCGCACCTTGACTTTGCGCACCGCTCGGACGCAAAAACAAGCCAGTGACATCGGTAGAACTTTTGCGGTCGTCGCGTTCGGCCTGCAAAACCACATCGTATTCCTCGCCGTCTTTGACAAAGGTTCCCACCCGGCGTGAGCCCAGCATGGTGTCCAAGGTGCTGGCGATTTCTTGCTGGCTGATGCCTAAATCGGCGGCGCGGTTGCGATCAATATCGACTCTAATCTGCGGCCGCGTGTCTTTGTAATCATGGTCCACGCCCATGAGCTGCGGCATTTTTTGCAGCTCGGGTAAGAGTAAGTCGCGCCATTTAGCCAGCTCTTCATAGGTTTGCCCGAGCAACACGAACTGCACTGGTTGGCCAAAGCCACGGCCAAAACCTTGGCGCATTTGGGGAAAGCCCTGCACGCCTGGAATACTGGAAATATCTTTGGTGACTTGCTCCATTACTTCCTGGGTGCTGTCGGTACGCGCACTCCAGTTCGGCATTACCACCACCGCTTGTGCTGCCTGAAACTCCTCACTGCTCGCACCGCCAAAGCCACGCGGCGCGCGCGTGTTCACGCGCGCAATTTTACCGTCCTCAACATAGCGCAACAGGCGCTTTTCAACTTCAGCCAATTGCCGCACGGTGTAGTCAAAGCCTGCACCTTCAGGGCCATTCAGCGAAACGAAAAATAGTCCGCGATCTTCCGCCGGCGCCAATTCGCTCGGAATGACTTGGGCAAGTCCTACGATACTCAGCATCGACACAGCTAAAACGCCGACACTGAGGCCGATTTTCCCCAAATGTCTTTGTAGGAACCGCCGATACGCGGTGCTAATTTGCGCATTTCGCGCCTCAATCCAACCGCTCAATCCACCGCGTCCGTGTTCGGTTTTATCCAGCGCGTGTGGTCGCAATAGCGCCGCGCACATCGCTGGCGAAAGTGATAGCGCTACGAAAGCGCTTACCGCGACGGCAGAGGCAATCGCCACCGCAAGCTCACGAAACAATCGTCCCAAATTGCCTTCCATAAAAGCGATCGGCACGAACACCGCGATCAGCACCGCAGTGGTGGCCATCACGGCAAAGCCCACTTGCCGGGTACCGCGATAGGCGGCAATTAGCGGCGTTTCATTTTCTTCGTCAATGCGCCGTTGACAGTTTTCCAACACCACAATCGCATCATCCACCACCAAGCCGATTGATAAGATCAGCGCCAGCAGGGTCAGCAAGTTAATTGAGAAGCCAAAGGCCGCCAAAAATATGAAACTGGTCATCACGCACACGGGCACCGTGACGGCTGGAATCAATGCCGCCCGCCAAGAGCCCAAAAATAGATAGATCACCGCCACCACCAGCAAAATCGTGATGCTCAGGGTGAAATACACTTCGTTTACCGCCGCCTCGATAAATTCACTGGTATCCACCGCCAGCACCACCTTCGTTCCAGCGGGTAAGTCGCGTTCGATCACGGTAATCTGCGCCTTGACAGCGCGCGATACATCCAGTGCGTTCGCGGTGCTTTGCTTAATGATGCCCAAGCCCACTTGCGGCTGGCCATTACCACGAAAATAGGCGCGCTTTTCCAGCGCGCCCAGCTCCACTCGGGCGACTTCGCTTAAGCGCAACAAATGGCCATCGCTGCTTTTGCGTATCACCATGTTGGCAAAATCGTCTGCGGTCTTATAAGCGCGCGGAATGCGCACGGTAAAATCACGCTCGGCGGACTCAATGCGCCCCGCCGGTAGCTCAACATTCTCCCGTTGCAGTGCCGCAACCACATCACTTACGGTCAAACCACGCGCCGCAAGCTCGTCATTTTTAAGCCAAATGCGCATCGCAAAACGCGGCGCGCCCGCCATCATTACGCGCGCTACGCCATCAATCGTGCTCAAACGATCTAGTAAAAAGCGATCCACATAGTCCGCCAGTTCCAGCGAATCTAGCTCGGTGCTGGCCAAGTTCAGCCAGATCATGACATCGGCATCGCCGTCCACTTTCGCCACTTGCGGCGCATCGGCTTCCAGGGGCAGCAGTGCGACCGTGCGCGAAATCGCATCACGCACATCATTCGCGGCTGAATCAATCTCGCGGTTCAAACTAAACTCGATCGTAATTGAGGAGCGGCCGTTGCTGGAAACAGAGGAAAGCAACTCGATACCGGAAATACCGGCAACCGCGTCTTCTAGAATTTGGGTGATTCGACTTTCCACCACTTGCGCGGGTGCGCCGCGATAGCTGGTTTCCACGTTCACCACCGGCGGATCGATATCGGGAACTTCGCGCAGCGGCAGCACCCGAAACGCCAATGCGCCCAGCGCAACCAGCAGCACGCTCATCACTACCGCCAACACCGGGCGTTTTACGGAAAGGTCAGATAAAGTCATAAATTTACGGCTTAAAAATAGTTGGCCCCGGTATTAGATGGTAACGCGGGACAATTTCGCGTGTACGGCACCCCGATTAAATCGGCGCAGGTTTTACATTGAGCGCGGCAATTGAGCGTTATGCTCTACCCTAAATTGCCGAACGGGGGTGCATGTGGATAGCGAACAAATTATCGAACTTCGAGCGCGCCCGCCCAAAGTGTCACCTTTGTTGTCCAGCCTGGGTGCCGCGATTCTGGTGCTGGTTACCACCTGTGGCATCGCTTGGTTTATGTATCACCAAGCGCAGCTTGCGATGATGGGCGAAATTCGTTTGGGCCTGCAGCGCGCCGCCACCCTGGCAGCAAACCGCATTGATGGCGATGTGCATGACCGCTTTCGCGAAGACGCGCTCAATTCCAGCCCGGACTATCAATCTGCGAATCAAATTTTACTGGAAATGACGGCGGCGGATGCCGATTTGGCCTATGCCTATACCGTCATTGAATACAAAGATCAGTTCTTTCTCGTATTGGACACCGACGTGCCCGAAGACCCGCTGGACACAACCGCGCTGACCAGTTACGACGATGCGCCGGAGGAGCTTAAAACTGCGGTACGCCAGAAGCTGGCGTTGACTTCAACCGAACCCTACACCGATGAATGGGGCACCTTTATTAGCGCATACGCGCCATTCAAGAACAAAGCCGGGCAGTTTAGTGGCGTGGTTGGCGTTGATTTGAGCTTGGCGAATTTTGAAAAGCGCCTTGCGCCCATGCGCCAGGCCGCTTGGATTGCCATGCTCGTGGGTGTGCTGTTGGCGATACTGACCGGAATTTCGCTCTGGTGGGCAAGCAAACGCGACACTTCACTACGCCAGCTCGGGCGCCAGTTGAGCAACGTCAATGCCCTGCTGAATGTATCGCGCGTGCTAGGGTCGAATATTGGTATCGACAATTTATTGCCGATAATCGTTGGTAAAACAACGACGGTGATGCGTGCTGAGCGGTCTAGTCTATTTTTATACGACAAAGTCAAAAGTACCCTGACCGGCCTGGTCGCTGAAGGCTTGCAGGCGGGCGAGGAGATCGTGATCTCAGCGGGCAAAGGGATTGCCGGGCGCGTGGTGCGCACCGGCATCACGGCGAATGTCGACAATCCGAGTCAAGATCCAGACTTTGATGACAGCTTCGACAAAAAATCCGGCTTTAAGACGCGCGCGATCTTAGCGGTGCCAATTCCCGACAGTAAAGGCGGCGTGCTCGGTGTGCTGCAGGCGCTAAACCCGACCGATAACCACCCTTTTGATGACGACGACGTCGCGATGCTGAACGCCCTGGCGGTGCAGGCGCAGATTGCAATTGAGCGTGAACGGCTGAATCAATCGGCAAACGAACGTCGCAAATTGGAAGAAGCGCTGCGCTTTGCGCAATCGATCCAAATGGGCATGCTGCCGCAAAACTTCCCCGACCCGAAAAAGACGGGGATTGAGCTTTACGCCAAGCTGATTCCAGCAAAAATGGTGGGCGGTGATTTTTACGACTTTTTCTGGGTCGATGAAGATCGCATCGGCCTGGTGATGGCGGATGTATCCGGCAAAGGCATTCCCGCCGCGCTGTTAATGGCTAAGGCGATGACTCTGATTCGCGCCTACTTAGGTGCTGAAAGCGATCCTGCCGAGGCGCTGCGACGCGCCAATGACGAACTGTCGCATGACAACGACGCCGCCATGTTCGTGACCGCATTTGTCGCCCTTTACAACCGTCGCGATGGTGTTTTGCAATACAGCAATGCTGGCCACAACGAGCCTTATGTGGTGCGTGCTAAGTCGGTGATCGCCCTGGATGAAGCGCTGATGGTGCCGCTGGGCGCGCAAGTGGGTATGGAATTTGTCAACGCGAATATCACTTTAAAATTTGCCGACGTGCTGTATCTCTACACCGATGGCATCAATGAAGCCATGGATCCTGACTACAACGAGTACGGCGACGATGCGCTACGCGCATTCTTGCTCCAGCACGCGCTTGACCCGATGCCTGCACTCACCAATGCCTGCATTGAAAGCGTACGCACGCATGCCAAGGGTGCAGAGCAAAGTGACGATATTACGGTGATGGTGATGCGCGTTCGAACGATCGGGTAGTTTGTTTGAAATAAAAAAGGTCGTGGTGGCGTTTCGAGGTCGCCCTTTGCATTCAGCGCAAACACCCGTTTTTAAGTCGTATTCTTGTGCTTGACGTATCCACGTCGAAAATAAAAGGAAATTCCGCCATGATTATTTCATGGGCAGTTATTGCAGCCTTAGCTGCAACCCAAACTCCGGTAACGCAAACTCCGGTAACGCAAACAGCGGCAATAGAAGCGCCTGTAGTAATGGAAACGCTTGTGGTCGTCGAAACGCCCGCGTCAAACACGCGCGATTGCCTTACTACCCACACGCTGCGCAGCACTGCGGTTTTAGACGATCAAACGATTTTGTTTCAACTGCGCGATGGCAGTGTTTGGAAAAACACGCTTGATTTCAGTTGCCCAAGCTTAGGATTTAACGAAGCGTTTAGTTACGAAAGCCACGGATCGCAGCTGTGTGATCTGGATATCATCAAAGTATTTGAGCCATTTGGAAACTCCGGTGCCAGCTGCGGCCTGGGCAAATTTGAGCGCCAGAAAGGCACCATGCGCGAGTTACGTGCCGCAGCGCGCGAACACAAGCGTTTGGCGCGCGCAAAGCGTCAGTAACGTTGAGTCGTGTTTGCGCCTAGCTATAACGAACGCCTGACGCCAAAATAATCTCAAAAAGAAATGTGCAGCATTCTGTGGCACGCTTGCGCTCTAACTTTTTTGATCGGCGCACAGCGATGACTGACTCAAACACAAAACTGAGCCAACACGGCTTAGGCACTAAAGCGATTCATGCCGGGCAAAGCCCAGATCCATCGACGGGTGCCATTATGACGCCTATTTATGCGACGAGTACTTATGTACAAAAAAGCCCCGGCGTACATCAGGGCTATGAGTACAGCCGTACGCAAAACCCGACGCGCAATGCCTATGAACGCTGTGTTGCAGCACTAGAATCAGGCACACATGGCTTTGCGTTTGCCTCCGGCCTAGCGGCGGCGGCAACGGTGCTGGAAATGCTGGACAGCGGGGCGCATGTGATCGCGATGGACGATCTGTACGGCGGCACGTTTCGCCTCTTCGACAAAGTGCGTAAGCGCTCGGCGGGATTGCAGTTTAGCTTTATCGATATGACCCAGCCAGGCGCGATTGCAGCGGCAATTCAGCCCAACACTAAAATGATTTGGGTCGAGACGCCGACCAATCCGATGCTGAAATTGGTGGATTTGACCGAGGTGGCGCGGATCGGCAAGGCGCATGGTTTGACCACCGTGGTTGACAATACTTTTGCGTCGCCGATGTTGCAGCGCCCAATCGAGCTGGGTTGCGATATCGTGCTGCATTCGGCGACGAAATATCTAAATGGTCACTCGGATATCGTGGGTGGGGTTTTGGTGACGGCGAATGCTGAGATTGCACAGCAATTAAGCTTCCTGCAAAACGCGGTCGGCGCGGTGCAGGGCCCGTTTGACAGCTTTCTGGCGCTACGCGGCTTGAAAACGCTGCATTTGCGGGTCGAGCGCACCTGCCAAAACGCGCTCGAAATCGCGCGCTTTCTGGAAGCGCATCCGGCGGTAGAAAAGGTGATTTATCCAGGTTTAGCAAGCCATCCGCAGCACGCGCTGGCCAAGGCGCAAATGTCGGGTTTTGGCGGCATTATCTCAGTCGTCGTCAAAGGTGGACTGGCGGCGGCAACTAAGATGTTGGAACGCTGCGAGCTGTTTGCGCTGGCGGAAAGCCTGGGCGGCGTCGAAAGTTTGATCGAGCATCCTGCGATTATGACGCACGCCTCGATACCGGCGGAAAAGCGCGCCGAATTGGGCATGAGCGACGGTTTGATTCGTTTGAGCGTTGGCGTTGAAGACGTAAGCGATTTGATCGCGGAACTGACGGCGGCGCTGGCATGAATAGCGCAGTAGTCATTCGCGCCGCCAATGCCGGCGATTCGGCTTTGATCTTGGGCTTTATTCGCGAACTTGCGGACTATGAAAAGTTGCTGGATCGCGTTTCGGCTACCGAAGAAAAGCTAAGCCAGACGCTATTTGGTAGCAAACCCTGCGCCGAAGTGTTGATTGCGGAAGTTGACGGCACGGCGCAGGGGTTCGCGCTGTATTTTCAAAACTACAGCACTTTTTTAGCCGTGCCAGGAATCTATCTGGAAGATTTATACGTGCATGAATCCGCGCGCGGTTTGGGCGTTGGGCTAAAACTGATTGCCAGCGTTGCCCAACGTGCAGTTGCGTTGGGTTGTGGCCGCTTTGAATGGGCGGTGCTGGATTGGAACGAGCCAGCGTTGCAGTTCTATCGCTCGCTAGGCGCGGTTGCTCAAGATGATTGGACCGCGCAGCGTTTGTATGGGCAGGCGCTGCTGGATTTGGCAGCTAGGGCTTAATTTCGCTCTTAAAGCGGGCTTTGCGCGGCTTAAGTCCCAAATAGAGCGCTGCTGGAATAACGACCGCAGAAATAAGTAGCCAAAGCGCGCCCCAAAACATGGTGGTGCCACCTAAGTATTCAGCCAAAATGCGGGCATCTGAGCGCAGCTCGGAACGTGCGAGCGTGTCGGAGAAAATATCCATCGGCACATAAAGCATGGTCACCACGCCAATCAGTTTAAGAATTAGATCATTGATCCATGTGCTTAAAAATTTAGCGCTGGCCAGCGCGCTGACGCCACCCAGCAGCCCAAAACCAACGCCGTAAAGATTGCGCACATAGAACGCGGTCAATAACAGCATGCCAATGCCAAGCATTGCCATAATCCAGTGATCAGCACTGGAGCGCGCCGCCAAAATTAGGATCAACGCGCCCCAAAGCAAGGAGCCCAAATAGCCTGCCGAAATAATCACGATCGGCCAGCCGCCCATGGACTGCACCGCACCGCCTTGGTTTGGCACGATGTGCATCGAGAGAACGCTGCCACCGGTAAGCAGCGTTGCTAGCGCATGCGAGCCTTCATGAAAAAATACCACCAAAATCTTGAGCGGCGTCAACAGCTGCGTGTCCCACGCTAAAACGCAGGCGATTGCTAACAACGGCAGTAGCCAGTAGTCCGTTTTCGGCGAGTGCGCAGTGGCTGCGCTTTGCGGTGAGTTATTCATTCCTAATACTAGCTTAGCCATCTGCCTAAGTCGGCTAGCTTGCGAAGCGCTTTGGAAGTTTCTTTCACTTGCAGCAGTTGACAGCACGCGCTAAATCCTGATGCTCGTACTATGTCCAATGCGCCCAATCACAACCAGTCGAAACACGCTTATGGAGCAGCGAGAAGTGCTGCTTTTAGCCTGATTTTGGACGCCATTCCCGATCCGGTTTTTGTCAAAAACGCTGACCACCGTTGGGTTTATGTTAACCAGGCTTTTTGCGCGCTGGTAGGCAGGGACCGTCAGTGGCTAATCGGAAAAAGCGATTTTGACATTTCACCGGCGCCGGAAGCGCGCGTGTTTTGGGCGAAAGATGACGAAGTGTTGCAATTCGGCGGAAGCAACGTCAATTTGGAGCAGCACACCAATCTTGATGGCGAACACCGCGTTATCGAAACCAAAAAAACACTCGTCAAAATTTCTGGGAAAACCTATTTACTCGGCATTATTCGTGATTTGACGGTGTTGACTGATATTCAAGGCGAACTTAGCCGCGGCAATCAAGAGTTGGAGCGGCGCTTACGCGAGCGAACATCTGAGCTACATCAAAGCAACGCGCAACTGCAAAGTGTGGCGTTTTTTGACCCGCTTACGGCATTGCCAAACAGGCGATTACTGATTAGTTCCTTAGAACGTCGTTTGGGTTTCACCGCCGGCAAGGGTTTCGGATCCGTCGCTGTATTTTTCATTGATTTAGATAATTTTAAGCGCGCGAATGATTCACATGGGCATCCTTTCGGGGATTCCATGTTGATTCAGCTGGCTGAGCGTTTACGCGCAATGACGCAATTTTCTATGGTTTCGCGCGTCGGTGGCGACGAATTCATTGCGGTAGGGCATGAAGGTTTGCAGCTCGATATGATTACCTTGGCGCAAGTTTGTCGGGAGATTTTGGAGCGTGTTTCTCAGCCTTTTCTAGTTAACCAAACAGAAGCGTCGACGAGTGCCAGCGTCGGCGTGGCCATTTCTCCTAACGACGGCAGCGACGTCGTCGAATTATTGCAAAGCGCCGATACCGCGATGTTTCGGGCAAAAGATCGTGGCCGTAATCAGTATGCGTTTTTCGCGCCAACAATGAGCGTGCGTGCGCGCGAGCACGTTGCAATTGAACGCGGTTTGAGACGAGCGATTCGAGCCGGCGAAATAGATGTTTTGTTTCAGCCGATTATTTTGGCAAGCTCAGGCGTACAGACCGGTGTCGAGGCACTGGCTCGTTGGCACGATCAAGAGCTAGGGGATGTATCGCCGGAAAAATTTGTTCCAATTGCTGAAAGCTCGGGCCTAATTCACGAACTCAGCCACCACGTACTGCGCCGCGCACTCAAACTAGCACAGGAGGCGTTACCCGCCGATCAGCGTCTTTGCGTTAATTTGTCGGCTTTACAGCTGGATCGAATGACTCTGGTTGAAGATGTGCGCCGGGCCTTGGCTGAAAGCGGCTTTGATCCTAAGCGGCTAGAACTGGAAATTACTGAAGGTGTCGCTGCAAGCAAAGATGAGCGCTTAACAACGGTGCTGAATTCATTACGTGATTTAGGCATCGGCTTAGCCTTAGATGATTTCGGCACGGGCTACTCGGCGCTGGCACACATTCAGCGTCTGCCAATTGATCGAATCAAGATTGACCGCAGTTTCATTGTGGAAATCGCCATAAATCAGAAAAGCCGGGCGATGGTTGAAGCAATGATCCGCATGGCGCACGCACTTGACTTAAAAGTTCTTGCGGAAGGCATCGAAACAGCCGCCCAACGCGACGTGCTTTGCGCGTTGGGCTGTGACGAATTGCAGGGCTACTTACTAGGTCGGCCGACCGCGTTAGTAATAATTTAAAAGCGATTATTCGCGCAGCGTCGCGCCATACTCGATAACGCCACCACGCCGGAGTTCGATGGAAACGCCACGCGGGTCAAAATCAAGCGGATAGCTGCCGACCGTCGCTGGGGATCTAAAATAGATTTCGCCCGCAGCGCGAAAATCGGGTTGATTTTTGACCGTAAGAGATCCCCGTCGCACGTTATCAATAAAAACATCGTAAGTTCCGGGTTCTGCACCTTCGACGAAGACTTTGAACTCCTCCGAGGTCGTGCTTCTATCAAACTGTGTATCGAGAATGAAATTTGAATTGGCCCGCGTCGCTTGCCCACGAACCTGTGCCAAACTAAAACGCTCATTGACCGATAACGCCGCACTTGCCGCCCCGTTGGTGAATCCAAAAGCCCCAAGCTGCGTTGTTAAAGTAAATGTTTGGCGTATTTCCATATTATTGCGATCAATCCCCTGCACTGAAAAACTTTTTCCAATGACCTCAAAGTCGAGCAGGGGCGCAAAACCAGCGAGCGCAGGACTACGATAATGCAGCTCTGCTTTGGTGCCGTTACCAAACGGAAGCGCGTTGAATGGTTGGTTTGCGCCATTAGGTAGCGCCAAGCTGTAAGAACCTACCGGCAAGTCGCGTAATTCCAGGCGAAAATCGCTCGCATCCGGGCGCTTTTCGAATACGGCTCGAGCCCCGAACTGCGGCGTGCTGATAAATTGCTCAAAGCCTTCAGCGCTTTGTCCGGCGAAAGTATTGTCAGAAAGCCCGCCCGTACAGCGTTTCGCCTGAGTCGAGGCACCTAAGCGCTGAAGTCTGAAGGTGCCAGTGCCTACCCGCACTTTCGCCACAGGTGCTGTGGGTGCCGATGTCGGTGCGATAGCCTTCGGGTCCAGCGTAGTTGTCTGAGCGTCGATTTTCACGGTGGCGTTCGCAAGATTACAGCCATCAAAGCTCAGCTCTAACTTTCCAGCGGGCAAAAATCGGGGTGGCTCAAAAACCCCAGGGCTGATTTGCCTTCCTGCAATAGGTTTAAGCAATGGCAGTGTCATCAGCGGAGTAGTAATTTCCCCGGCCGCCGTGAAAAACGTTGGGCTCCCGTCGGCGTTATAGCTTAGGTGAATGACCACCAGCGATAGTTGACCTTTTGAGTCCGGGTAGGTCTCAAAAATAAAGCCTTGCCCGATGGTCTCAGGGTCATACCAATTGCCGTCGAACGCGCTGGTTACCGCAGCATTTGCGTGGTTTGCAGTCAAGCCCGCAAAGGTGATCGCAAGTAGCACTTTTCGATTTATGAAAAAATTTATGATTGTCATTCGCAAAGCTTCCTGCAGTGTTTGGGCCTATTGGCCATCTTCTAAATCCGCTTCAAAATAATAAATGCCAACGCCCGCGCGCCGATCAGTGCTATGGCCCGCAGCATTGGTATCAATACCCAGTTGTGCGTACAGCATGCGATCCGTTTTCACGGCAAACTGATCGCAATGCCTGCGTATGGCCTCGCGCATTTCTTCCAGCTTTGACACCGGCACCCGTTCGTAAATCTCTTGCTGGTAAAATGCTGGCCCGTCGCTTCTGCGGATGTTGTAGGCGATGGTTTCCAGCAAGTCCCCAGTGGCAATACCCAAAATATTGAGTTTTTCTTCTTCTTGCTTGCCGCTCACAGGTTCGTAATAGGCTTTGACTAGCTTGACGTGATCAGTGTCCACCCGTTCCACGGAGCCTACCCGCACCAACTCATCAAGCACCGCGCGATAGGGTTGGTTGCCCGAATACATGCGCACCAGTTCGGTAAATCCAGATTCACCTTCAATAAGCAAAATAGCGGGTTGGTCGTCACTGCCCCGGAATTTCGGGTCTTCCGACCAGCCTGAAAGTACACGCGCGGCGCGGTTATAGCGCTCAGGCGTACCTTCTTTGGGCTCTGCCATGCGCACCAAACGATCCACTTCTCGACGGGTTAAACCGGTCAAAACCGCAACCCGGCTTTTCGAGTTCTTGCGTCCAGGAATAGTGAATTCTTTCATCGAAATGTCAACGTAGACCCATTTCACCAGGTCGTTAAACGCTTTATACGACATGCCACTGCGCAGTACCGCACGTACTAACGGGCGTAATACTCGAACTACAGCGGCAGCAAGCGCCGTACGGACTTTGTCACTCATACATTAGTTGCCTTTTCCAGGACGTTAATCACACAATAAAGCTTACTTATTATTATATTTTATGTGTGTATTGTGCGCTGGTTTAGCCACTCCTCGCTGTAACTTAATGTGAGCATACGCACAATTGAGTCTAGCCGCAAGGGTTTTGTGCCA
>JANNYA010000008.1:0-5056 GCA_031409855.1 Rhodanobacteraceae bacterium | reverse complement strand
ACTGATGGCGAGGCGGATGTGGTGGTGTTTGCCGTTGACGAAGGTATTTTGCAGGTGGCTCGCTATCAGCTTGGCAATCCGCTCAACACTTTTTTCCCGAAACGGCGTTTGCAGGTTGATACTGCGCAAATTCTAGATTTGATCCTGCCCGAGTTTTCGCGCTTATTGCAATCCAGCGCGCCCGGTGGCGGCGACGAGGAATTGCTGGGCTCAAACTTGAATCCGTTTAAACGTAAGTCCGACAAGCCAGCGGTGTTTTGGTCTGGAATTCAGCGGGTAAATAGTACGGCGCAGTTTAGCTACACGCCACCGGAGTACTTCAACGGCACCTTGAAAGTTTTCGCGGTGGCCGTCAGCGCCGCGCGCATCGGAACCTATCGCGGTGAAGCGCAAGTGCGTGGTGATTTCGTTTTGCAGGCGAACGTGCCGACAACATTGAGCCCAGGCGATCAATTCAGCGCCAGCGTCAATGTCAGCTATCCAAAAACACCGGAAATGCAGCTAACAGACTTGGTAGAAAAGGCCATTGAAGTTCGGATGAATGTGGCGCCGGGCTTGAGCGTGAGCAACGCCGTGCAAACGATCAAGTTGGCGCCGGGCGGGGAGGGCGTGTTGCGCTTTGCCGTAACCGCCAATAGTGGGGCGAAACAAAAATTTGGCAGTGCCGCAATCAGCGTCGTGGCAGCGGCAGGCGTATTGACCGCGAAACGCACGGTCGAGCTATCCGTGCGCCCAGCGACGCCGTTCGTCAGTTCTTTGCGGGTTGGGCGCATTGATGCCGCCAGTGCCGAATTGAAAGATTTGCGGGTACTTTGGCCGGAATTTAGCCGTCGTGAATTAGTTGCCGGTGCCACTCCGCTCGTGCTTGCGCGCGGCTTGGCCGGCTATCTGGATGATTTCCCATATGCCTGTAGCGAACAACTGGCGAGCCAGGCGTTTGCACGGCTCGTGGTCAATACGCATCCAGAACTGACGCCGCTTTCGGCCACTGGCGAGGTAGCGCTTGAGTTTGAGCAAATCATCAGTCAGCTTGCGAGCCGGCAAAATTCTGAAGGCGGCTTTGGCCTGTGGAATCAATCGCCGAATTCAGAGGCTTTTGTTTCGGCCTACATCGGTCTGCTGATTCAAGAAGCGAAAGCGCGTCGAATGGAACGCGCTGCGGCACTTTGGCCCGCCACCGAGCGCTATCTAAAAACACTGGTGAACGACGCCTCGTTGAATGACCTATCCGGCCTGCGCACCCGTGCCTTAGCGGTTTATGTGCGCACCCGCGCCGGTATTACCACCACCGCTGAAATTGCGGGAATTCAGGAAATGCTGGACAAAAACGTGCCGGAAAGTCAGCGCACCGACGTGACATCCTTGCTATTGGCGGCTAGTTTGAAACTGCTGAAGGTCAGTGGCCCCGCCGATAGCCGCGCCCAGGCCGCAGTCAAAGCGCTGAATGCGCAACAGGCGGTGCCATATAGCTATGCGAATTACTATGATCCAGCGGTGTCCGACGCGCTCAATGTGTACTTACTGCATCAGCAATTCCCGCAACAGGCGAAAGCGATTTTGCCCAAAACCTACGAACGTTTGATTGCGCCGATTGTGGAAGGCACTAACAATACGTTGTCGTCCGCGTTAACCATGTTGGCGCTGGAAGCCGCGGCGGAAAACACACCCGCAAGCACGATTGCTTTTAAGCAAAAAATCGCGAGCGGTGCGTTGACGGATTTTGGTGCCGCACAAGGTTGGCTGCATGCCGGTGCCTTTACCGAACAAGCGAAGTCTTTGAATATCTCTAAAGCCGGTAGCGGTGCAGTTTGGTATGCCATGACCGAAGCGGGCTTTGATCAAAGCCTGGCGGTGAAAACGCAAAATAACGGCATTGAAGTCAGCAAAGCCTATTTCGATGCACAGGGCAATGCCTTGACGCGGCCGCTAAAAATAGGCGAGGAGCTGACTGTTGCGATCAAATTGCGCAGCATCGACAACACGAGCCATGCGGATATTGCACTGATTGATCTATTGCCGGGAGGTTTTGAAGCGATTAGTGACGGTGGCGTAGCTAGTGCAATTACCAGCTCCGGCAACGCTGCCGCGCATCAAGAAGTACGCGAAGATCGTGTCGTTATCTACACCACCGCCACCGATTCCATCAGCGAATACCGCTATCGCATCAAAGCCACCAACGCAGGCTTGTTCGCGCGCCCACGCAGTTTTGCCAGCAGCATGTATGAGCGCAAAGTGCAGGCGCGCGAAGCAGAATCGACAGCGGCGGCGATTGAGGTGAAGGAATAGCCAAGGCATAGGCTTCGGGGCGTATCGCTGCCCCGAAGTCCAGTAAATTAAGCCTCAACTAGCACACTTTCAATCACTCGCGTCGGTGTTTCCAAACCCACTTCGCCAACAGCAACCGTCCACGCAAGCTATTCGGCCGTGTTTCGGTAATCACGACATCGACAAACTGGCCCTGTAAGCGCGGGCTGCCAGCAAAATTTACGACGCGGTTGTTTTCGGTGCGTCCGCTCATTTCTTCGGTATTTTTGCGTGCGGCACGGTCGACCAAAATACGCTGAGTAGTTCCCAGCATGCTTCGGCTAATTTCCTGCGACATCTCGTTGATACGGGTTTGCAAACGTAGCAAGCGCGCTTTTTTTACTTCCATCGATAGTTCGTCGGGCAAATTCGCCGCTGGCGTTCCGGGGCGGCGGCTATAGATGAAGCTGTAGCTTTGATCGAAGACCACGTCCTCAATTAGCTTCATGGTCGCCTCAAAGTCGGCGTCGGTTTCACCTGGGAAGCCAACAATGAAATCAGACGACACCGCAATTCCTGGCCGAACTTTGCGCAATTTACGAATTTTTTGCTTGAATTCCAGCGCCGTGTAAGGCCGCTTCTTTGCTTGCAACACCCGATCCGAACCCGATTGCACTGGCAGATGCAGATGGTTCGCCAGTTCTGGCACGTCCGCATTGGCCTGCACCAAACTATCGTTGAATTCGCTCGGGTGCGAGGTGGTGTAGCGAATTCGGCCGATGCCGGGCACGCGCGAGATGTATTGAATCAGCAGCCCTAAATCGCATTCGCCATCCACACCGTCCGCGCCCATCGGGCCGCGATAGGCATTGACGTTTTGCCCAAGCAAGGTGACTTCCCGCACGCCTGATTGTGCCAACTGCTCGATCTCGGTCATCACTTGCTCAAACGGTCGCGAAATTTCCTCGCCGCGCGTATAGGGCACGACGCAATAGCTGCAATACTTACTGCAGCCTTCCATAATTGAAACGAACGCGGTCACGCCCTCAACTTTTGCCGCCGGAAGTGCGTCGAATTTCTCAATTTCCGGGAAACTAATATCAATCGCCGGTTTGTGCGTGGTGCGCGTTTGATCCAGCATTTGTGGCAGCCGATGCAGGGTTTGCGGGCCAAACACCAAATCCACATAGGGCGCGCGCTTGATAATGCCTTCGCCCTCTTGGCTGGCGACACAACCACCAACGCCAATCACCACGTCTGGATTCGCCGCTTTAATTTTGCGCCACCGCCCAAGTTGAGAGAACACTTTCTCTTGCGCTTTTTCGCGAATCGAGCAGGTATTGATTAAAATTACGTCGGCTTCAAGCTCATTTTCGGTCAACACCATACCGTGGCTAGCACCCAAAACGTCCGCCATTTTGCCCGAGTCATACTCGTTCATTTGGCAGCCGTGGGTTTTAATGTAGAGCTTTTTCGGGGCGTTAAGCGTTAGTGCGTCGCTAGACATGGGTCATAACCTAAGAAGTTTTTGTTTGATTCGTTTTGCCAAGGCGAAGCAAATCTTGCGCGCAAGTATAAAGCGTGCGGCTGAACTCAACGAGGTATGCTCAAGAAGCAAATTACTATTCGGCTAGACGAAGAGTCGATCACGTACTTCAAATCTATCTCCGAAGACGTAGGCATTCCTTACCAGAGCTTAATCAATTTGTATCTGCGCGATTGCGCCGCATTCCAGCGCAAACTCAACCTCAACCTCAACAGGAGGTAGGGTGCCTTCCGCGTGGCTTCAAACCGAATAGCCGGTATGAATCGCCACCATGCCGCCCAATAAATTTTGCACGCTAACCTGGGCAAAGCCGACGCTGCGCATCATCTCTGCCAGCGCTTCTTGGTTTGGATGTTTACGAATGCTCTCCGCCAGATATTGATAGCTCGCGGAATCATTCGCGATCAGTTTGCCCATGCGTGGCAGGATTTTGAACGAGTACGCGTCATAAAGCGGTTTGAGCGCATTGATGCGCAGCTCTGAGAACTCCAAGACCATGAGTTTTCCACCGATTTTCAGCACGCGATGCATCTCGCTCAGCGCTTTGGCTTTATCAGTGACGTTGCGCAGGCCAAAGGCAATCGTCACCAAATCAAACTGGCGCGCGGCAAAGGGTAGGGCCTCCGCATTGATTTGTGCGCAGCTAATGCGGCCAAAAGCGGCTTCGTTGAGCATGCGATCCCGCCCGACGCTCAGCATTGCTTGATTGATGTCCGACAGCACCACATGGCCGCTATCCCCGGCACGCTCAGCCATAAGCTTGGCAATATCACCCGTGCCGCCCGCCAAATCCAGAATTTTATCGCCTGCACGAATATTGGCGATAGCGACGAAATGGCGCTTCCAAAGCCGATGCATGCCGGCACTCATCACGTCATTCATAACATCGTATTTGCTGGCGACGGAGCTAAAAACTTCGCCTACGAGCTTGGCTTTTTCGTGGCTTTCAACGTCGCGAAAGCCGAAGTGGGTGGTTGACATGAGTATCTCGGGTTGGGTGACACTTGAGGCAAGAGACAAGCCAGTTTTGACTGGGTGCAATTAGGATTCTACGGGGCCGTCATTGCGAACGAAGTGAAGCAATCTCAACACGCCGCGACCGAAATGCGAGATTGCTTCGCTTTGCTCTCCATGAACTAAAACTGTAAGTTATTGATTTAATTAAAGGTGGTTTTCAAATTCTAGGCCAGTTCCGGTCGTTGGTGAAGTTCCAATCCTAGTTCTTTTGCCAAGCGCTGGGCGGTTTTTAGCTTCTGTGACTCAATT
>JANNYA010000007.1:0-17345 GCA_031409855.1 Rhodanobacteraceae bacterium | reverse complement strand
CACGGGTAGCTCACGCCAAAAAAAGACCTCGTCGACGCGTTTATTGAAAAACAAGGCGAGTCGCATCGCCAATTCCAAAGACGGCGCGTAGTGCCCACCTTCGAGCGCAACGATGGTTTGGCGCGTGATGCCAACCGAGCGCGCCAGTGTGTCCTGCGATAGTTCACCGTGATCAAAACGCAAACGGCGCAGATAGTTGCCAATGGGCGTTGCACTCATAGGTCCGATTCTTCGACCGACTGGCGCTGCTGATCACGCGCGTAAATACAGAGCTGGCTGGCATTTGCAACTGCGAAACTAAACATTAACGCACCAATCAATAAATGCGCAATCAGTGGTTGCGACATTTGCTTGGTGCTGGCACCAATGCCAAAGCCAAGCATGAGCGACAGTGCGATCAACATAATGACTAAAGCGTAGTACGCCCAGTGCGTGCCCTGGTTGGCGATCCAACGGTCCCTTTCATCCTGCCGTGGATCCGGGTCGCGCGCGATCCACCACGCCAGCGCAGCGCCGAACACCAAAGTCCAGTTATCACCCGCCAGCGCGTGCGTTTGCAGGCTGTGCAACTGCATTTTCGGTCCGATTTTCCAAAGCATTCCTAATAAATGACCGCCAATGATCGCGTTAGTGCTCAAGCCGATCCAAAGACTGCGTTCTGGCGATCCAGGTGCGGCCAGTTTTAATTCCTGCCAGTAACGGCGAACGGCCAGGGCACCTAACAGTATGAGTCCAAAACCTAAAAAGCCTGGGCGAATCGGCCAGTTACCAGCGTTTTGGCTCAACAAAATACCAAAAACAAGTGAACCAGCAGCAACGACTGCGATGCGAATTAACGGTGTTGTTGGCATGTAAGGTTTACCAGATAATTTGTCTGGTAAAAAATACAATAGGGGTGCTTTGATGTCAACAGCCTTCATTTTCGATCGCTCGTTAGATAGTAGGACACGCCACGTTTGGCCGTTAAATAAGCCACTATTGACATGTTCGGAAGACATTATGTACGCTATACAAGACATGTTGTCTTTTTTAAATTACTAAAAAGTCGGCAAAGCATTGCTGCTTTGAAAACGTCATGGCTGTCGCGCGTTCTTGCACTTGGGAATAGGAAACTTTATGTCTGTCATTTCACTAAAATCCGTCAAACGTTTTTTCCTTTGGATATTTGCCTTGCTGGCGCTACTAGTGCTGTGCGCCGTGCTTTTTATCTGGTACCAAGTCGAAAGTTTCGACACCCAAACTTTGCCCGCGCGCTACGGTCAAGTTGACAGCAAACTCTATCTCGGCGCGTCGATTGCAAATGCCGAGCAGCCACTCATTGTCGGCCTCGGTGGCGCCGAAGGTGGGAACTCCTGGGCCAGTGGCCGCTGGGGCAAACAGCGCGCAAGCTTTCAGACGCAAGGCTATGCGCTGCTGGCTCTGGGCTATTTCGGGTTGCCGAACACGCCCGAAAACCTAGATCGAATTGCGCTGGAAGGGGTTTTTGCAGCAATCAAGGCAGCGCAAGCAAATCCACACGTGAGCAAAAGCTGCATCATCGTGCTGGGCGGCTCGAAAGGCAGTGAACTTGCATTGGCTTTGGCCGCACACTACCCGGAAATTGACGCGGTGATTGGCTTAATGCCGGGCGACACCGTATTTCCAGCGCACACCCAAGCAATGAACACCTCATCTTGGGCAATGGATGGCAGGCCACTGCCGTTCGTGCCTATGCCTTGGTCGGCAACGTGGGATTTTGTTAAAGGCGATATTGGCGAGGTGATGAATATCATGCTGGCACAAACGTCACTGGCGCAGGCGGCTGCGATTTCGGTCGAGAAGATCAATGGCCCGATTTTGCTGATCTCAGCGACTCGCGATGAAATGTGGCCATCGACGATGATGTCTGAGCGCGCGATCCAACGCTTGGCAAGTGCCGGATTTCGCTACACCGCCGAACACATCCCGGTTGAAGGCGATCACGGCCAGCCACTGAATCACCTCGATCAAGTCGAATCGTTTCTGCGCAAAATCGTGCACGAAAAGCCAGGGTGCGCGGTGCATTCCCAACTTACCCAGTGACCGTGTCTAGTGAGTTGCAAAATTTACCTACCGCGACGCGCAAGCCGCCACACACGCGAGTAAGCTTTTGGCTCTGCGCATAAACCCGAATTGGAAATCAGCATGCTGCAAAACTTTAGGAAAACAGCGACTTGCATCGTTGCAATTGCCATGCTGACCAGTTTCGCCAACGCCGCCGATCTGCCCTACGTAAACTGGGAAAATCACCCAATTCATGCGCTGGATTTAAGCCCGGATCGCAAAACTTTGGCGGTGGCGCACACGGCGGATCAGCGCGTGCAACTTTTTGATGTTGCCACCGGCACGCCGGTTGCCATTGGGCATGTGCTCGTTGGCGTTGATCCGGTCAGCGTGCGCTTTCGCAGTAATTCCGAGCTTTGGGCGGTGAACCATATTTCCGACTCAGTGAGCGTGATTGATTTAGCAACGCGCCAAATTCGCACGACGCTGCCCACGAATGATGAACCTTTTGATGTGGTTTTCGCCGCTGGCAAAGCGTTTGTGAGCTGCTCGCAAGCCAATGAAATTGCCGTGTTTGATTTGAATGATCTGACGCTCAGCCCGCGCAGTATTGCGATTCACGCGCAAGACCCGCGCGCGCTGGCGGTGAGTCCAGACGGCAAAACGGTATACGCCGCGATCTTTGAATCGGGCAACGCCACCACCGCGCTATTCGGCGGCTTTAGCCGCACCGACCCGCGTTTACCCAATGTCGTTAATGATGTGCGCGGCCCTTACGGCGGCATCAATCCACCGCCAAATGCGGGCGCTGGTTTTAATCCGCTGCTCAATCCGGTCGCGACACCGCCGAAAGTGTCCTTAATCGTGCGCCGCGACGCGAATCGGCGCTGGATGGACGACAATCAGCATGACTGGACGCGCTTCGTCTCTGGTAATTTGGCCGGTGCATCGGGACGCGTGCAGGGCTGGGATGTGGTGGATCGCGATATTGCGGTGATCGACACGGCCAGTTTGAGCGTGCGCTATGTCACGGGCCTGATGAATATCGGCATGGCGCTCAGCGTTAAACCGAATGATGGTGAAATTACCCTGATTGGCACCGATGCGAGCAACGAAATTCGTTATGAACCTAATGTCAAGGGTCGCTTTGTTAAGGTGGAATTGGCGCGCGTGAGTGCTGCCAATGCCGCCGCTGGCAATTCGACGGCTAACACCGGTGGCAACAGCGTTGTCGATTTGAATCCGCACCTTAAATATATTTTGCAAACCGAGCCACAAGCAGCGCGCGATCAATCCGTTGGCGATCCGCGTGCACTAGTTTGGCGCGGCGATGGCGAATTGGCTTGGATCGCCGGTTTGGGATCGAATAACGTGATCGCCATTGATGCCCAAGGTCGACGCGTTGGCGCGCCGATTCGAGTGGGCGCAGGCCCGGCCGGTTTGGCGCTTGATGAAGCCAAGGCTAGGCTTTATGTTTGGAATCATTTCGATGCATCACTCTCGGTGGTTGACACCGCGCAGCGCAGTGAAATCGCGCGCGTGCCAGTGTTTAATCCTTTGCCGCAAGCGATTCGCAATGGCCGTGCGTTTTTGTACGACACCCAGCGCACTTCGGGTTTAGGCCAAGCCTCGTGTGGCTCGTGCCATATCGATGCGCGCATGGATCAGCTCGGCTGGGATTTGGGCGACCCAACACTGGCGCCGGCACCGTTCGATCAAAACTGCGCGACGTCATTGGTTGCGCCATGCACCGCTTATCACGCGATGAAAGGGCCGATGACCACGCAAACCCTGCAAGACATCATCGGCAAAGAACCGCTGCACTGGCGTGGCGACCGGCGTGGCATTGAAGCCTTCAACCCGGCGTTTGTTGGCTTGCTGGGTGATGATGCCGAGTTAAGCGCTGCGGAAATGGCGGCATTTAAAGCTTTTTTGGCCAGCCTCACCTTCCCGCCGAACCCGTACCGAAACATTGACAACAGCTTGCCGGAAGCCCTGCCGTTGACCGGCCAGCGCACCAGCGGGCGCTTTTCGATGGTGGGTTTGCCGCTCGGTATCGGCAATGCCAAGCGTGGCTTGCAGCTGTATTCCAATAATTTTTTAGACTCGCAATTTCAGTGCGCCAGCTGCCACACCTTGCCCACAGGCTTGGCGGTAAATGGGCCGATCCGTTCGCCGATCTTGAACTTTTCGGTGGGCATGGGCAGTTTGCCGATTGGCCCGCTGGGCGAAAATCACTTAGGTGTCGTCAGCACCGATGGCTTCACCAATGTTTCGATCAAAGTGCCGCAAACGCGCAATATGCATGAAAAAGTCGGCATGGAATTCACCTCCACGGAAAGCCTTTCAGGATTCGGCTTCGCACATGACGGCACGGTGGATTCGCTTGCCAATTTTTTCTCGGCTAGCCTTTTTAGCCCACGCTCCGATCAAGACATTGCCGATTTGGTCGCGTTGAATATGGCGTTTTCGGGCTCTGATTTTGGTAATGCGAACCCGCTTTTGAGTGCGCCCGCACCGCTTTCCAAAGACAGCCACGCCGCCGTTGGCGCGCAGGTGACGGTGCTAGCCGCCAACCCGCCTGCAAGAGCAAATGAATTGCTGGCCTTGGCGCGTGCTCAAAAAATCGATCTCGTGGTCGCGCAAGGTCGGCAAAGCTACGCCTTTAACGTGGCAAGCGAGCGGTTTATTGGCGACGCTGGGCAAACAGCGTTGAGTGTCGCGCAACTGCTCGCACTCGCTAGCAACCAGGCCCCGCAAACATGGACTGCTTTGCCTGCGGGTTTGGCGCAGCGTATTGGCCTAGACCGTGATGGCGACGGTATAAACAACGCCGTTGAAATTGCGCAGGGCTCGAATCCAGCCGACGCGACATCGAAGCAAATTCAACCGGCGCAAGGCATGTGGTTCAACCCGGCGCGCAGCGGTCACGGCTTTGATGTGCAGTTTGTCGGCTCCACGCTTTTTGTCACTTGGTTTACCTATCAAGACGATGGCACGCCGACTTGGTATGTCGCTGTGGGTGCGTATGCACGTCCATGGAGCGCGCCGATGAGCCGCTTTGTTTGGGACCCAGTGGCAAAGCGCGCGGTGGAAACGCGGGTTGGGCAATTGCGCTTAAATTTCACCGACGCGCAGCACGGCCAAATGGATTGGCAATTAGGCACCCGAACCGGCTCCGAGCCTTTGCAGCCCTTGCTGAGCGCCGCAACGCCGGTTTTGGATCGCACCGGCAATTGGTACGACTCGACTCAGCCTGGCTGGGGTTTAGGTGTCTATACGCTCGGCGACATTTTGTTTAACGTGGCGTATTTTTACGACGGCGCGAATCAGCCGCGCTGGGTCGTGGGCACGTCCAATAACACCGATAGCGCGACAGTTCAGATGCAGTCCGCGCTAGGTTTTTGCCCAGATTGTGCGCATAAGGCGTTGGTGTTGAGCCCAGGCGGCGAAGTGCGCTATCAGTTCAACGGCACCCGCATGGCGACGGCGCGCGTTGACGTGTTTGATGCAGGGGCGTCCAATGCCCACTGGCTGCGCGGGCCTGCGCCGATCACGCCGCTGTCGACAGAGGTGTTGCATCCGGAGCGGTTTTAGTCTGGCCTCAGCTATTTTTAAAGCTAGCAAATACGGCTTTTTTTAGACTCAGCTATATCGCTGATTGTTTTGGCTCATGTTGTTGCATTGGCATTTGTTGTGGCGAAAGTGAAATATTTTTGCGATCCACGCTGTCTTGGTGTCTGCGCGAGGCAATCAAAAGGGCGGTCGGTAAGTCGGTTGTCGTGCTTCAAACTCTAGCCACGAAGATCGAATCGAATGTCTATATTGGCATCACTGCTCACTGAAGTCCGTGCCTGCACGCTTTGCGCTGCGCACCTGCCTCTGGGCTCGCGTCCGATCATTCAGCTGCATCCGTCCGCGCGCATCTTGATTGCGGGTCAAGCGCCGGGCAGGAAGGTTCACGAAACGGGTTTGCCCTTCAACGACGCCAGTGGTGACCGGCTGCGCACCTGGTTGGGGGTCTCGCGCGAGGTGTTTTACGACGCCAAGCAAGTTGCCATCCTGCCAATGGGCTTTTGCTTCCCAGGAACAGCTAAGTCTGGCGATTTGCCACCGCGTTCAGAATGCGCGCCAGCCTGGCGGGCCGGGTTGTTGTCGCATTTGACGGATCTAAAGCTAACCCTGGTGATCGGCCAATATGCGCAGGCCTATCACCTTGCGAATGAGGCCGCTTCGGTCACTGAGGCTGTTTTGGCTTGGCAAAACGAGTTTGGCGCGAACGTTTTGCCCAGGCAAAACAAGGGGGCCGACACAATCCCTTTACCGCATCCAAGCCCACGTAATAATCTTTGGCTCAAACGCAATCCATGGTTTGAAAAAGAACTTATTCCTGTGCTTCAAACCCGCGTTTCAGAGGCACTCGAAGATGGCAGCATCGCATGAACAATCACTATTTTTTTATTGGCGGCGTCGTGAGGTTGACATTCGCTTTGAAAGATCTACCTAATTTTATACAAATCTAAAGAAACGAGGTTCCGTACGATTTCGCCGCCATCGTTCGCATCAGGCTTTGCAATGCCGACTTCGCCGCCGCAACAAATGTTCTGACGCGCCCAAGCGCACTTACAAACATCTGTTCGCTCCGCGTGTGGCTGGAACGATGGCTTCTAAGACGCTTGTGTTCAACGCTTGACTCGCTGTGCTTGAATTTCACTAGCCTTACAAAGCAATTGTTCTGCCGTCCAATGTCGCGTCAACCAAATCGTTAACGCGGCGCCAGAAACATGCCACCAAGCCATTCGTCGATTTCCCAGGTGGGTCATGTTGTGGTTTCGCGCGATAAACCACGCCGCGCGCTCACCAGCGTGGGGTTTGCGCAAGGTTGCAGAGTGGAACTGTGCCACGAACATCCACGGATTCATCGGGCGCACTGCGATCCCATTCTCGTATGGACTTTTTTCGCCAATTTCGCGCCATACCGCAAGCTTTTGCGCTGAATTCAACTGACACGTCTGGGCGAAATCGGGACGTCCATCGATGTTGAACAGCCCGGCAAAGTAAATTATTCCAGGCAGCAGTGCCAGAATAATCAAAATTGCGCCGAGAGCGAAAACGCTGATCACAACAACCCGACGCAGCGGCATTTGAATTTTTATAAACGGCATGAACCATCTTTAGTGCAACAAGTTTGGCTAGCTTTCCACAGTCAAACTTTTTAAAGCAGGAATTACCCTGACAAATTGATTGGCACAGCCGCCACTCGCGCTAAACTCAAACCACAACCCGCCACCACTGCTACGCCCATGACCGCCATCAAACAAGCCGATTTCATTCAATCCGTTGCCGATGCGCTGCAATACATCAGCTATTACCACCCGGTCGATTACATCAAAAACCTGAGTCGCGCCTATGACTTGGAACAATCGCCTGCGGCAAAAGATGCGATTGCGCAGATTTTGATCAATTCGCGCATGTGCGCGGAGGGGCATCGGCCGATTTGTCAGGACACCGGCATCGTCTCGGTGTTTTTGGAAATCGGCATGGACGTGCAGTGGCCGGATGCCAGCATGGGCGTGGAGGACATGGTCAATGAAGGCGTGCGGCGTGCGTATAACCACCCCGATAACAAGCTGCGCGCCAGCGTGCTCAGTGATCCGGCGGGCAAGCGCATCAATACCAAAGACAACACGCCCGCCTGTGTGTTGATGAAGGTGGTGCCAGGTAACACTGTCGATGTGATTGTGGCGGCCAAGGGCGGAGGTTCGGAAGGGAAAAGCAAATTCGTGATGCTCAACCCCAGCGATTCGATTGTGGATTGGGTGATGAAAACCGTGCCGACCATGGGCGCGGGTTGGTGCCCGCCGGGCATGCTCGGCATTGGCATTGGTGGCACCAGCGAAAAAGCCATGATTTTGGCGAAAGAATCCTTGATGGAGCCTATTGATATGCAAGAGCTGATTGCGCGCGGGCCGCAAAACCGGATCGAGGAATTGCGCATTGAGCTGTATCAAAAAATTAATGAACTGGGCATTGGTGCGCAGGGTTTGGGCGGGCTAACTACGGTGCTGGACATTAAAATCCGCGATTTTCCAAGCCACGCGGCGAATTTGCCGGTCGCGATCATTCCCAACTGCGCCGCGACACGGCATGCGCATTTCACGCTCGATGGTTCCGGGCCGGTCACGCTGGACCCGCCGAATTTAGCCGATTGGCCAACGCTAACCTATGACGTCAGTCAGGCGCGCAAGGTCAATCTGGATACGCTCGATAAAGCCGAAGTTGCTAGCTTTAAGCCCGGCGAAGTGCTGCTGCTGTCCGGTAAATTGCTGACCGGGCGCGACGCGGCACATAAGCGCATGACCGAAATGCTATCGCGCGGTGAAACCTTGCCGGTGGATTTCACCAACCGCGTGATTTATTACGTCGGCCCCGTTGATCCGGTGCGGGATGAAGTCGTTGGCCCAGCAGGACCCACTACTGCCACGCGCATGGACAAATTTACCGCGCAGATGCTGGAGCAAACTGGGCTGGTGGGCATGATTGGCAAAGCCGAACGTGGCCCGAGCGGCATCGCAGCGATTAAAGCCAACAAAGCGGTGTATTTGATGGCCGTAGGCGGCGCGGCGTATTTGGTCAGCAAAGCCATCAAAGCCTCGCGCGTCGTGGGTTTTGCCGATTTAGGTATGGAAGCGATTTACGAATTTGAAGTGGAAGAAATGCCGGTCACGGTCGCGGTCGATAGTTTAGGCACGTCCGTGCATGAAACGGGCCCACAACTTTGGCAAGGCAAAATCGCGCAAAGTAAACTCAGCGCCATTCCAGTGGTGGTGAGCTAAACCGATGCCAAAAACCAAAGCCAAACTAAAACAACCGCGTTCGATGAAAGCCGCAGTCAATGCTGAAATCGATCCAGAACTACTCGATGACCCGCTGCAGCGGCCGATCAAGCGCGCAGCAAAGGCTAAACCTAAGGCAAAGGTGCGGGTCAAGAAAGCGCCAGCCGCCAAAGTCGCGAAAACGCCGAAAGCGGTGCGCGCGATTGTCAAACGCGCCGCCGCCGCACCCAAGCGCGCGCCGCTCAGCTTGCCTGAGTTGCGCGAGCGCATTGATAATGTCGATCAGCAGATTCAGTCCTTAATCGCCGAGCGCGCGCGCTATGCGCGGCGCGTGGGGCAAGTGAAAGGCCCGCTGGCCGCAGCGATCGATTACTACCGGCCCGAACGCGAAAGCCAAGTGCTGCGCATGGTGATCGAACGCAATGCCGGACCGCTGTCGAACGGCGAATTGGTGCGTGTGTTCCGCGAGATTATGTCTGCCTGTTTGGCGCAGCAAAACCCCTTGCGCATCGCGTTTTTGGGCCCGGAGGGCACTTTTAGCCAAGCAGCGGTGCTGAAACACTTTGGTCACTCGGTGAAAGTGCTGCCCTTGGCTTCGATTGAAGAAGTGTTTCAAGAAGTAGAAGCAAAAAATGCCGATTTTGGCGTGGTGCCGATTGAAAACTCGGTCGAAGGATCGGTACATCACACGCAGGATATGTTCGTCACCTCGAATCTAAAAATTTGCGGTGAAATTGAGCTGAGCATCCAGCAGCATTTGATGAGCACGGGCGAAGATTTAAGCAAGATCGAGCGGGTTTACTCGCATGCGCAATCCTTGGGCCAATGCAAAATGTGGCTAAAGAAAAACCTACCGAAAGCCGAGAAAATCCCCTGTTCCAGCAACGCCGAAGCCGCGCGCCGCGCGCGCAATGCGCCCGAAGCTGCAGCGATTGCATCGGAAACTGCGGCACAAATTTACGGCTTAAAAATTCTGCGCCGCAGCGTGATGGATCGCCCCGATAACACCACGCGCTTCGTTGTGCTGGGGCATAAATTATTCGAGCCGTCTGGACACGATAAAACTAGCTTGATGCTGGCCGGCAAGGATCAGCCAGGCTTGCTGTATCAGCTGCTCGACCCATTGGCACGCGCGGGCGTCAGTATGACCCGCATTGAATCCAGGCCGATGCGCACCGGCAAATGGGAATACGCATTTTTCCTAGATGTTGCCGGGCATATTAAAGACGATGCCTTGAAATCAGCACTCGGCGAAATGGGGCATTTGGCCGGGCAGCTGAAAATTTTGGGGTCGTATCCGATTGCGTTTGGATAGCTTTAGCTCAAAGGTCACTCGGAGTAAGCCCCGTATGTTTGGCAATTCTCGCTAACATCCGAGGCCCGATTTCTTCTGAGTCGTGAAAGGCAAACGTGTGGTCATTCCACCCCACCCGAACAAGCGTCCGCCTAATTTCCCATCCCAGCCTCAAAAGCGCCGCCAGGACGATCCGTGCCTTTTTCGACGGCCACTGGCTCATGCCGCAGCAGGAATGGCGATGGACAGAGCTATGGCGCGACTTTCCACGTGTTCGAGCCGTTCAGCTATAACTCGAAGGGCAAGTGCTTCAACCTTGACCATCGCCTCCTCTTTCGATTCACCGTACGCGAGCACTCCCGACAACCCGAGGACTTCGGCTATCCACCTGCCATCATCCTCCAATTCGCACTCAATAAAGTAATTCATGGATCCGTTCCTTATAACGGCTCTTACTTGGGGGCTGACCCTGTTTTCAACATCGCTGTCAAAAATGCTTGGTCGTCGAAGAGCATTTTCATGCCGTTCACAAGGGCCAGGTCAAGTGCGCGCTTGGCGTTCTTGCCGGTCATCAGTTGCGTGTTCGCTTCAATACCTTGTGCCACCAATTGCCGTGTATAGAGCACAGCGCCTTGCTTTGATTTTACCGTGATGGACATATTTAGATCGGCAACGGCGTCGCCGGAAAAGAAGCCTACTTTATGATCGTTGTAAAAGCGCGTTAGGTCGGCTGCGATTTGCACTAGCGCGGTATCCGAACCCAGCCGAAAACCACGCGCTTTCAGCTCAGTCTCGATAGCTACACGAACAGTGACAGCGACGTCCTCAATCGCCAAAATCGGTGCCATTTCCATGCCGTAGCCGTTCTTTTTACTACTGACTTTGCTTTTATCCTGTCGTTGATCCGCTACTTGAACTTGGACTGATACGGCGCTTGCACCCGGAATTTGCGAAACACTGGCCTGAGGAACGTATTGGATCTCAATTTTCTCAGTTGTAAGTGCGCACCCTGACAGACCGAATAATGCGACGCATGCTGCGATAAAAATATTGCTTTTATTCATAATTTACCTTGGTCATTGTTTAATAAAGGCGCTTGCCCATGATCGGGCGACGCGACCTTAATCCAAACCGCTATTTTTAAGCGTGAAACGGCTGCACATCACCGGGCTTACGCAGCATCTTATTGACTTCATCCAGATGCATTTCCTCACCCATGATCATTTCACGGGCATATTCTTCGAGCAACACGGACTTGTCGGTCACCAATTTCAGCAGCTCAAAATACGCCGCAAGGGCAGTTTTTTCATGCTCCATGCTTTCGCGCAAAATATCGCCGATGTCGTGCTTAGTGGTTTCCAACAGCGCGCCAATTTTCAAGGACGGATGCCCACCTAGCAGCGTTACCAGTTCACCGGCTCGGTAGGCGTGCGCCAAAGATTCATCGGCATTGCCCTTCAACCAGGATACGATGGGGATACGATTGTGGCCGTAAATCATCAGCGAATAGTGGGTATAGCGCACCACGCCCGCCAATTCAATTTCAAGAATTTTATTGAGCACATCGGATGCTTGATGTTTTTCCTGGTCATTCATAACTAGAGTCCTTCGTTGGTTTGCGAGTGCCGATGGTACCCTGACGCTGTGAAGTTTTACGCATTCGCGCGGCAATGGTTCTAGCTAAATTTCAACGCTGCTGAACTCAAAATTGCGGAAAAACTCAAACTAGGTGCCGTCGGGTTTTGCAATAAATTGCAAAGGTAGGCGGCATTGCAAAAACTAATGGCCTGCGTGAGCGGCACATCAGCGCTGCGTGCAAGGTCGCGTACATTGCTGGGCGTGCGCGTGAGCAGCTTGGCCATGCTCAGCTCAGCACCCGCCATAGGTACCGTTAGACGCGGTAAGCGTGTCATTAAATATCGGGTATCGTTCAACTCCGCCAGCGCCACCCCATTGGAATGTTGCGCGATGACCTGCCACGTTAAGTCTTCGATCGATCGAATTGACAGCATGCGCTTGGCGACTGCCCATTCAGCATTTGCTTGGCCATCGCCATGGGCGGTTTCCATGACTGGGTGGTGCGCCAATTGCAGCAGCTGTGGCAACAAAATTGCGCTGCAATACTCTCCCAACGCATGATTAAACATAACGGAGCGTCCGGGCGAAAAGCGAACATCAACAATCTTCCTCGGCCCACGCGCGGCCAAGTACTGGTAAAGATCGCCAGCTTTACGCAGTAATTCCGCATCCGACTGCGCCGGGCCGATGCGCGATTTCGCCAGCACATTGGCGTTCGCCAAAACGCGATTGCGCTCGATCGAGGCAGACTGCAGCTGCTCTTTTTCCTTGGCGCTGACATGATCGGCATCGATTTTATTCAGTACCGCCAAAACATCACGTGTTTGCACCGGTCGGCGCAGCATAAAATTCCAGGGTGAAACCGCCCGGTTCGTTATTGCAACGGTGCAAATGCCGCGCTTAGCTGCCTCGTTCAGCACTTGATAGCCTTCTGCATGGTCACTGTCGGCAAATATCGCAGTGGGTGCGAGCGCCGTTTCAACCCAGTGCGCACTCAAATGTTGCTCAAGCATCCCCAACATCGATTTCAGCAGCAGCCGATCAATATTTTGCAGCGCTACAATTTGAAATCCGCGCGTTCGGGGCATTGAATTGCAGACAATTTAGAAGCACGTATGCGACCACAGTTTGATGCTGACAAATGCAATAAAAGCAGACACAGCGCAGCCACGTTACAAAAAGTTAGGTTTTTAGGTACTTAACCGTCTCGACTTTTTCTTGGGGCCGCGCCGCTTGAATACAACTAACCGTTATCGCCTGGAACCATCCGCCGTAATTTGCACAATCAACTCCGCCAAAACACGCTCAGCATCTTCATTAGCAACTTGACAGGTGCCCGCATTTTCATGGCCACCGCCGCCGTATTTCAAACATAAGTTACCGACATGCGTGTTGCTGGCGCGGTTGATAATGGACTTACCGATGGCAAACACCGTGTTTTGCTGCTTAACCCCCCACAGCACGTGGATGGAAATGCTGGTTTCTGGGTACAGCGCATAGAGCAAAAAGCGGCTGGCGGCAAAAATAACGGCTTGATCGCGAAAATCTGCCACCACCAAGTGCCCATGCACAGTCGCGACTTTGCGCAGCTGCACCGTGGCAGGGCCACGATGGTTCTCAAACACTTCGGCGCGTTCCGCGACATCCGGCAATGCCAAAATGCGCTCAATACTGTAATCCCCGACGCAGTCGATTAAATCCATCATCAATTGATAGTTGGAAATTCTAAAAGCACGAAAACGCCCTAAACCGGTGCGCGCATCCATTAGGCAGTTGAGCAATGCCCAGCTTTCCGGATACAAAATTTCATCCAGCGAATATTGCGCTGAGTCCGCTTGGTCGACGGCATGCATTAATTCCGCCGAGATACTCGGAAAACGGTCGCTGCCGCCAAAGTGCCGGTAAACCACGCGCGCGGCTGACGCGGCAGTGGCGTCAATGACGTGATTGCCCGAGGCCTGAATCGCGTTTGCTTGATCTTCAAGGCGGGTCAGCTCGCTGGCGTGATGATCGAATACCATGTGCGCCCCTGGCACATAGGGAAGGTTGGCGGTGATGTCCCGCTCACTAATGGCAACTTTGCCGTCCTGCATGTCTTTGGGGTGTACAAAAGCGATTTCATCGATCAAATCTAGTTTTTTCAACAGTACCGCACAAACCAAGCCGTCAAAGTCGCTGCGAGTAACCAAGCGATAGCGAGTACTGGACATAGGGATCTCTTTTTTAAAATGTTGGGCTAAAAACCTAGGGGCTAAAAACCTAGGGGGTTAAAAGCAAGCCAGATGCTAAAAACCTAGGCTCACAAAACTGACAAAATTGGGTGCTTACGTCAACACCAAATTTTGCACGCTAACCGCACATGTTCGTCGCACCAGCCTTCACATGCAACACATCAAAATCGGCGCTATCCTCAATCGTACGCGGCAATAACAGCGCGAATCGACTTCCGCTAGCACTTAGTTGATATTTTAGGCCGCCGCCAAAGGCATTGATCACACTTTTCACCACGGTAAAACCTAGGCCATGGCCCGCGCCCTTGGTCGTGAAAAACGGCCGACCGAATGCCGCAATGGTTTCAGGCGTAATGCCTGAGCCAGTATCGGAAATAACAATTGCGACACAACACGCTAAATCCGAACAGGGGAAAATATCGGGCCAAGCACTCAATTCCACCGCATTAACCACGACCACCGAAACCATTCCCGTTGCATCCGCCTGCGCCGCATTGCGCAACAAATGCCCTAGTGCCGCTTGCGCCCGTAACGCATCGACTTGCACATAGCGGGTAATGGGCATGACTGCGACATCAAATCGAGTTGCACCGATACCTCGACGCTCAAGGCGTTCGACCGAATGGCTAATCAATAAATCGACGCGATGCGCGCGCGTACTGGACCACGCAGAGCCACCCAGCGCACGCATTTGCTCCACCGCCTCGCCCGCACGCGCAATCGCATCTTGCGCAAATTCCAGTTCAATCGCGCGATCAGAACCGCTAAGAATTTGCGAGAGATCAATATGCCCACTCGCCACAGTCAGATGCTGGCTGAACTCATGCGCGACCACGGCTGCCAGTGCCGCAATATTGCCGCTGCGCTCGGCTAAGTCGCTAGAGCGTTCCAAATCCTGGCGCAGTCGCTGGTTTTGCAGCGCACGTAGGCGCGACACACGCACGCCAAATGCCACTGCGAGTGAGGCTAAAAAGCTCAGCAAAAGCACCATAGCAAGGCCAAAATTGAGCTTGGCTAGCCGCCGTTCGAGTGCGGCGGCATCAATATCAACGCCGACCACGCCCTCAAATTTTTTGCCGTCCCAAAATGGCGCGTAGGCGCTTAAGTAGCTGCGAAATGTTTCCTTTTGCAGCACTTTGTTCGAGGTGGCGCGCTGCTCGACTAAGGCGATGCGAATATCCTGATCATTGCCTGCATAGCGATGCATGATCGGGTCTATTGCCAAGGTGTCATCTGGCCGTTGATACAGATAGTCCGTGCCCAGGACAAAATACACCTCGCCATTTTGCAAAATCGCGGTGTAGACATACATGGCGTCCTTGGTCGCTTTATGAAATTGCACCAGCGGCGCTAGAGTTTGCAAATGCAAGGCACTGCCCGCTTGCTCGGCCCGACGAATCTGCTTATGTGCTTGCGCGTTCACCTGCACTGCCGCGACTTCGGCGAGCTGCACAACCTCATGCCGCGCAGCGGAAAACAAACTGTTGCGCGCAATCAGATACAGCAAAACACTGGCAATACTCGCCAGCGCAAACAACCCTAGACCCAAAGCCGCAGCAACCCGAAAGGCGGCACGCGAACCTGCTAGAGCAGTGCTTGGGTTAGACTCAAATAACATGGTGCGACCATAAGCAAATACCTACCATTTTGTAAAGAACTCGCACGAATTTTTTGCCTTTGTGTAAATTATAGAAATTAATGAACCCTATTTTCGCCCCAATAAACAAGCTCTACGGCAATCACGCGGCTGAGCGACTGGCCCAGGCCCACGTTTGCATCGTCGGCGTGGGTGGCGTCGGCTCGTGGGCGGCCGAGGCCTTGGCGCGATCTGGGGTCGGGCGCATCACCATGATCGATGGTGATGAGGTGTGCGTCAGCAATAGCAATCGCCAACTGCACGCGCTCGCGGGCAATTACGGCCGCGCAAAAGTAGCGGTGTTGGCCGAGCGCATGCTCGCGATTAACCCGGCGCTGCAGCTGCATGCCGTGCAGGAAATGGTGACGGCAGGCTCACTTGAACGGCATCTGCAGCAGGGCTATGACTATGTGTTGGACGCGTGTGACAGCTTTCGCGTCAAAGTGGAGATGATCGCTTATTGCAAGCGCAATAAAATTAAGCTGCTCGTGGTCGGCGCTGCAGGTGGGCGCTCGGACCCAACGCTGATCCGAATCAAAGACCTGAGCAACACCGAACAGGACAAACTATTGGCGCTAACCCGTGCAAAACTGCGCGATGAGTTTAACTTCACCCGCAATCCGAAACGCTATTTTGGTGTACGCGCCGTCTATTCCTTAGAAAACGTGCGCTACCCTGCCCCAGATGGTGGCGTTTGTTTTAATCGCCTAGAAAAAAATGCCGCTGACAGCGGCAAGCTTGATTGCGAGGGTGGATTAGGCGTTGCCGTTTTTGTCACCGCTAGTTTTGGCATGGTCGCGGTCGCGGAGATCGTCGCTAGACTATGCGCCGCGCCCATGAACAAGCCACCGCCGCCCCCTTGATTAGCCAGCCACATCAGTTAGCATTCGCAGCCTAATTTGGAGAGATGGCAGAGCGGTTTAATGCGGCGGTCTTGAAAACCGTTGTGGGTTCATATCCACCGGGGGTTCGAATCCCTCTCTCTCCGCCAACTCAGCTTGAAATAGCCTCAACATCAGGCCTGTAGGCGTGTCCGCCCGGTGTCGCTGCTTCCCGAAAGAAGGCGAAAAGTTCATTCGCTTAATTGAGGAATCGCGGCAATGCCTAAACCTATTTCATTAATTGGCCTACCCACCGACATTGGTGCCGGGCATCGCGGTGCCTCGATGGGCCCGGAAGCATTACGTGTCGCAGGCCTGGAAGCGGCCTTGCGCGCACGTGGGCTGGTTGTAAACGACATCGGCAATCTGATTGGGCCGCTCAATCCTTGGTTACCACCGGTGGATGGTTATCGGCATTTGGAACAAGTCGTGGCTTGGAATCGCTTGGCCTACGCCAGCATGATCGCCGAACTGCGCGCGCAGCATTTGCCCATTATGCTGGGCGGCGATCACTGCCTGGCGATCGGCTCGATCGGTGCGGTGGCGCGCTATTGCAAGGAAGTCAATAAAAAGCTGCGCGTGATTTGGCTTGATGCGCACGCAGATTTCAACACCTCCGGCATTACGCCCTCGGGCAATGTGCACGGCATGCCAGTGGCGTGCTTGTGTGGCTTTGGCCCGCAGCCGCTGACCGATTTAGACGGTTTTGGGCAAATGCTACTTCCCGGGCAGATCAAACAAGTCGGAATACGCTCGGTGGACGAAGGCGAACGCGCGCTAGTGCATGATGTCGGCATTGATATTTTTGATATGCGCTTTATTGACGAACACGGCATGCGCCGCACCATGGAATACGCGCTCGCTGAT
>JANNYA010000006.1:0-34242 GCA_031409855.1 Rhodanobacteraceae bacterium | reverse complement strand
GTTTCGCGCTCGCGGGCAAAGCGCCCTCTTGCCGATTGACTTAAACCCGCGTGCAGCCATTTGATCGCCACTTGCTGATTGAATCCGCTGACGCGCTCCGCCAGCCAGACCGCGCCCATACCGCCGCTGCCAATCGGCTTTAGCAAACGAAACGCCCCCACTTGCTCGCCACTGCGATCCGCTAGCTCGACATTTCTGCCGCCGGTTTCCTGTCCAACAGCAAGCACTGGCAACTCGATTTCCGGCAGCGGCCGTTCGGTTTGTTCGGCGGCTAATAGCAAACTATCCAGCTGCGCACGCAGTATAGGATCGCCGCAATGCTCGTCCAGATAAGCACCGCGCTCGGATGGCGCGATATCGAGGGCATCGCGGAATAGTTGTACAAGTCGCGGGTTCATAGCCGGCATGATCCCACCAAAGTCGGCTTAGTTCTCAAAGCCGTTCCTAAAAATATCCGGGTTATCCGCGCCAAAGCGCGCCAGCGCAAAATCAAAATCGCTGCTTGCCAAATTAAACACGCGCAGCCCCGCCAGCACGGTTTTATTAGCGTGGCGCAGCATGCTGAAGGCATTGCTTTGCGGGGTTTGCCCAGCGCCCGCGCTGAAGCTCACCGCGACTGGCACACCACCGTTAAAGCTAGGGTCGGGCTTAAACGACGTGCTGGACGCATCGAAGCGCACGGTGCGCCACAGGCAAAAATTCTCCGGTGCGCCACATGAACCGGCTAAGTAAATCGAGCCACCCGCATCAGCTGAGCTCTCTGCCGCCAGTGCGGTGAAATTCACCGGTGTGGTGCCTGCTTCTTGGCAGCGATAAAAGGGCTGCAATCCGGTGTTCTCGCCTACGCCATACATGTAGCTGTAGCCGCTGGTCGTGAAGCCTATCGCGTAAATGCGGGTGCCGATCCGCGCTAGGCTAGACACGCGATGTTCGGGGCCACTTCCGCAGCTAGCAAACTGGCCCGCGTTGGCGGTTACGACGATTGATTTTTCGCCGGTGGCATCAAATGCGGTGTCGATGCCGAGGCTGGCGTTATTGATTTTCCAAATCGCACCCGGCCTGTTAAGTATTTGGCCCTCCTCAGAAATTAGCCAAAAACTGCTGTTGGCCTGACCCAACTGTACGTCGACAATTATTCGAGGTACGCCGCCGGAATTGGTCTGCGCGGGGGGCAGCGCGCTGACCACGCCACTGACTGAAACTTTTTGCACGTAGGCCGAATTGCCTGCGGCATTGCCGCCGATCAATAGGCTGTCGTCGCTTAGCACCAATACCGCGCCGCCAAAATCATTGACGTCGAAACTCGGCCGAAACTTGACATTGATGCCACCGTCGCCGGCAAAGCTCACGTCATCGGCCCCGGTTGCGGTAAAGCGCACCAACGCCGCGTCCGAGGTGGCATTGCCGGAACAGCTGGTGCTGCCGACTACAATAATGCGGAAGTTGGAATCAAACGCTGCGTTGCTCACTTGAGTCATGCAGGCGTCTTTCAGGACTTTACCGTTGGTGCCAAAGCTCGCATCGAGCGAGCCATCCGCGTTGAAGCGCGCCAGTGCAATACCGATGCCGCCACCCGGCAAGCTAGCGCTGCCCACGGCGACATACTTGCCGGCCAAGCTGTCTGGGTATCTCAGAATTTTCACAATCCGATCCGTCAGCGTGCCACCGGCATCAAAAGCCAGGGTTTGTTTACCCGCATTGCCGAAAGTGCTGTCTAAATCCCAGTCTGCCGCGTGGGCAAATTGGCCTAGCAACATCAAGATCAGGACTAAAAAACGCATGCCAAACTCCAAAATAGCCGCCGCAACGGGCGGGTTTATTGGAAGTACGAGAAAGCCTTGCAAAAACGACAGCGGCGCTAAACTAAATTTTCTGGCCTGATAGTTATTACAAAGGCACACAGACTTCGGTGCGTTATAAGGCTTGTGAATAGGCTTTTCGCGCCACAAATTTTCTACCAACCGTGCAACCAAGGGTGCGCACCTAACAGCACGCGCGCTTTTGCCAATGCCGCCGCGTGTTGAGTCAAATTCCCGCTTAGCTCGGCAGCAAAACGATCTTTATTATTGAATTAAGATTGAAAAAACGTAACGGCTGCGCTAATTTTGTGACTCCTTTCGCTAAACAGGTGTATTCACCATGAAATCTTTGAATTTACTCGCTCTTGGACTTTGCGCCGGGCTTATGTCTACACAGGTTCAAGCAGGATCAGGCACCAGTGCCGCACGCGGTGCGGGCCATAAAGCGCAAACTAGTGTCAAACAACAAGCGCCCGTGGCTAAACAGCCTCAGGCAAAAGCGACCACGACCGAATATGCAATTTTGATTGGTTTACTCGGCGCGCTTTTTCCGAGCCAAAGCGGTACAGCCACGCAGTAGTTAATGTGCTGGCGCGCAGCGGCAAATTTTGCTGCTGCGTGCTTGTCGCGCGGTTTCCTGAATCGGCGCGTTACTGAGTCGGCGCGTCGCGCTAATTCATCTCAATGCAATAGGGGTGCGCCGCGCCGAAATTCTTCATGCAGCCTGCCATGACCGCTTCCAAGCGAAGCGCTCCTAGCTGATCTTGCCCATGCTGCTTCAGCCAATGGCCGTAAAATCCGTGCAGCTCAATTTCTGGCAGGCTCAAGTCTCGATCAGGAAGTCTTTCAAGTCCGGCAGCGGCGATCAATTCGGGCGTCAAGTGCTTGCCCTGTGCGAACACGAGTGCAGCTCTAGCCATATGGACGAATTTTAGAACTTGGGCCGGTGCGCGCGGCATTTTGCTTAGTGCGAGCAGCGCGCGCTCTAATCGTAGGTCTGCCCCGTGGAAATCTCGCAAGCGGCGCAATGCATCGCCATAAATGTAATCGAGCCAAATTCGGGCCGGATGCATCTCTGGCAGGTCTGCGGTTAATGATTCGGCCTGTGCAAATGCTGCAACACTGGCGGAGCGCTCGCGCGCTAGGGCTTTAGTAAACCCCAGCGACGTGTAAAGCCCGGCTTTTTCTGTACGCGTAAGCCCAGCAATTGCTAACGCAACGTCTATTGCTTTTGCCGAGTCTATGTAATTTCCCGCATCGCGTTCAATAAATCCAAGCAACCGATAGGTGCGTAGGTCTAGCGCCGGCATTGCGAGCGCCGTCAACTGGCCCTGCAGGCCCATCACAAGCTTTCGAGCTTTGGCAAAATCAACGAGTTCTGCATAGCTTCCTGCCAGCTTAAGCGTCGTTTCTGCGTGAAAAATCTGCGCATTCTTGCTCGTGCTTTGGCCGCTACTTGCTTCGCTATGCGCAAGTGCGTACTCAAAGGCATCGCGTGCGCGTTTGAATTCGCCCAAGCCATAAAAGCTCTCGCCCATCGCCAGGGCCAGTAGCGGGCTGGCATCGTTCGGCGCGGCTGTGCCAGGTAAATTTGTTAGTGGCAAATTTGGGGTATTGCTCATCAATGGCGTGCTCTGCAGGCGCTGCCAACCAATGTCCAGCATTTCCAGCGCACTCAGCGGCTTTCCTAAATTTTCTTCCGGTGCAGCGGCTTCAAAAAGCGAAACTAGAAAAGCGCTCACCTGTTTATTTGCCGCCGATTGTGTCGCCGCCGCGCGCAATGCGCGTGCTTCGCGCTGGCTTGCCATTAAGGCACTACTCAAACCCGCAAACACCGCGACAAACGCCAGTGCGAATACGCTGCTCGCTAAGGCATTGCGTCGAACAAACTTGAGCAAGCGATAGCTTGCCGAGTCGGGCCGGGCGCGAATCGGGCGCTGCTCTAAGTAGGCGTTTAGATCATCACTTAACGCCACCGCTGAGCCATAGCGCCGCGCAGGCTCCCGGCTCAGCGCCTTTAGCACAATCGTATCCAAATCGCCTTTGAGCTGGCTGGGTCGAATGCTGCTGTGCAGCTTAGTTTGTATCGTTAGTGCCGAGCTAGGTGCGGTGGCATCGGTGTCGGTAATGGCCTGTAATAAACTTAACGAGCCATCCCCTTTCGGTTTGTGCGGGCGCTCGCCGGTTAATAGCTCGAATAGGATCACGCCCAGCGCGTAAACATCGACTGCGGTGGTGATCGCATCCCCGCGAATTTGTTCGGGTGCGGCATAGCTGAAGGTCATCGGTGCCGCACTTTGCGTCAAATCAGCCGTGCCGCCCAACTGTTTTGCGATACCAAAATCCAGCAGCTTCGGGCTGCCACCCACTTGCACCATAATATTGCTGGGCTTTAAATCCCGATGCACAATCAGGTTTTGATGCGCGTATTGCACCGCCGCACAAAGTTCAATCACCAACTTGAGCCGAGCTTCTAAGCTGGGGTTTGCCGCTTCGATGTGGCGATCAAGCGCCACGCCATCGACATATTCCATCGCAAACCACAGCGCGCCCGCATCGCTACCGCCATCCAGAATTCTTGCGATGCCAGGGTGATTTAGTTTTGCCAGCACCTGACGCTCCTGCGCGAAGCGCGTCAAAGTCGCGGCCGACAAGGTGCCTGCATGCGCCCATTTGATCGCAGTCGTTTGCGCAAAACCATTCACGCGCTCAGCTTGCCAGACCGCACCCATGCCGCCAGCGCCCAATAATCTAGTCAATCGATAGGGCCCAACGATTTGCCCGCTGCGATCCAGTAGGCGGCTTTCGTTATCAGCGCTAACCGCCGAAAAATCAGGCAGTTGCGCGCGCGGTTGCATGGGTTGCTCGGTGTTTTCACTTGCTAAAAGCAACGCATCAACTTGCCTACGCAATCCTGCATCGACACAATTTACGTCCAGAAATGCGCTGCGCTTGTCTGTGCCAAGGTCAAGCGCATCACGAAACAGTCGGATCAGTTGTGGGTTCATGGCGATGAGCTTATCAACAAGAGAGTCCAGCTAGCTTGCCGATTGAGAATTTTGTGCCTGCTAAAACCCAGTTTTCCCCGGCATTTCATGCAACACGCGAAAACGCCCGGTGCTGATTTCGTAGTCTTTATTTTCCGGGCTATCGCCATTGCTTTCGGTTTTCAAGATGCGCACCTGGAAACGGCCGGAAATCATACGCCCACCGTTTTGCACCGGGCCAATCTCGGTAATTTCAATCGCCTGTGCTGCCGGCACGCCGGTTTGCCCGACGTACCAGCTGTTCAAGCCATTATTGGGGTTCGGATAGCCCTGTAACGACACCGAGCCCTGCCCAATCTGGCTGGCCGGATCTGTCGCGCCCGCAGGCACCACGCATGGGCATTTTTCAATCTCTGGAATCGTCAAACCGATACTCAACGCCTGATAGGCACCGGCGAAAATTTTTAGCTCGCCACTGGGGTAGTACGAGGTCGAGATAACTTCCGGGTTGATCTCCATAGGCTTGCCGTCCAGCTCAAACGTGAAAAATTCGCCGTCAGATGGCGTGATCGCGGCGGCGTCAGTTTGCCCGGCTGCCGCCGGTGGACTGCTGTCATTGCAGGCGGCCAGCAGGATTATGGTGATGGCAAATACGGTCGTGCGCAGCATGGGGTGTCCTTAGTTGATTGGGTTATCGCTTGATACGAGAATGCTATTGGAAAACGACATGGGGAAGAAAAATACTGTTCCGCGAGTCGCTTGGCTAAGGGTAAATCACGTTGAGTAAGTACGCGTTCACTTCAGCGGGTTTAGTGTGACTCGAATTCCTGTAGGTCTTGAGGCAAATACCGTGCGTGCGATACTAATCTTCGTTTTATGTTTGACGGTTTCGTTTGCGAACGCGACGTCGTATCGGCGGCCTGATCGCCCGGCAACGCCCGAGGAACAAGTGGAGTTGGCGCGCTATGATCAAGACGTCATCGAACGTAACCGCCAGCTAAAAATTCGTATTTCGGCAGACGCGGAAGTTCAGCAGATGCTGGAATTCGTGATTCATGACGAGGACAGCGATAGTTCCCTGCAGTCTCAAGCGCGTCTTCAACTTGCACAGCGTGATGAGCTGGCTGCGCTGATCTGGGCGAATGAGGAATTTGATCGTCTTTTCGGCGACCCAATTGAGCCGATCACCGCAGAAACAAAAACGCAACAACAGCAATTCCATCAGCTCATTGCGCGTTGGAAGCCAACCGGCAGCACCCTGTGGGGAATGTTGGACGCACTTACTTACGCCAACCCAATTGAACAAAAACGGCTGCTCGCAAAAGCCCTCGAAAAGCCACTGCACAGTCCAGTAACTACTCGGGCTCGTGCGCTGGCGTTGCGCTACTTTGAACTCAAATTGTTAGAGCCAGAGGCAGAACTGCGAGACGCTTTAGCGGTGTATCGCCCCAACAGTAGTTGGATGACAGATGCACTTTTAGGTACTGGCGGCATTGATTTCGAAGGGCTTTTGGCCACTAGCCTGTTAGAGCCATTGTGTGATTCGGAAAATCCAAGCGCTAAGTCACTTAAGCCTGCACAATGCCAGACGGTGCTGCTGCAGACTCAGCTTTTAAATCTGTCTATGCAGTCGGAAGTGCCGATTGAAAACTTTGAAGAACCCGCGCGAAGCGCCTTTGTTGCCGATCAGCAGCTTGTTGAGCAAGCGAAAGATGCTAATGAAAAGTGTGCTAGTGCCCCACCTATCGCCATCACCATGCTACGCGCTATAAGTTCAACGGATTGGCGCAGCTATTTACTCGCGCAAAAATGCTCAGTAGATACTGAGTAAAGTCAGGGCGAAAAGCGCGCAAAATCCCCGCTAAGCTCTACCCAACAACTGCAAAATCGCCGCGCCAAAGCGCTCTAGTTTCTTTTCACCAATACCCGATAACGCACCCAGTTCACTTGCGTTCGCCGGTTTCGCGCTGGCAATCGCCAAGAGCGTGGCGTCGTGGAAAATAACGTAGGGCGGGACTTTGTGTTCTGCCGCCAGTGCCTTGCGCCATTCACGCAGTTTGTCGAGCAGTGTATTGGCGGTTTCGCCAACGCTGGCGGCATAGGATTTCTTGCCTGCTTTGCCTTTTTTGCCGCGTGGTTCAAGCACGGGCACGGCCGCGCGCGCCATCTCGAATTTGGTTTCACCGCGCAGTAGCGGCCTGCAGGCATCAGTTAAACGCAGCGCGCCAAAGCCTTCATGATCAATGTCAATCAGGCCCGCCGCGATGAGCTGGCGCGCCAACGCCCGCCAGTGCTCCTCTGGCTGGGCTTTGCCTAAGCCATAAACACTCAACCGATCATGTTGAAACCGAGTAATTTGCTCGGTTTGAGCACCGCGTAAAACTGCGATCACGTGCATCACGCCAAAGCGTTGGCCGGTGCGGTGAATCGCGGAAAGCAGTTGGCGTGCGGCTTCGGTGGCATCGGATTTGGCCACAGGCGTGCTGCAGCGGTCGCAATTGCCGCAGGCACCGGTAAAATGCTGATTAAAATGTTTCAGCAGCGGCACGCGGCGGCAGCCTACGCTTTCGGCATACGACAGCAGCGCGTCCAGCTGCCCACGCTCGTAGCGCTTGCGGGCTTCAGTCGCACTCGATTCTTCAATAAAGCGCTTGAGCTGCACCAAATCCGCTAAGCCGTAACACATCCAGGCAAAAGCGGGCGCACCGTCGCGCCCGGCACGGCCTATTTCTTGATAGTAGCCTTCCATGCTTTTCGGCAAATCCACATGCGCGACAAAGCGCACGTCGGGCTTATCGATGCCCATGCCAAACGCAATCGTCGCCACCATCACGATTTTTTCGTCCGACAAAAATAGCTCTTGATTGGCTGAGCGCGTTTGCGCGTCCAAACCGGCGTGATAGGGCAGGGCGCGGATACCCGCCTCGTTTAACTTTGCCGCCAATTCGTCTACGCGTTTGCGCGACAGCGCATAAACAATGCCGCTTTGTTTTGGGTGCGCGCTAATAAAACGCAACAGCTGGCGCGTCGGGTCGGTTTTTTCCACCACGGTCAGCTGCAAGTTCGGGCGGTCAAAACTGGAGACGAATAGCGGCGCGTCTTCTAACGATAAAACCGTGGCAATTTCGGCGCGCGTGCGTGCATCGGCGGTCGCGGTCAATGCTAAGCGTGGCGTGTTCGGAAAAAGCTCGGCCAAGCGTCCTAACTGCTGGTATTCCGGGCGAAAGTCATGGCCCCATTGGCTAACACAGTGCGCCTCGTCAATCGCGATCAGGCTGAGCGGAATTTCTCTGAGGAAATTCAGCATGCCGTCCATGAGCAAGCGCTCGGGCGACACATAAACCAGTTTCAGCGTGCCGCGCCGAATGCTTTGATAAATCTCCCGCGCGGTGTCATTGTCGACGCTGGAATTTAATGCCGCCGCCGCCACGCCAAACTCAATCAGCTGTGCCACTTGGTTTTGCATCAGCGCTATTAGCGGCGAGATCACTACCGTTAAGCCATCCAGCAACAACGCCGGAATTTGATAGCACAGGCTTTTGCCGCCGCCCGTGGGCATCAACACGAGCGCGTCGCCGCCGTTTAAAACTTGCGTAATGACCGCCGCTTGATCACCGCGAAAATCCGAGTAGCCGAACACGCGCGCCAATTCGCGGCGCGCGTCGGTCAGGGTGTAGCTTGCATTCAACTTCATATTTTCAGGCGTTGGGTTCAAATTACTATTCATTTACAAAGGTTTAACTGCGTTCAGGTGCGCATTTATCGGTATGGAGCGATGCGCTCCGATGGATATTAAAATTGAGTGCACAAGAGTTTGCGAGCATGTTGAGTGCTGCGCTCAGTTTTGTTCCAATATCCAACGCATAAAGCCTCGAACTAGCACGCCAATCTAATTTACGGAAGGTTACAGAAACTACAATAATTGTCACAAGATTTTGTAAACCACTCGTGTAGGATTTAGTCTTGTCCATCTGCAAGTGCGCCGCCATGCGTGAACTTCAAAATCAACTTTTCGCAGGCGCTTTAGAAAAAGCCCGCTTTGGCATTTGCGTCGTCGATGCCAGCGGACGCCTAGTTTTGGCGAATGCGGCCTTTGCTAGCAAAATTGGCACCACAGCAGACAATATTCTGGGCCAGAGCTATCTGGTCTTGTTTAACTTTTTTGGAGGGCCTACAGGCTTCCACGAACTTTTTAGCGTACGCAACCCCGAACTATCGATTGAGTGCCCAATCACCAAAGCCGATGGCAGCAAACATTATCTGTTGTTGCAATCAAGCGGGTTAACGCATGAATCCGGCGAGCAATTTCGGATTGTCAGCGTCATGGATGTAACCGATTATGGCGTGACCCGTGATCGCTTCACCGAGCTAAACCGGCAAATGGACGCAATCAATAATTCGGTCGTGATTGTTGATGCGCGTCTGCCGGATATGCCGATCACGTATGTCAACCGGCACTTTGAGCGCATGACGGGCTATAGCAAAGCGGAAATTATCGGTCGCAACTGCCGGTTTTTACAGGGCTGGGCGCGCGAGCAGCCGGGCGTTTTGGCATTGCGCGACGCGATTAAAAAGCAACAGAGCTGTCAGGTCACGTTGAAGAATTTCCGCAAAGATGGCTCGGAATTTCACAATGAGCTGTTCATCTCCCCCGTATTTGATGAGGCTGGCGTACTGACGCACTTTATCGGAACGCAACATGAGCTGAACGGCCGCAGTTTGGTTGCTACCCAGTGATGCACGTTTTTGTGTTGGCCGCAGGAGGCTAAAGTGCCAGGGACAAAACGCATCGACGTCACGACCGTTGGCTTGTCCATGAGCGAGCGGCTGTTGATAGGCGCTTTTCTGGATTTGATCGCGCTTACCGACGGGCATATCTTTAGGCTTTGCGATTACATCAATGCACCGATCGTTGTTGTTAACCCTGCGGAAACTGATGCGGCAGCGCTGCTCAAGAATCCACAAGCGGGCATCGCCTACATTCAATATGGCATGCCAGAAATCGGCTATGGCCCGGACGTTTGGCGCTTGGCAAGCCCGTTGCGTTTGGGCGAATTACGTGAAATTCTGGTTGGTGTTGTTAAAAAGCGCCACGAATGGCGGCTCAGTGGTGCGCTTGCGCCCAGTGACCCATTGATGCCAGCGGCCGATGTCGGCATGAGTCGGCTGGCGTTATTGCCATCAGGTACCGCCGGTCAGGCAACACAGCAGACTACCGCGACGTCGAACTTGCCGGTGCCCGCACATCGCAAGCTCGAACAAGTGCTCGGTGTGCTTGAAGGCATCATGCAAACGCGTATTGCCCACGCAATGACCGGTATTGCAGAAGTCGAGATTCTGATTTTTCCTCTGGAAAATGCGGTTTTTATTCAATGCGGTTCGGGCAATTGGCAGAAAGCCTTGCATGGAATCACCCGGCCAGTGGCCGCATTTTCGCGCGTCGGTGCGCGGCCTTCGGGCCCAGTACCACCGATCACAATCGAGCAATTACGCTGGGAGCTTGCACGCCATTTAAGTTGCGGCCTGTTGTTGCCTGGCATCGCGGGTTTTCAAGAATTCACCTTAAAGCGCTGGCCAGATTTTGGCAAGATGAGCGTCGGTAGTGGCTATGATTTGCGCGTGGTTGCCTTGATCGCAGCGCGTCCGAGTTCGATCGCTCAAATGTTGAAAGTCGTGCCTTACACACGCGAAGGAATTATTGCCCTACTGAATGGCTGTGCCTTGATCGGCTGCATGCTTGATGCGCCTGTCGATCTGTTAGCGCCAGCCGGGCAAGCGCGACTATCAGTGGCACCGAGCCCGCTGGCCGCGCCAGAAGCTGCGAAGGCGCCCGCGCCAACACCAACACCGCCACAACGCGGTTTCGTTGGCATGCTAAGCAAGCTGCGCGCGGCACTCAGTTTTACACCCCGAGTTAACTCATGAATTGGGCTCGCTCATGAATGCGCCACGCGAAATTAAAATTTTGATCACCGGCCCAATGGGCGCGGGTAAAACCACGGCGATTGCAGCCGTCAGTGAAGTGGCACCGGTGAAAACCGAAGCCGTCAACTCAGATCTGGAGCAGCACAGCAAATCCCACACCACGGTGGCGCTGGACTACGGCCAAGTGCAGCTGGCCGGCGGCGATAGACTGCGGCTTTATGGTACGCCTGGGCAAAAGCGTTTCAATGTGATGTGGCAAATTTTGGCGAAAGGCGCGTTTGGTGTCGTGATTTTGATTGATTTGACGCGCCCCGATCCCCTCGGTGATTTAAGGGATTACGCGCAGGATTTTGCCGACGTTATCCGCAATAGTTCGGGCGTAATCGGGCTGGGCCGGTGCGCTGACAACACGCTGTTGAGCACGTCGGACTTTTATTCCGTATTGTCAGAACTCGGGCTAATGCTGCCGATTTTCGCGGTCGACATTAGAAAACGCGACGACGTTTTATTGCTGCTGGAGGCCTTGTTTAGTCAGATTGAAATGGCTGGGCTGGGCGAGGAAGCCGCAGATGAAAACGATCGTTGACGCGCACCCACTGTAAGGAATCAAATGAATCAAAATGCGCAAATATCCCGGCCGCTGGTACTGCGTGCGGTACAGATCAAGTTGGAACAGCTGCTTGCGACGGTGCCTGCAATTGTCGGTGCTTTTCTTGCGACCGATGATGGCTTTGAACTCACGCACGCGGTTTCCGGCACTGAACTTGAACCTGCGCGCTTGGCGGCGATGTGTTCCTCGATGATCGCCTTGAGCCACGCTTTGGTACAGGAAAGCGATCTAGGCGAAAGTGAAAATTTATTAATTGAAGCGAAAAAAGGCAAAATTATTCTGCTAACCATCGTCAGTCAGACCAAGTTGTCGTTGACCGTGCTCGCTCGCCCAAGCGCTACATTGGGCCAAGTCCTGGTGCACTCGAAAATTTGTGCCGAAGCCATTCGGCAAGTCATTGAGATGAATTGATGCAATAGCGAGAACCAAATCGGCATGACGTGGTTTTTAGTGATCGTTATGCACCAGCCGCAATTGCTATCGTTTGCAAATACAGCGCTGCAGTTCGCTCAGGCGATTGATAGCCGCCGGCGAGCGTCACTAGCACGGGAATGCCGAGTTGTCTAAACGTGCGAAACACTCTCCGATCACGCTCGGCCAGCGTGTTGGTGCTTAGCCTCAGCGTTGATTTGGAATCATCTACATGACTGTCTGCCGACGCCTGATACAGCACGATATGGGGGCGTTCGTCAATCAGGTGTGCCAATGCTTGATCAAGCGTTTCGAGAAATTCATGGTCGCTGCCATGCGGAAAACGTGGCACTTCCAGGGCGCGGCTACGTAGGCCGCCACGCACGCCAAAGCGGCTGCCAAAGATCGAGATTGCCGAGAGATTGGGTAGCCGGGCGCAAAACGCTTCGGTGCCGTCACCGCCATGTTCATCGCAGTCCAGCACCGCGACGCGCAGGTCTGGATAGAGCAGGGCAATCAACGCCAAACCATTGAACACGCAAAAGCCGCCACCCCGATCCGGAAGCGCATGGTGAAAACCGCAGGCAAGATTGATCGAAGCGCCGTGCGCAAAAGCCAGTTGCGCTGCCCGCAGCTGCCCGCCGAGCATCAGCAAACAGGCATCAAGCAGCCCCTGTGACCAAGGTAAGTAAGAGGAGCCCGCGAGTGGCATTTGTCCTAGCAACATAGCATCGACATAACTTAAATCGTGCAGCGCACGCAAATGCACGAGTGCAAGCGGTTCGGGGTTATGCACGCGCACTAAATTGCGCTGCTGCGCAATCTCGCAGGTCAGTGCAAGACGGTGAAAATGCGCAAGTCCAGGCACCTGATAGCCTGGACTGTAGACCACATTTATAGGCTGACTCACTGGAGGTTTTCTTTTGCAACAGCGGCAAGTTGCTCGATGGTGGTGGCGTCGGGCGAGTACAGCCCACCTTCAACTTGTTGCTGGAAGTGCGTCGAAAATGCGCGTTTACGTGCGCTCGGCGCGACCGCGAGTGTGGTTAAACGTAAAAGCCTGCCTGCGCGTATCGAAGAAAATTCTAGCCGGTACCCAGGTAGGGTGCGCAGTGTCGGCGCGTCGCTCAGTACAGAATCGTCATAGTCAATCGCCAACAAGCTTCCCGGTGGAAGGCGCACGCCATGGATACGCAAAGCACCCAAACTGATGCAGGAGTGCTCATCGCCAAGGCCGCGCTTTTCAATCATTGATGCGTGCCCTGCGGCGTCCACGATCACGTTAACCCGCCCGCTACGACGCACCCGCCGGTGCGCAATTTCAAGAAAGTACTTCTCAGCAAGCGGGCAGCTACCCACTTTAAGTTTTTCCACAGGTACTAAAAAAGGGGACTCAGTGCCTCGATTTGGATCAATCAAATCATCGATCAAACCAAAGATGAGTAGGGACTCTGGGAGTTTGAGGCGCGCAAGAATTTCATCACGACTCAGCACGTAACAGCTTCGCAAAATGCCGCTAGGCCGCAAAGGCAGGGGATCAAACAAACCCAGCCCTGGTACTTCCGGCAAGCTGGGCCGGTTGATGAGATCAGCAAGAAAACGCGTTGCCTGGGTATAACCGCAGCCGCGTCGTTCGGTTTGGTGTTGACATTGCTCGTCAAGCATTTCGACGAGCAATGTGTGTAACTTCAGATCAGCACACGCAAAACTTTCAGATAATTCGTGCGCTGCCATGCGGTTAAGCGAAATCCAAGGACTTTTCAAAACTTTTTAGTTCGTGTCGGGCCATCGCCAGATTGGCCTTCGCGCGGTCAATCACCACATAAAGAAACATTTTGTCATTGCGTTCTAAAGGCCGAACTATGTGGTACTGCTTGCCGAGCGTAATCAAAATATCTTCAATGGTATCATTGAGTTTGAGTGCTGCAGCAACTCGGCGCTTGGATTTAACCACTTCAGAATTACCCGCAGCGGCAACATCCAAATCCACATTGCCGCCACCCGCCTTAGCCATTGCCATGCCACTGTCGCCATCAACCAACGCTGCACCTATAAAACCATCAATTCCCATGAGGGGGCTTAGATCGAGCTTTGCCATATTGCGTCTCCAAAAGTTTGCCCACAACCGGTGAGCAGCGGTGCAGCCAGGCTGCTTGATTAAAAAAATAGTTCTATCCAGCTAGACATGCACAAGTGCGAGCCGTTTATTTTTCCCCCGCAGTCCTACAATGCCAAATCTATCGTGATGCTCACGTTGCGGGGAATGCCACATCGTAGGGCAACAGTTGAGAGTTTGCAGCCACCGATTCGAAAAACATTGTACTTGCGCCAATAGTGGGTAGCGTTTTTGACTTGGAAATTGCGGGTACTTCCGGCAGCAGCCAAAATTTGGAAGTCACCTATTTTCAGTACGCCAGGGCGGGGCTAGCCTTTAGACGACAATCCTCAGCGCAGCAAACCCAAGGCCTTAACCCGCTGAATTTGATCGCGAATTTCACCGGCCTGCTCAAATTCCAAGTTTTGCGCATGCGCATACATTTGATTTTCGAGCTTCTTCAGTCGCTTGCCAAATTCTTCTGGACTAATGCTGGCCCAGTCACTGGCATCGATCACAGGCGGCTGTGCTTTCGCATCATTGCGACGGCCAGGTTTTCCCGGCTGCGGCGCATGCATGGCCTCACGCGCCCCCTCCATCACGTCAGATATTTTCTTCGTGACCGAGCGCGGTGTGATGTTGTGCTCAATGTTGTACGCGACTTGCTTTTCGCGCCGCCGCGAGGTTTCGTCAATCGCGGTGCGCATCGAGTCGGTAATTCTATCGCCATATAAGATTGCCTTGCCGCGCAAATGCCGTGCCGCCCGGCCAATGGTTTGAATCAGCGAGCGGGTGGAGCGCAAAAAGCCTTCTTTATCCGCGTCCAAAATCGCGACCAGCGAAACTTCCGGCATATCCAAGCCTTCGCGCAGCAGATTGATGCCGACCAATACGTCAAATACACCCAATCGCAAATCGCGAATAATCTCGACCCGCTCCACAGTTTCAATATCCGAGTGCAAATAGCGCACTTTGATGCCTTGCTCGGATAAATAATCGGTCAAGTTTTCCGCCATACGCTTGGTCAAGGTGGTCACCAGCACACGATCACCCAGCGCGGTACGTTCGCGAACTTCGCTCAACACATCATCGACTTGCCCGCCCACCGGGCGCACTTCCACCTCCGGGTCAATCAAGCCGGTCGGACGTACCAATTGTTCGACAATCGCGCCGACTGAGTGTTCAAGCTCGTAATTTGCCGGTGTCGCCGAGACAAAGATCGTGCGTGGTGCGCGCCGTTCCCATTCTTCAAAGCGCAGCGGACGGTTATCCAGCGCACTCGGCAGGCGAAAGCCAAAATTGACCAGCGTTTCTTTGCGCGACCGATCACCCTTATACATGCCGCCCAATTGCGAGACTGTCACATGGGATTCGTCCACGATCATCAGCGCATCGGGTGGCAGATAGTCAAACAGCGTTGGCGGCGCTTCACCTTCGCCCCGGCTGGTTAGGTGGCGCGAGTAATTTTCAATACCCTGGCAATAGCCAATTTCAGTCATCATTTCCAAATCAAAGGTAGTACGCTGCTTTAAGCGTTCTGCTTCCAGCAATTTTCCGGCTTTGTAATACTCCTCTAGCCGCTCGCGCAGTTCAGTTTTGATGGTTTCTATCGCTTGCACAACGGTCTTGCGCGTCGTCACATAGTGGCTTTTCGGATAGATCGTGTAGCGCGGCACCACTTTTTGGATGTGCCCAGTGAGCGGGTCAAACAAGCTGAGCTTTTCCACTTCGCCATCAAAAAGCTCAATCCTGAGCGCTTCGCGTTCTTCTTCGGCAGGGTGCACATCAATCACCTCACCACGCACCCGGTAGCTGCCGCGCCGCAGTTCCAAATCGCCGCGCGTGTATTGCATCTCAGTCAAACGGCGAATCAGTTCACGCTGCGGAATTTTGTCGCCACGCACCACGTGCAGCACCATATTAAAGTATTGATTGGGATCACCCAAACCGTAAATTGCACTGACACTGGCAACAATGATGGCATCACGCCGGGTCAGCAGCGATTTCGTCGCCGACAGGCGCATTTGCTCGATGTGCTCATTGATGCTGGCGTCTTTTTCGATGTAGGTATCGGACGAGGGCACATAAGCTTCAGGCTGGTAGTAATCGTAGTAACTGACGAAATACTCGACCGAGTTGTGCGGGAAAAACTCTTTGAATTCCCCATAGAGCTGCGCCGCAAGTGTTTTGTTTGGCGCCAAAACGATCGTCGGCTTTTGCACGCTTTGAATAACATTGGCGATGGTGTAAGTTTTGCCCGAGCCAGTAACGCCCAGCAGCGTTTGATGCGCCAAGCCGGCATTGAAGCCTTGAATCAAGCTTTGGATGGCTTTTGGCTGATCGCCAGCGGGTTGATATTCGCTGACGAGCTGAAATTGTGGGGAATCATTCATAAATGCAGCGTGGGCTGGGGCAGGCGTCGATCCTAGTGTAAATTTGCCGGGGCAAGCGTGAATGTGCGTCTGAACTCGCTGGGCTTGGGCTTTCACGTTGATTGGAGCGCGCGTGGCCGCTTCGTAAATCTGAACCCAGCAGAACTTACGGGGCTGTTGCTGCATGGATCGGCGCAATTTAAGCGGCTACACCCTTGCCGAACGCGTAGCAATCTCGCTATGCTTGCGGGCTTACCGGCTTGTGCTGAGCACTTTGCCGACTTTCAAGGATTGAGAGGTTTAGACCATGGCTCGAGTTTGCCAAATTACGGGTAAGCGCCCGATTAGCGGGAACAACGTTTCCCACGCCAATAACCGCACACGTCGCCGGTTCATCCCGAATCTGCAATGGCACCGTTTTTGGGTCGCCTCGGAAAACCGCTTTGTGCGCATGCGAATTAGCATGAATGCCATGCGTACCATTGACAAAAACGGCATCGATGCGGTGCTTGCTGACCTGCGCGCTGACGGCGTTAAGGTCTAACCGACAAAAGGATTGCGCCATGCGTGACAAAATTAAATTGGTTTCAACCGCCAAGACCGGACATTTTTACACCACGGACAAGAACAAGAAAGCGACGCCAAACAAGCTCGAGTTCATGAAGTTTGATCCAGTGGCACGTAAGCACGTCTTGTATAAAGAATACAAAATCAAATAATTGCGTCGTTTTTGACGGTGCATGTTCACAAAAGCCCGCCTAGCGCGGGTTTTTTTTTGGGTGCGCCCAGCATGGGCGCACTCTAGGAGGTGAAAGTCCTCTCGTAAGCTGACCACAGCGAGCTTCGTTGCGCGCAACTGCGAGGCGGCGACAAATCCTGGGGACAGCGTAGTGCTGGGGCCAAGCGTGGATCGAAGCTGCGGGCCGATGAACAAGAACCGGATACAAGGCGGTGCTGATTAAGGCGAGCGGTTCATATTCCGCGAAGCTTTTATCAATTGCTCGAACCGCCGGATGCGGACCCGCTTGTCCGGTGGTGTGGGAGGGGTCCAACTGGATTTCAGTTGGACCCTATCCCGATTATAAGTGCCTAAACCCTAAAACTTAGCGAAATGCCGCCACCGTAGAGCCGCGCGTGCGCCACACGCGGGTGTTGTCGTTGGTGCCTGTTGTACCAATGGCAACGCCACTGACGGTGTAATTTGGCGCGGAAAACGCTCCAATCCGCACGCAGGCCGAGCATGGGCCGTTATTGACCGCCATGACCGTGCGTTTACTAATGCTCGCCATGACATAACCGTGGCCATAGGCGAATGGCGATGTCGTTGGATCATTGTCATGGCGCGTGCCGACGACGTGTCCGGCTTCATGCACAAAAGTATAATTACCGGATAGGCAGGTCGGGTTCATCACAAAGTACGCTTGCGCATTTGAGGTCGCAATACCCGCCGCTTGACCACAAAGCCCAGCACTGACAGGTGCAATGTAGGCAACGATATCAGCGGTATTGGTGTTGCGCTGCCCGGCAATCGTGTCATAAAAGCCATCAGCGCCATTGGTCAGGCGCGACAGCATCGTTGAATAAGTTGACGATTCTGTTTGTATGTAGAACTGAATTGCGCCGGCCTGCTGAAAACGCACGTCGGTATTGGTTGCCGCAAGCGCTTGATTTGCTTCAGAAAATGACAAATCGATCGCTTGCTGTTCATTACCAACCGCTGCCGTAGCGGCTTTTCCAAATGCCACCATCACGCGGACGGTCGAAATCGCTTTGGCAATTGGCCCCAAGGCATTGCTGGTGTCTAATGGCGCAGAATTTTGCACCATTTCGGCATAAGCCTTTTCGCTTTCATCGACAATAAACTTGCTTTGATCGACTTCGACGAGTGCATGCGCACCGCCATCAATTGGCACCAGGCGATACAGCTGGCCAGCAATACGAATATTTGCCAACACAGTATCGCCAGAGCGCACCGCCATTAGGTGGTTGAGCCCAGCGTCAAGCGCATTTGGAAATTGGTCTTTCAATTCGCCGAGATCAATTTGACCGGTCCAGACGTCATTGCCGCTTGCCATGCGTTCGAACTGCGTTTGTTTTGCATTGACTTTGATCCCGCCGGGTAGCGTCAGCGCAATTTCGCTGGTATCTGCAGCGATTAGCGCCGCATTTGCCGCAACCACCTCAATTCGGGCGTTTGCTGGGTCAGCTGCGACTTGGCGCAACAGCTCGCCGGGGTCGGCGATTTGGGCGCGATTTCCGGCGACAGCAAACAGATTTTCCGCAGCGTTGGCTGCGCCTACAAAGCTAGCTACAGCAAAACCAAGACCGAGCGCAATTCGTGAGAACTTCATGGAGCGTTTCCTTTTTAAGGTAATAACGACGAAGGTTGGCCGCAGGCTCTCCCTGATCGTGTCAGTGGCTGCGGCGGCCGGAACGATACATGAACTTTTGCAAACTGAATCATTGTTCAGTAATCTTATTGTAACAAGTTAACGCGCTATTACATTTGACTTAACATTCTTACTTTGATCGCTAAATCAGTTTGTCGAAGTTTGATTCGTGCATCATGGTGCACCACAAGAATTTTCAGGAGTGCTCCGAAAGCCAGGCGATACGCTTACGCTTGTCAATAGCTAGCACTCATTCAATAATGCGTAGTTATTACAACCTGTGGGAAGTCCATGCGTGATCTGACCCAACTCTTGCGCGAATGGGCGGGCGGTGATCGCGCTAACGAGCGGGCTTTGTTTGCCGAGATCTATCCGGTGTTAAAGGGGATTGCGCATCGCCACATCGGGGCTGCTGGTGGGCAAAACATGACGCTGCAGGCAACCGAAATTGCGCACGAGGGCTTCATGCGGCTTTTTGCGCACCAAAAGCCAGACTGGCAAACCCGCGGCCAATTTTACTCGTTGGCAGCAACCGTCGTGCGCCGCGTGGTGGTCGATTATCTGCGCGGGCGCTCGGCGGATAAACGCGGTGCACCGGTGGCTAAAATTTCGCTAGCCAATCTCAGTGATGCAGATATTCCTGCGCACGAGGAGGAGTCGATGGACTGGTTAAACTTAGACCAAGCACTCGATGAACTCGCAAAATTTGATGCCGCAAGCGCGAAAGTTGTCGAGCTGCGCTATTTCGTTGGTCTAACGGTTGCGGAAATTGCAACGCTACAAATTTGCTCCGCTTCAAGTGTAGAACGTCGATGGCGCAGTGCGCGCGCTTGGTTGCATTTACGGTTACAGAAAAATTGACGGGTTTTGCCTAGTTTTTACGAAGTCATATTTATGGAATCAATGAACCCCAAACGATGGACGCAAGCACAGCAGCTTTTTGAGCAAGCACTTAAGCTTGACGAGTTGGCGCGCGACCAACTTTTTGCGGCTACAGGCGACGCTGAATTAAATACTTTGGTGCGCCGCATGCTTGCCGCTGATGCAGACGTTTCGGGGCACGCTATTGTTTCTGCCACACATGTGTTTGCTGAAAAAGAATGCACAGAACTAGCCGCTGGTGAGCGATTTGGCGCTTATCGCGTCATTGAGTTCATTGCGGCCGGCGGCATGGGTCAGGTGTATCGCGCCGAACGCGTTGATGACCTGGTGCGCCATCAAGTGGCGATCAAATTGTTGGCAGGCTTCGGTGGTAGCAATCAGCTGAAGAAGCGATTTGACGTCGAGCGGCGGATTTTAGCGCGGTTAGTGCATCCAGGAATTGCCCGATTTGTCGATGCTGGTTCGATACCAACCGACGATGGACGAAGTCATCGCGCGTATGTGGTGATGGAGCTGGTTGAGGGGCAAGCCATCACACGCTACTGCCGCGAGTACAACTCGAATCTTAAGCAGCGCCTGCAGCTGTTCGTGCAAATTCTAGACGCAGTCGAATACGCGCATGGACAGTTGATCGTGCATCGCGATATCAAACCAGGCAACGTTTTGGTCGACGCGCAAGGCAATGCTAAGTTGCTCGACTTTGGCATTGCCAAGCCGCTTTCCGACATTGATGATTCGCTCAGAGCGGGCGAGCACACCGCCACGACCATGCGCACGTTTTCGGTGCGCTACGCCGCACCCGAGCAAATACGGGGCGAAACGGTGGGTGTGGCCTGTGACATTTACGCACTCGGCGGGCTGCTGTACGAACTGCTGACGGGCAAAACGGCGCTTGAGCTTGACGATTTAACCTGGGCAAAAACACTTGCCACCCTCGAACACGAACTACCGCTACCGCTCAGCCAGCGCATCAGCGAAAACTGGCCAGTCACGCGGCGCGAACTGGCAGGCGATTTAGATCGCATTGTGCTGCACGCATTAAAAAAATCCAGCAGGGAGCGTTATTTATCTGTGGCTGACTTCCGATCCGATGTTAAGCGCTTTTTGAATGGCGAGACCATCAGCTTGCGAAGCACGGTCGTCAGCTATCGTTTGCGCAAGTTCGTGCAGCGCTATCAATTGCCAGTCGCTTTGGCTGGCGCGCTGATTTTTGGCTTGCTGAGCGCAAGCCTATTGCTATGGCAGCAGCAACAGCGTGTTGAAAAAGAGCGAGATTTAGCAAAACTCGAGCAGGCGCGCGCCGAGGCGATTAATCAGCTGTTAGTAGACGCCTTTCGCGCCGCCGACCCTAGCCAAAACCGCGGCGACAAAGTTAGCGCGCGTGAAATCCTGGATCAGGCCAGTTTGCAGCTTGCCAACACAGCGCTAGATATCAATGCCAATGTGTCGATGCGAATTACTTTGGCTGAAACCTATCAGTCTTTGGGGCTTTCCCAAAAAGCTAAAGATATTCTCACGTTTGATTTACAAGCCAAATTGGAATCAGCAGCGCCGAATTTACAAGCGCAAGTCTGGCAGCGTCGGGCCCTGCTTGAGGATTCCGATGTAGCGCTGCGCGCGCAGTTCATTGCGCAGGCGCGAAGTTTACTGAAAAAAGAATCGGCAACCTCCGCAGCGGTACTCACGCAAAGGCAATTGGAAATTGGTCAGCTATCGCAGCAAGGCCAAAAAGAGCAAGCGCTTGCGTTGGCAAAAGCGCTAGATCAAGAAACTATCAGTGCGTACGGAATTACTAGCCCACAGGCACTGCGCACGGGGTTGTTACTTTTGGACGAGATGGTCAGTTTTGAACGCGACCAAGAAGTTTTAGACATTATCAACAGCAGGTTGGGAAAAGCAGACTTAGACACTTTGCAACCCGAGCATCTCAAACTGCTGAGACAACGCGCTGTGCTGCACATTGATGTTGGCCGATTTGCGCAAGCGCAAGTCGATGTTGATCACGTGCTGACATCAACGGTGCGCCTTTATGGAACGGAGCATCGCAGCTATGTCTCGGCGTTGTACCTTTCGGGAGTGTTGCTTGGGCGCCAGAAAAAGCATGCTCAAAGTGAATCGATCAAACTCGAAATAGTGCGCCTTTTGGAATTACTGGAAGGGCCATCGTCGACTACGGTCGGCATGGCCTTGAACAATCTCGCTGGCACGCAGATCGAATTAAATAAAGCGGAGCTAGCTGAAAAAACAATTTTGCGAGCGATCAAAATTGCAGAAATTGAGTGGCCGAAGGGCGGGATAACTACCACATTCCGACATACTTATGCCAACGCACTAATCGCACTCAAAAAAAATACACTGGCCCTAGCCGAGCTTGAAAGCGTGATTGAAAACTACCAAGCGCTGCATTCTTCAACGACAAGCGCAGCGCTTGCGGAGGTCTATTTGGCAAGAGCGAAAATATGGATGGAGCTTGGTGAATTTGAAAAGGTTCGCGCAGACATTGCCAACGCCAAAAAAAGCTTGGGCGGAGTTGGCCACAGCGAGCAATTTAGAAACGCCACACGTGATCTTGCCGCTTTCACCGCTTTGGTAATGCCCACGATCGCCGCGCAAGACAATGGCGCGGCCAAAACGCAAGACGTGCGAGACCCAAGCCCAGCAACAAAATAAACGATGAAAAACAATAATAAACCGGCGCAGTTTTGCACCTTAATCCTTTTGACCTTAGGTTCCTTTCTATGAAACATATTAAAAATGCTTGCGCGCTGGCGCTCACGATTGGTTTTTACACACTGAATATGGTGGCCCATGCCCAAGCGTGCGAGGGATGTTCGGCCGTTAGCAAACAAGCGGCGCCACTTGAGCTGGTCTGGGAGCGCGAAAATGCGCCTGTTGGGCGAACACAGTCTTATTTGTCTGGAACCGAACAAGTTTTCATTCCATTTCCCGGTATTCGCAATACGCGAAAGCCAAGCTACAACAGCGCACACATCGTGCCATTGGCGGATGGTGCGTATGTGATTGCGCCGATCAATGCCGGTGTGTATTCGCGCAACTTGATGAATATCGTGACGCCCTTTTGGGAAAGCAATCGCGGTTGGAAAGTGCTGCGGGTCGCCGCAAATGGGCAAGTACTTTGGTCTAGGCACATTCGCACGCCAGCGCCTGAGGCGGTGACCCCGTTTATCGAACCTTGGAACTACCCACGCAATTTCGAGCAAACGTTGCAACAAAGTAAAGCGACCGCTGATGGCGGCCTGGCCTTGATTATCAGCAATACCACCTACAGTTATAGTGCCGAAGGCCTTCTGCGTTGGCAAAGCGGCTACAGCAACGCTTGCAGTATTGGACTCATTGAAACTTACTACGACGTCGTAAATATCAGTGACGACGATCATTTTGTCGTTCAAAAAAACGCGCAAGGCGTAAATCCGCCCATGGCGTGTGCATTTGACTTGGTTGGCAACGAAGTCATGCGCGTCAATGGCTCGCGCAATACCCTCTACGTCCTGGACTTTCGGCGCGACTTTGGCTTTTTAACGCACGACGCCGATTTTTCGATGGGGCAGTTAAGCAACTCGGTGCTGTCGCTCAGAACGAACAGCGCGCTGCGCTGGCAAATGAATGTTTCAGCAAGTACTTACTTTAGCCGCCAGATTAGCCCGACAGGCGCGGTCTGGACCACACTTTTCACGATGGGCAACTATCCGCTGCATCATATTGGTGGCGCTGGACAGATTCTTTGGTCGCAGCCTAGTACACCGAGTCGCGTCATGGCTTGGCTCAGTAACGGCGACGCTCTAGTGGGTGGTTTAGCTGAATTCGCGCGCGTCAGTGCCGCTGGCACCATTGTTTGGCAAACCGCACTTGCCGAGCCACTGGTGGGCACTGACTATGAAGTCGACATCGCGTGGCAGCTACAAAGCGACTATGTCCGCGTGTCTGGCGTTGACGCCTACAATGCTGTCGGCCGCGCTGCCCGCATTGCACTTGCCGACGGCGTCGTGTTACACACCGCGATGCTTCCCGCCAGGATCGGCTTCGCGCCGATGGCGGCTGAGCAATTGCTGCTGCTGGAGCAACAGCCGAGCGAAACTATACGAAAGCCCAGCGCGCCTTGCTTTGTCGCTGAGTTTTGTCCGCAAGTGATGGAATTTTCCGAAGCCGTACTCAAACGCGTTAATCAAGCCAGTGGCTTAGCCGTCGGCGCGGATATTAGCGAGGGCTTGGACTATCCGTACTCCAGCCTGCCGCTAGAGCGCAATTCTTTTCCACAACTCAATAACTTCCGCCAAAGTATAGTGACGCTGCGCTATGAATACGATGGCGTTCGCAGCACGATGTTGTTAGAAGACATACAAAGTAATGGCCGACAAAATTGGGCTACAACATTGGCTTTTGAGTTTGATGCGATCAACGCAAGTGTGTGGGCGCGTGGCGATGCCTACTTCGTTGCCGCAGAACAAGCGGGGCCGCTTGGTGCGAGTGCTAGCGCCAAAATGTGGCGCGTCAATGCCAACACGGGGTTGGTGGAATGGGTGGTCGAGTTGCCATTTGCGATACAGTACCTCTCTAACATCCCCAGAACTGGCGGCTCAGACCGCTGTGGGCTATCGCGCAAGGCGCCGTACCGCGCCGTCTGTGTGTCAGAAAACGGGCAGCTTGTAAGCAACCTGCCCGTCAATTGCACGATTCCTGCGGGACATGAACTTTTTAGCGAGTTTAGAGTGGGTAACCAATTGCGCGCGCGCTTGGTACGCACAGGCACGCAGAGCGCTAGCCAGTTTGAGTGGCGATTTATTTCGCCAGCGACCGGAAACTGTAGTGAGAGCGTTTGGGCCTTAGCGGCGCCGGCAAACACCGTGCTGCGCACACATGGCCGATTTGGAAATTTGGTCATAGCAGGCGTATATCCAAATGCCAGCAGCGGCCGCGCGCAGGCGCTTGCCGTGGCGAAATTTGACGCACAAGGCAATCGCATTTGGCAAACTTTGATCGAAACACCACAGCGTTTTCTGGGTGATGATCGCAATGCTATCGCGGCAACGACGGTTTACTCCACAATCAATGGTTCGCAAGATTTTCATGTCGTTTCATCACATCCCGCCAGCACCGATGGTAGTTTCCCCACCGAGGCTTGCCGCATCTCAGACGCTGGCCAGCTACTTGGCTGCCATACGTCGCCACGGCAAGAGCGAATTACATCGCTAGTGGAGGTTTTTCAATCTGAATCAAATTCATCGCGCGTTTTGGCGCTACAGGGCGGCGCGTTATATGAACTGACCGCTACGGGTTTGGTTGCTACCGGCATTGAAAGCAACAGCCACAGAGCATTCCGGTTTGATGTCATAAATTCCGATGGTAAAAATCTTTACCTCATGCTCGGTCACGGAAACACTCGCAATAGCACCCAACTTCGCGCTGTCCGGTTTCTAGAAGAGGGCTTGTTTGCGGATGGTTTTGAGTGAGTTAGCGGCAATCTCGCCGCTTGATTGCCCGCAATGACTGCATCAATGACGCAGTCGTTGCGCTTGCGTGATTTTCGCTGTTACAAAATTGCGCTTAATTCCTGCTGTCGCGTCGTCAAAAGGGATCGGAACTAATCCAGTAGCAACTCAAGCGTCGACAGCACCTTGCTACACTCCGCCTCTTTGATCAATTCATCCGAGCCCGCAATGACCGACGCCACAGCTACATCAGCCGCCCCACCCACGCATGATTTGAATCAGCTTGAAGTCGAACGCCGGGCCAAGCTAAAGCTGTTGCGCGAAGCCGGAAACGCGTATCCAAATGACGTGCAAGTCACTGATTTTGCGGGTGATTTACAAACTGAATTCGATGGCGCAGCGGCGGAAACCATTGTGGCAGCGGCGAAAACGGTTACCGTTGCAGGGCGGCTAATGCTCAAGCGCATTATGGGCAAGGCCAGTTTTGTAACCATTCAAGACTACACCGGCGAGCTGCAGCTGTTTGTACGCACCAATGATGTCGGCGATGCCAGCTATGCGGCGTTCAAAACTTTTGACTTGGGCGATATCGTTAGCGCCACCGGCACGATGTTTCGCACCAAAACCGGCGAGCTTTCTGTGCACAGCGTGCAAATACGCTTGCTCAGCAAAGCGCTGCGGCCATTGCCGGATAAATTTTTAGGTTTAAGTGATCTAGAAACGCGTTATCGTCAGCGCTATGTCGATTTAATTGTTTCGCCGGATTCGCGCGCCGTGTTTGTGCTGCGCTCGAAAATTATCAGCCATATTCGCCGCTTCATGGATGCGCGGCGTTTCATGGAAGTGGAAACGCCGATGATGCATTACATCCCCGGCGGCGCTACCGCCAAGCCGTTCAAGACGCACCACAACGCCTTATCAATGGATATGTATCTCCGCGTCGCGCCCGAGCTGTATTTGAAGCGTTTGACTGTCGGCGGCTTTGATCGCGTTTACGAGATTAATCGCAACTTTAGAAACGAAGGTGTCAGCACCCGCCACAATCCCGAATTCACCATGATGGAGTTCTATTGGGCGTACGCGCGCTACACCGATTTAATGGACATCACCGAAGAATTGCTGCGTGAATTGGCGCTATTAGCGCATGGCAACACCGCCTTTAGCTATCAATCACAGCCGCTGGATTTTGGCGCAGCCTTTGCACGGGTGCGTTTGGAAGATTCGGTGCAGGCTGCGATTGCTGGCATGACGCCCGCGCAATGTCGCGATATCGAGTTTCTGCGCAGCCAATGCAGCGCGCGCAAGATCAAATTTAGCCAAAGCGATGGTTGGGGCAAGCTACTTTTGGCGTTGTTTGAGGAGCTAGTCGAAGCCAAGCTGCAGCAACCAACATTTATCACGCACTATCCGATGGAAGTTAGCCCACTGTCGCGCCGCTGCGATGATGATGCGGAAATCACCGATCGCTTTGAGCTATTTATCGCGGGCCGCGAAATTGCCAACGGTTTTTCTGAGCTAAATGACCCGGAAGATCAAGCCCAGCGCTTCCAAGCGCAAGTGGCCGAGAAAGACGCTGGCAATGATGAAGCGATGCATTTTGATGCCGATTACATCCGCGCGCTGGAGTACGGCATGCCGCCCACGGCCGGTGAGGGCATCGGCATTGACCGGTTGGTGATGCTGCTGACCGATTGCGGCTCGATTCGCGACGTGTTGCTATTTCCGTATATGCGTCCGGAAAGTTGAGCTTGGCTGTCCAAAAAAATGCGGCGCTGTTTACCGACACGGATGCGCGCGCCGTTAGCAACACGCAAGCGGCGCCGCTGTATCACCAACTTTATGCGCTGCTAAAAAGTAAAATCGAATCCGGTGAATTAGCGCAGGGCAGCCTATTGCCCAGCGAGATCGAGCTTGCGGAGCGCTTTTCGGTGTCGCGAATCACCACCAAACGCGCTTTAAATGAGTTGGGCCGGGACGGTTTAGTTGAACGTCGCGCCGGGCGCGGTACGCATGTGCGCCTGCGTCCGCCCGCCAATCCCGTTTTGCGCGCGCCACTTACCGGAAATCTAGAAAGCCTGAACGTCATGGGGCGCGAAACCACGGTCGAGGTGCTTAGCTTTGAGCGCGTGCCCGCGCCAAAATCGATCAGCGACGCATTAAAAATTAAACCGCACACGCTAGTTGACCGAGCGGTGCGAGTACGACGTCATCAAGGCTTGCCGTTTGCGTACTATTTGAGCCACACGATCGTGCTGAAAGACAGCGCCACGGTTAAAGACGCGTCACGCACCGACAGCGCAGCAAAATCAGGGCCACAGGCGATGAACCGGAAAAATTTGAAGACGCAAACGCGTCTGGAAATTTTCCGCGCCATGGGCATCAAGCTGGCGGAAGTAGACCAAGTATTAAACGCAGTGGCTGCCAGTGCCGATGTAGCGCATGCCTTGAATTTGAGCGTCGGCGCGCCGGTGCTGTCATTGACGCGCACCTACATTGATAGCGAAGGCCGCATTGTCGATCATTTAGTCGGCCTGTATCGCCCGGACCGCTTTGAGTACCACATGCACTTGAGTACTTTGGATCGGCGCAAGTAAGCTCTAAGCCATGATCCTAAAAACCTCAGTTGACCGCTACGAAACTTCGGCAAAGTGATGATTTTATAAAAGAATTTCGGCGTTTCGAGGCACGCCTTGTGGGTTAATGTCGCTACGAACAAGATTGCACCTTTTTTGGACTCTAAAGCGCAGTTGATTCGTCGTTGCAGGCAATGAGCATGCAGCCGAGGCCGGCCTCGCTGGGAAGCCCAAACATATTGGCAAACTACGAGGCACACTCGTGTCCGTCCAACTAAGGTTTCTAGGATGAATCAAAGTTCAAATTCCAGCGCACCCGACATCACCCAACTGATCGCCGACTGGCGCGCGGGCAGCGCTAGTGCGTTGAATGCCTTGCTGCCCCAGCTGTATGCCGAATTGCGCCAATTGGCGGCCAGCCACTTGCGCGGCACTGGAGATAAAACCTTGCAACCCACCGCGCTGGTCAATGAGGTAGTGCTGCGGCTATTGGGCGCAGACAAACTGCATATTTCCGACCGCAAACACTTTTTCACGACCGCCGCAAAATTAATGCGGCAAATTTTGTGTGACGCCGCACGCGCCAAAGCCCGCGATAAACGTGGCGGTGACTGGCAACGTGCTGAGCTTAGCGACGCCCTACACATAAGCAGCGATATGGACACCACGTCGCCAGCACTGCACGAAGCGCTGGCGCAATTGGAGCTGCTAGATCCGCGCATGGCGCACATTGTTGAGCTGCGCTATTTCGGCGGGCTGGAGGTCAGTGAAGTCGCCAGCGTGCTGGAACTGGACGAGCGCACGGTGTATCGGGATTGGGCGATGGCGCGGGCTTGGTTGAAGCATCGTTTGGAGCTTTGAGGAACGCGACGATTACTTTTGTAATTTTACGGTGAGCGCTTAGAAACCATGGCGGTGCCAGAAAATCGGGAGCAGGCGGAGCGCATTGCAGAACTGATCGTGGCGCAAATTCCAATGTGTCAAGCCGGTGCCGACGCATCTGCCTGATACCAACGATGTTCCCCGAGTTGAATCTGTTGATGGCCAGCACCGGCAGGAATCATTGGAAAACAGTTTTCTGATGCCTTAACACGCACATCGAGGAAATACGCTTGCTCGCTTTGCAAGCATTCCTCCAGCGCCTGCGCTAAATCTGCCGGGTTTTCCACGCGCCTAGCCGCCCAGCCGAAGGCGCGTGCCAGCGCGACGAAATCGGGCAAGGCGGCGGTATAGCTGTGACTGTAGCGGCCCTGGTGCACCAACTGCTGCCATTGCCGCACCATTCCCATATAGCCGTTGTTGCACAGCACGACCTTGACCGGCGCGCGATGCTGCACTGCGGTGGAAAGCTCCTGGATATTCATCAGGATCGAGGCGTCACCACTGACGCAAACCACCGTGCGCTTTGGAAACGCAATTTGCGCACCAATAGCCGCAGGCAAGCCATAGCCCATCGTACCCGCGCCGCCGGAACTGAGCCAACGTCGGGGCGCATCAAAGCGCAAATATTGCGCCGCCCACATCTGATGTTGCCCGACGTCGGTACTGACAATGGCATCCCGGCCTTGCAGGGCGGCATTGAGTGTGTTCAGCAGTTGTTGCGGACTAATTTCCTGCGTTGAGCTGGCGAATTCCAAGCATCGCTGGGCACGCCATTCGGCGATCGTTTGCCACCAGCTGTCCAGCCGCGCCCGCTCGAAACGGTGCAACACCAGCGCCTGCAGCAGTGCCGTCAAACCCAGCGCGCAATCAGCGACGACTGCAACATCGACCCGAACAACTTTATTGATCGAGCACGCATCAATATCAAAATGGATTTTTTTGGCATGCGGGCTAAACATCGCCAAATTTCCGGTAACACGATCATCAAAACGCGCGCCGACATTGATTAGCAAATCGGCGTGATGCATGGCAAGGTTGGCCTCCAGCGTGCCATGCATGCCCAACATACCCAAATAAAGTGCATCGCTGGCAGGAAATGCGCCTAAGCCCATCAACGTCAACGTGCAGGGCGCATGCAGCGTATGCACCAGGGTTTTTAGCAAGGCGCAGGCAGTATCGCCAGAATTTATGACGCCGCCACCGGCGTAAATGATCGGGCGTTTGGCATTACTAATCAGTGCCACGGCGGCGGCAATGTTGGCCGTAAAATCAGTTGAGCTTGAGGTTTCCGCGCACGCTGCGCTCGGCCTTAAAATGGGCGCGTCAGCAAGATCTAAGCCGCCGGAATACGTTTGTAGCTGCAAATCTTTTGGGAAATCCAGCAGCACCGGCCCTGGCCGCCCGGTTGTAGCGATAGCAAAACCTTGCCGGACTTTGGTGGCAATTTCCGCGACGCTACGAATTTGATAGTTCCATTTGGTAACGCTGCGCGAAATCCCAATCGCGTCGCACTCTTGAAAGGCATCGGTGCCGATGACGGCGGTAGCGACCTGGCCGCTGACACACAAAATTGGGCACGAATCGCTGAGTGCGTCTAATAAACCGGTGGTGGTATTGCTCATGCCCGGGCCTGAGGTTACCAAAACCACGCCTATACGCCCGGTGGTGCGCGCGTAGCCCTGTGCGGCATGCACCGCCGCTTGTTCGTGCCGCACCAAGATGTGGCGTAAGGCTGGCTGATCGTGCAGGGCATCATACAAGGGCAAAACCGCACCGCCTGGGTAGCCAAAAATAGTGTCCACGCCGAGTTCCAGCAGCGTGCGCAATAAAATTTGGGCACCATTTTCAGGGGTGACCGGAACGACGGCTTGCGTTTGGCACGCGCTAGCGGCGTCGAAAAATTCTGTGGCTTCGAGTTGATCCATAAATTGAGTTTGGCGCCCACGGCAAATAGTTTTTAGGCACCTAGCTTCCTAGAAATAACGCAGAAATAGTTTCTTTATTGCCGCGTATTTCCTATTATTTAAGCAAATTTTGCTGAAATACTTGGAATAATCAGAATGGACAGCTTTGATTACAAAATATTGAGTACCCTGCAGTCAAACGCGCGCGCAAGCCTGCAAGAAATCAGCGCGCTAGTTGGCTTGAGTAGTTCGCCGTGCTGGAGCCGCATCAAACGCATGGAAGCGGACGGCATTATTCAGGGCTATACCGTGCGGCTTAGTGCCGAAGCCTTGGGCTTTAACGACACGGTGCTGGTGCAAGTCACACTCGATAGCCATTCCGAGAACACATTAGAAGCGTTCGGCCAAACGTTGGCGGAAATCCCAGAAATCGTCGAGGCGTATTTAGTCTCGGGTGACTACGACTATTTGCTGCGTGTGGTGGTGCGCGATACCCGCGACTACGAACGGCTGTTGCGCGAAACGCTTTATAAAATCAAAGGCATACGCCACAGCCGCTCTAGTTTTGTGCTGCGCACCTTGAAAAAAGCGGATTTACCGCTTTTGAAAAATAGCTGATGCAGCCATTTACGAACCGATGGTGCCGATTCGTAAGAATTGTCATAGGTCTAAATTAAAGCACGTACACGAAAACAAACAGCCCCAACCAAACCACGTCAACAAAGTGCCAATACCAAGCCACGGCTTCAAAACCAAAGTGGTTATCTTTGGTGAAATGGCCCGCCATGCAGCGAAACATAATAATCGCCAACATCAGCGTGCCGAGCGTAACGTGCAAGCCGTGAAAGCCAGTCAGCATGAAAAATGTAGAGCCGTACATGCCACTGCCCAGGGTCAAATTCAGCTCGTGGTAGGCGTGGATGTATTCCACCGCTTGGAAGTACAAAAATAGTGCGCCCAATGCCACGGTGGCGGCCATCCAAAAACTGAGCCAGAAACGCTCACCCACTTTTAACGCCCAGTGCGCCAGCGTAATCGTGGTGCCAGAAGTCAATAAAATAATTGTATTCAGTAGCGGCAAGCCCCAGGGGCCGATGGTTTTAAACGCGCCGCCAATGCTGCCCGGGCCATTGCTGGGCCAGCTATAGACATAACCTTCGTGCAAGAGTTGATTGGTCGAAAAGCCATCGCCTGCGCCGCCCAGCCACGGCAATGAGAATGCACGCGCGTAGTACAGCGCACCAAAAAAAGCGGCAAAGAACATCACTTCAGAAAAAATAAACCAAAGCATGCCCATTCTAAACGACATGTCCTCTTGGCTTTTAAAGCGCCCTGCAAGTGATTCGCGAATAACATCGCGGAACCAGCCAAACAGCATGCATAAAATCGCAGTCATCCCGATAAAGAACAGTGGCTTGCCAATCGGCTTTTCGTTCATCCAATTTGCGGCACCAAACATCATGGTGAACAACGAAATTGAGCCAATAATTGGCCATTTGCTGCCGTGCGGGACGTAATAGCCGCCAGTTGCTGTGGATGCCATGGATACCTCTGAGTGAATTCTGAGTCAGCGATTATCCGCGACTGCGCGGCATTTGGCTACCGGGTATAGACGTAAACGCTAGCCGGCGGAAAATTGCGCAAAGTAAAACTCGCGCGCCGAACTTTTAGGTGTAATGCCCGCACAATTGGGCTGGCAATCGGGGATTTTGGCCCGTAGGTGAACTGTACAAACGGCGCGCCGGGGGCCAGCACCTCAAATGCCGCAGCAACAATGCTTTGCACAATGGCATTAGGCATATTGAGGAAGCCTAATCCTGACACCACGGCATCCACCTGCCCGGGTGTGAAATTTGACGATTTTTCAATAATTTCCAGCAAATGCGTGGCATCACCGTTGATGACGTGCACGCTAGGAAAATCTGCGGTTAACTTCTCAGCCATAACCGGATTAAGCTCGACGACCATCACCTCGTCTAGGGGGGCACCGCGCCGGACCAATAATTTTGTAAATACGCCGGTGCCTGCGCCTAATTCAACGACCTGTCGCGCGGCTTTTGGCACTTCAGCGATCATTTTTTCGGCTAAAAACCGGCTTGAGGGCACCACCGATGCCGTCGACAACGGCGCGCGCACCCATTGGCGAAAGAAAAGCCAATGTTGTTCCGCTTGCGCCAGAAAACGACTTTCAGCCCTCACGAGCGCGTCTTTCCTTGCGGGTGCCCCTTCGGACGCACATACAGCACCAAGCGATGGTCATCCAAGTCGTAACCATGGCTGGCCGCAATTTCGCGCTGCAGCCGCTCGATTTCCGCGCTTTCAAACTCGATGACTTTACCGGTTTCTACACACACCATATGATCGTGATGGCCACCGCGATCCAGCTCGTAAACGCTCATGCCACCTTCAAAGTTGTGGCGCACCAAGATTCCCGCAGTCTCAAATTGATTGAGTACGCGATACACCGTGGCCAAGCCAATGTCATCATGATGATCTAATAGCTGTTTATAGACGGCCTCAGCGGTCATGTGCTTCACGCCGCAGGTTTCCAAAATCTCCAAAATCCGCAGGCGCGGATGCGTGATTTTGAGCCCAGCATTGCGTAAGTCTTGAGTTTCCACGTGGTTTGAATATCCGCAGTATTGTTGGTTAAAAGCTTCGTTTCAGCGACGCAAATTAGTCGCCTACCGCGGCCAGCTACGCTTAACTTAGTTGCTTAAGCCTGAATCAAACGCCGTGCGATCAAGCCAGCGTCGTGCAATTGGTTCAGGTGTTCAGGAACTTTGGAAGGCTAAGCGCGCTATTATCGCCAGATTCCACGCAATTGACACCTACTCATGTCGAAAACCCGCTCTTTGCCTGCCTTAATCTGCTTAGTCGCATTTTTTGCGCCCTTTGTTATCACTTCGACGGGCTGTGTTTATCATCAAACCGTGCCGCAAGGTAATTTGTTAGAGCAAGGCGATATCGACACGCTGAAACCGGGCATGACTAAACGCCAGGTCGCGCTCATTTTAGGTACGCCAGCCATTCAAAGCCCGTTTCATCAAGAACGCTGGGACTATGTCTATAGCTATAAAACCGAGCGCAATCCGGCCGAAGTTAAAAATCTGAGCCTGCGTTTTACCGATGGCCAACTTGCCGTGATTGAAGGTGATTTTAAGCCCGGCGGCAAAATGTCTGTGTACAAGCCCGAAGACGTCATTATCGAAGCGACGCGCGAATATCAGCGCACCCTGCGTGATGCGGAAAAGGAACGTGAAAAAGGCGGCGGTTAATCAACGACGCGAAGCGAGCCCATGAACATCGTCTTTGCGAGCGCAGCGAAGCAATCTTGCACTTAACTCGCTTGACGAGGCGATCTTTAGCTCGCGGCTTCGCTTTTTAACAAATGCGAAGTGCTAGCGAGCATCGCGCCCAACCAGCCTAGACTGGTGCCGATCACAAGCACGCTGGCTAACTCAGCCCAGCTCAGGCCCTGAAGCTGAAAACTACTGCCATAGCTAAGTGCTAGTGCTGCAACGCTGGGCGTAAGTAAATCGATGGCGAGCGTAACCAACGCCACGGCCAGCGCGCCACCAAAAGCGCCAAACCAAAAGCCGGAATAGAGGAATGGCCGCCGCACAAAAGCGTTACTGCCACCCACCAGCCGTACAATCTGAATTTCATCGGCGCGCCCCGCGATTTCTAGACGAATCGTGTTGCCAATTACCAACAGCACCGTTAATGCCAGCAGCGCACCGAACACCAACACGCCCTTTTCTGCAAGCGCCATCAGTGCCTTCAGGCGCAACAACCATTCTTGATCAAACTGCACGATTTCGACTTGCTCGATTTGACGTAACTCCCCGACCAGCGCCATCGCTCGCTCGCTTTTTAGGGTTCCAGCCGCCATCGTCACCACTAAAACATAGGGCAGCGGATTACCCTCAAGGACATTGAGCGCATCCGTGAAACTGGTCAAT
>JANNYA010000005.1:0-8359 GCA_031409855.1 Rhodanobacteraceae bacterium | reverse complement strand
TATCTTTAAAAAAAATGGCATCGGGAATCGCCTCGATTAAGGTGCGAAATCGATCTTCGCTGACATGCAGCCGTTCTTGCCCACGCTTAAGTTCGGTCAAATCGATATCAATGCAAACTAGCTCAAGCGCACCGCTCGCGAGGTGCAGCAAATAATGGCTGGAATAAACATCAACGCGCGCGCCGTCTTTACGCACGAGCGTCAATTCCTGCGGCGACACGGCGATGCTATTTTCAAGCATTCGCTGCAAATTACCGGCAAAACGCGCCTTAAGTTCGGTCGGAATGATTAAGTCCAGCAAATTCTTTCCAATCGCCTCGATCGCGCTAAAACCATAAAGCCGCTCTGAGGCAAAATTCCAATAAAGCACGGTACCGTCGGGACGATAGCCTTGAACTGCGGCGGGCAAATTTTGCAACAAATCGCGAAACTGCTGTTCGCGCAATTCAGTTATTTCAGTTTCATGCATCATTTATAAGCGTGACGAACACACGCGAAAACAGTGAAATTAGGCTTTGCAGTTTAGCGCGCGCAGAGTAGCAATTGTTGATGGCCTTTCTAGATTACCGAACAGCGCCCGACACTATTGCAATCGACTGATGCCGTTCGAGATCCCTGATACGCTTGACTTTGGACCTTTCGGGTAAGCGCTGGTGCGCCACGACACCCGATTGCTCATACCGTTAATGCTAATAGCGTCAATACGGCTCGCAGAAACGCTGTTGGAGGTGCCAGCTATGGCAATACTGAGCGCATCACCGCCGACTGTGACTGTATTGCTCGTGCCATCGATACAAATTGCTGCGCAATTGCCGCTAATGGACGTCACTATATTCACGCCAGAGATCAGTAAGCGCTCGCCCTTTGCGCAATCAATGGCTTGACCGTTACTGACCCCCGCAATGGTGCGCGTGGCGCTGCATGCAGCAACGTCGGCAATCAACGCTGCAGGTGCGGCGGTATTTACAGACGTTCGCGCTGCTGGGGCATTGGCCGGGGCGCGGGTAATCATGAGCGATTTGTCGGGATTGGCAGCACACGATACGCCGCTGACATCGATTTTTGGTTTGCCGCCTAAGGCGTTGCTGCCATAAGCCACCTGATTTTTAAAGCCTTCGATGACAATGGATTCGACCTGCTGCACGCGCACGTTGGCACTGACTCCGGAAATACTCAGTGCACCGCAAGCGCCGGTTAGTGCGATGGTCTGCGAGGTTCCTTCGACGGAAATAGCTTCGCCCGGTTTGCACTGGTAACTCAGCTTGGTAGAAACACCACTAAACTCACGTGCCTGGCTGGCACCGGAAAATTGGGAGGCACAAATAAGGAGAGCAATAAATGAGTATTTTGACTTAGACATAATTTTTCTATCGCGCAATGGGAATAGAAAGACTAACCGCTCTAACATGACAACTAACAAAGCCAACCCTCTGGCTAGCTATGGTGATTTAGCAATTCGTAACAATTTCGATAGCTGGTATGCCGAGTTGCACTCGGCATAGGCTCTCGGTGCAGTCGCGCGCCGAATGCTATTCGGCGATCCGGATTTCAGCGGTTCGGATATACGCCTCAATCTGCGCTTCCAGCACCGGCAAAGTCACACCGCCATTCGCCAAAACGGCATCGTGAAAAGCCCGGATATCAAAATCAGCGCCCAGCACAGCTTCAGCCCGACGGCGCAGCGCCAAAATTTTTAGCTCACCCATTTTGTATGCCAGCGCTTGCCCAGGCCAAGCGATATAGCGGTCAATTTCAGTCGAAATTTCATGCGCAGACAGGGAGGTATTGCTAGTTAAGTAATTGCGTGCCTGTGCCCGCGTCATCGCCCCACTATGAATTCCGGTATCCACCACCAACCTACATGCACGCCACATTTCATAACTGAGCCGACCAAAATTTTCATACGGCGTTTTATACAAGCCGATTTCAATGCCCAGCTTTTCCGCGTACAGGCCCCAACCTTCGCCAAAAGCATGCGGATAAAAATTCAGACGATATTTCGGCACATCTGTCAATTCCCGCGCGATCGCAGTTTGCAAATGATGCCCCGGTACCGCTTCATGCAAAGTCAATGCTGGCAGCATGTACAACGCACGCGTATTCAAGGCATAAGTGTTGACCCAATATTCGCCCGCCGCACCCGGTGCGCCACCGTTATAGCGGCCTGCGGTGTAATTTGGCGCCAACGTCGCTGGCACCGGGCGCACACCGTAGGGCGTGCGTGGTAAATGTCCAAAAAACTCGGGCAAACGGCCGTCGACTTGCTTGGCTAGCCACGAGGCTTCGCGCAATAGCGCATCGGGCGAAGCGACGTAAAACTGCGGGTCAGTGCGCAAGAACTTCAGGAAATCGGCAAAGCTGCCTTTGAATTTGAGCTCGGCAATAATGCGGTCCATCTCAGTACGAATGCGCTTGACTTCATCTAAGCCAATTTGATGAATCTGCTCCGGAGTCACGTCAGGCAAGGTCGTAAAATAGCGTGCTAAATCGGCGTAATAGGCTTTTCCGTTAGGCATCGCGCCAGCGGCAATCGAACGGCGCGCTTTGGGCTGATATTCGGACTCAAAAAACTGCTGAAATTTTGTATACGCCGGAATCACCGAATTTCGAATCGCAGCATCGCCTGCTTTCGTCAAACGCACGCGATCCGCCTCAGGCACGCCAATTGGGTAGCTTTTAAATGGTGTGTACAGCGGGCAATCACTGACTTCGGTGAATTGCTCGCCCGCAATCACGGTGGCTACGCCATCTAATATTTCACGCGGCAGCGTAAAGCCGTCCTTGAGGCCTAGGCGCATATTGCTGATGTTTTCGTCAAAAAATCGAGGAATATCGCGCAGGCGCGCTAAATACCGATCAAAATCCGCGACGCTGCGCAGCTCAGCATATTCATGCATATACAAAATATCGGCGTGAAAACCGCTGTCGCTATTGAGCGGAATACGCCACTCGCGATGCGGCGCTAAAATAATGCGCTGGCGCAACATAAACTCAAACAGCGCGTAACTGACCTGTGCCTGCGGTGCTAACACTTTGGCATCGATTGATTGCAGCCGCGCCAGCAAGTCTTGGTCAGTTTTTAGCCGCTCGCGTTGCGACGCAGGCGTAACCGTGGGCAAGCGATCATCAAAGCTATGCTCGCCCTCACTGCTCGCAGCCAGCGGTTCGCTAAGCCAAAAAGCTTCGCGTTCGTCAGCGAAGAGCTGGTTTAATTGCGCTGTTGCCTCAGTTGCTTTTGTATCGCGGGCATCCGCCATTACGGCTTGACTGAGCAGCATTAGCATTAGTAGAACGTTGATAATCAAGTTCTTCAGTAACATCGCTTTTAATCCGACTCGCCCGGATCGGGCAGCGGAAAACGATACCGCGAGCAGCGCATCAACGCCAGCCCAGGAACGCTAACCCATGAACGCTAACCCATGAACGCTAACCTAGGCTGGCGTTGCGCACCCGCCAATTTGCCTTGCCCCTTTTTAGAAACTGGGCCTACAATTGCGGGCTTTTTTAAGCATGCACGCTACCCTCGGCCCGTCGATGGCTCGACCTACTGGGGGCAGCGCCCGTCACGTCATATTGGAATATCCATGCCATTAACCGCAGAACAATCCGCCGCCATTGTCAAAGAACACGGTCGCGCGCCGAACGATACCGGCTCCGCCGAAGTGCAAGTCGCGCTTTTGTCCGCCCGCATTGAACAACTTTCCGGCCACTTTCAAGTGAATGCGAAAGATCACCACAGCCGTCGCGGCTTGCTCAAAATGGTCAACCAACGTCGTCAGATGTTGAATTACCTCAAGCGCGTCGATGAAGCTCGTTACAAAGCAATCATCGCCAAGCTCGGCATCCGCCGCTAGGAAATAAAGAGAAGGTCGGGATTAAACTCCCGGCCTTTTTTTGTCGTTGTAATTCGCAGATTAGGCGAAGGAAGCAAAAAACGTTGGCCAATCCCGGGTTGAGAACAGACCCATATGAATGAATAAGGAAAGTTAAACGTGGCAAAAGTTACCAAGCAATTTCAATACGGCGCGCACACCGTCACATTAGAAACCGGCGAAATCGCGCGTCAAGCCGATGGCGCCGTGATGGTCAGCGTCGATGGCACCGTGGTGCTCGTTACCGCTGTGTGTGATCGCAAAGCCAAAGAAGGCCGTGATTTCTTGCCGCTGAGCGTGCATTACCAGGAAAAATTCTATGCCGGTGGCCGTATTCCTGGTGGTTTCTTCAAGCGCGAAGGCCGCCCGACGGAAAAAGACACTTTAATCAGCCGTTTGATCGACCGCCCGATTCGCCCGCTGTTCCCAGAAGGCTTTTTCAATGACTGCCAGGTGGTTGCCACCGTGATGTCAATGAATCCTGAGATTGACGCCGATATTCCAGCGCTGATTGGCGCTTCGGCCGCACTTTGCTTGTCCGGTGCGCCGTTTAGCGGCCCGATCGCTGCGGCCAAAGTGGGTTACGCAAATGGCAAGTACATCTTGAACCCCACCGCGACCGAGTTAAAAACTTCGGAGCTGAATTTGGTCGTCGCTGGCACCGCAAACGCCGTGCTGATGGTTGAATCCGAAGCGATGAATCTGTCGGAAGAAGTGATGTTGGGCGCGGTCATGTTTGGCCACCGCGAACAGCAAGCAGCAATCAATGCGATCAATGAATTAGTTGCAGAAGCGGGCGCGAAGAAGAAAATCGCCTGGGCCGGCTTGGCGGCAACGCCTGAGTTGGACAAAATTGCGGTCGATTCAATCGGTAGCGATTTGGATGTGGCCTACACCGTAGCCGACAAGGGCGAACGCCGCGACGCACTGTCGGCGGCTAAACACAAGTTCAAAGCTGCACTAACCGTTGGCGCACAGACCGACAGCGATGTTGCGCGCGCTTTCGAAAACTTGTCGTATTCCACCGTGCGCGAGCGCATTTTGGCGGGCAAGCCACGCATTGACGGCCGTGACACAAAAACCATTCGCGGCATTCAAGTACGCGCAGGCGTCTTGCCGCGCACGCACGGCTCCGCACTGTTTACCCGTGGCGAAACTCAAGCGTTGGTAACATTGACACTCGGCACCGGCAAAGACGCGCAGTTGATCGATGCAGTTGAAGGCGAATACAAAGAAACCTTCATGTTGCACTACAACTTCCCGCCGTTCTCGGTTGGCGAAACCGGCATGATGTCCGGCCCAAAGCGTCGCGAAATCGGCCATGGCCGACTCGCCAAGCGCGGCGTGCAGGCGATTTTGCCTAGCCAAGTAGACTTCCCGTACGTGATTCGCTTGGTATCAGAAATCACCGAATCGAATGGTTCGTCCTCGATGGCTTCCGTTTGCGGCGCGTCATTGGCACTGATGGACGCAGGCGTGCCGATCAAAGCACCGGTTGCTGGTATCGCAATGGGCTTGATTAAAGAAGGCAATCGTTTCGCCGTGCTGTCTGACATCTTGGGCGACGAAGATCACCTTGGCGACATGGATTTCAAAGTTGCTGGATCCGCAGCGGGCATTACCGCCCTGCAAATGGACATCAAGATCGACGGCATCACCGAAGAAATTATGCATGCCGCACTGAATCAAGCCAAAGACGGGCGTTTGCACATCTTGGGCGAAATGGCGAAAGTCTTAAGCACTCCGCGCACCGAAATGAGCGCGTACGCGCCGCGTCTGTATCAAATGAAGATCCACCCGGACAAAATCCGCGAAGTAATCGGCAAAGGCGGCAGCGTCATTCAAGCGATTACCAAAGAAACCGGTACCACGATTGACATCCAAGACGACGGCACCATCACCATCGCCGCCACCAGTGGGATTGCCGCCGAAGCTGCACGTTCACGCATCGAGTCAATCGTCTCCGACGTCGAACCCGGCCGCGTTTACGAAGGCAAAGTCGTCAAACTGATGGACTTCGGCGCCTTCGTGTCGATACTTCCTGGCAAAGACGGCTTGGTACACATCAGCCAAATCAGCGCCGAGCGCGTCGAAAAAGTATCCGACAAGCTCAAAGAAGGCGATATTGTTAAAGTCAAAGTGTTGGAAGTTGACAAACAAGGCCGTATCCGGCTTTCGATGAAGGATGTTGAGGCGGGCGAATAGTTTTCGCTGGTTTCATTGATTCGCAAAAAACCCCGCGTGAGCGGGGTTTTTTGTGGCGGGCAAGTTAGACGTTAAAAGCTTAAAACACAGAAAATGCGATGATTAAAATTCCTGTGGGCGCAAGAACACGCAAAAACCAACTGGTCGGAACTTTTCTATAGCACAGTTCGCCCAAGAGCCAATAAAGAGTGGGCTAACAAACGAAAGCATAATTCCCAATGCCATCGGTGTCTCATCGCCCGGAATTGGCGCAACATGAAATTTTATGATGCACAAAGCGAAGTAGATAGCTATGAGGTAAAGCAAGGCTAAAAGTACCAATGTGGGCATGTAGCCAGCCGATTTTTTGAATTGCGCGTTTGTCATTTTTGCGTCCTAGTAAGAAATTAAAAATACTAGGCAGAAATCAAGATACCGATGGTGGTTCAAAAAATGCCTGAACAAGAGTCAGGTTTCAATACCCCGCTTCACGCTGGTGCCGAATCGCCAGAATGTAGATAAATTCATCATCTTGCCAATACAACACGATGTATCCACTAGCACCAAATTTGACAACGAATTCGCGAGGTTCAAAGTTTTCTACGTCAACTTTTCGCCCCATTCTGGGCTGCAATGAAAGAAGCTTTAGCTGTGTACGTATCGTTTTTATAGCGCGTTTCGCAGCTTGCGGATTTTTGGCGCTCAAAAATGCGTGCAATCTTGTTAGATCGCTAAGCGCAGGCCGCGTCCACTTTAAATGTGGCAATCAGGCACCGCCGCTATTTCACCTGCTTCTAATTTCGCTAACCATGCGTCCGCTTCATCACCGGTCAAATGTAGACCCGTGCGTTGATAATCAGCCCAGGCGTTGATTGCATCTTCACGAAAGGATCGGCGCTGATCTTGCCTATCAAGGTATTCCAATACTGCGTCACGAAAAATAGCTTCCGATGACTGCTTCTGCTGACGCGCAAACTGATCCACCCGCTCCGCCAGTGAGCGCGGCATATTCGTTGTCACGGCGATAGTTTCAATGTGATGTTGCATAGTGGCTCCTGTCTAACTACTGCCTGCAGTCTATCCCTCTTTTATGCCTAACTCCGCTTATTCGCCAAACGCGCCGCCTTTTCAGCCGCGCGCATCGCCTTGACATCAATTGGCTGGATCGTTTTGATGCGGCACGATTCGTGGCCTGGAATCAGCACTTTATCGAAGCCTGCGCTGAGCTGATGGCCTGAACTGGTAAGCGCAATCTGGATACTAAAATCAAGATCGCGGCATGGCGAATACAGCGTCAACAAATACGCGTTTTTCATGCCGGTTTGCACGACTAGCTGGGTCGGGCCCGCTGCGCGGTAAGTGGCGTCTACCGAATGCCAGCCCATTAAGCGGGTAAACAAGACCGAGTTGACGCTAGCACCCGCGAGCGCGTTGTAATCCACTTTCTCGGGTTTCGCTGCTGCAGTTCGGCCAAAAATCAAAAAGATACAGGCGGCCGCTAAGGCAAATTTGACGCTGGCTTTCATAGTCATAGTCCTTGGTTTGAACGCCAATCAAGTCTGCGCCAGGATTTGTAAAATGCCGCCTAATACCGTGCATTTAGGTGTTATTTCGCGCGTCCATAGGTCGCCGTCAAACTGGCTTTTGCCAAGGCATTCGCATTCACCATATAGCCAGCCAGGGCGGCGGTTGAACCGGGCGCGATCTCTAGCTTTTCGGTCTTTAGCGCATATATCGTAAAGTTATAGCGGTGCGGCTTATCACCCACGGGTGGGCATGGGCCGCCCCAACCAGGCGCGCCAAAATCGGTGCTCACTTGCAAAGCGCCGACTGGCAGCTGTTTGCCATCTTCACTGCCCACGCCTTGTGCCAAGCCGGTCGTACTGGCGGCTAAGTTCAACAACACCCAATGCCACCAGCCTGCGCCACCAGTGGGGGCGTCTGGGTCATGAACCAAAAGTGCGAAACTTTTGGTTCCGGCGGGCGCATTCGCCCAACTGAGTGCGGGGGACAGATTCTTGCCCGCACAGCCAAAGCCGGAATAGACAAAATTTTCCGAGATTGACTTGCCTTTAGACAAATCTGGGCTGCTTAGTGTGAACGGTGCAGCGTGTGCGGCGCTGATCGATAAGGCTAGGGTAATCAATAGCTTACGCATGGTTTTTGGCATCTTAGGCTGAAGGAATGCGCAGTATAGCGAAGTGCATGTTTGTGTTTTCTTCACCTGCGCGACAAACTTGAGGGGTTGAAGGTGTCCTAAGTGCGCGGCGACGCGGGCTTAGGGTGAAACGGGAAGCTGGTTT
>JANNYA010000004.1:0-3120 GCA_031409855.1 Rhodanobacteraceae bacterium | reverse complement strand
ATCGCACTTAACCGCTTTTTTCGCGTGCGCATCTGGATCATACGGGGACTCGCCGGGGCCATCGCCTAGGCCAAACAATAGCCAGCTGAGCAAGCCGGGCTTTTTCTTGGGTTTGGCGGCCATGTGGATCACGCCGTAAGGACAGTTGCGTTCGCAGTTGCCGCAGCCGATGCAGTTGTCGGCGATATAGACCTCGCCATTCGGCGAGCGGTGAATCGCATCGGCCGGGCAGTCCTTCATGCAGTGCGGGTGTTCGCAGTGGCGGCAGCTGGTCGGCACGTGCACATTGGCAAATGTTGGTCCGGCTTCGCGATCTAATCGGGAGGTGCCGCCGTGGGTTTCGGCGCAGGCTTTTTCGCAGTTATCGCAGCGCACGCACAGCGCTTCGTCAATCAGCAAAATATCGGTGGCCTCACCGGCACCTTGGCCGACCAAGAAGGAAATCACATCGCCTGCAGAACCGGCAGCCTGCACCGCCAAATTTTGTGCGGCGCGGCCTTTGTATTCTTGCTGTAGCCGCGAACGCAGCAGGGTGTTGCGCTGCAATAGTTTTTGGAAGGCGTCGCGCTCGACGCGGATGGTTTCGGTATTGATCGCGGCGCGCGCGGTGGCGGTGCGCTTGTTTTCCCCTAACAGCGCCATTTCCCCGACGTACTGGCCAGCGGGCACGTAGGCCAGCACGACTTCTTTCCCGGCAATCTGGCGGCTAATGGTCAAAGAACCGACGCGCACTAGGTGCAGGCAATCGCCTTCGTCGCCTTCGTTGAACAAAATATCGCCCGCGCGGAATTTGTGCAAGCTGGCGCTGGCAACCACTTCTTTAAGCTGCTCGGGCGTCGCATCTTCGCCAAAACGACCGCGCAAAGCCCGCTCCATAAAGATGCCGTCGATGATTTTTTTGACCGCTTCGACCGAGTTGATTAACTTCAACATTGAGCGGCGTGGTGTTTCGATTAACACCACGCCCTGCGGCCCGGCCAGCACCGTCGCTGAGCGTCTGCGCCCGGAAATCAGGCCCATTTCGCCAAAAAACTGTGCGGGCCCCAAAGTGACGCGCTTATTTTGTGCCTCGTCAATAAGCACTTCAACACTGCCACCAATCACGGAAAAGAAGGTGTTGGTGTAATCGTTGCGCAAAAACACCGTTTGCCCGGGTGCTACCGTCACGATGCTGGAATCGATCATAAATTCACGCAGCTGCAGCGGCGTAATCGTCGCCAAATGCGGCGCGTTTGCCTGCACTTGCTTGAGCGATTCTTCAACCGATCTAAAGCCAGGAAGCTTGTTGAATTTGACTTCCAACATCGGCTCGTCCGCAGGTTTCACCGCACGCCCGAGGATGTATTCGATGACCTCATAGCCTTGATTCATCGCTTGTTTGATCAGCGGATAGCCGCCCAAAGCACCGACAATGTAGAGGCCTTTGATATTGCTTTCGTAAGTTGGCGACAGCGCTGGTACGGCAGACGGGTCTTTGCTCGGGAAGGTCACGCCGCAGGCTTCGACAAAGGTACGCGGCGGGTTCGCACCCAAACGCGCGATCACTCGATCACACAAAATTTGTGCGCGGCCTTTGGGTGTGGACAGCCACATGCGCCCAGGCTTGCGCCCGACCGGCAACACATCAACTTTTTCTGGCGCCGAGTTGAAATAGCACTCCAGCGTTTTATCGTCGACGCAACGCGAAATCGATTTGAGATTGCCTTCCTTAGCGCGCGCAAATTCCTCGCGGCGGTTGACGATAATCACTTGATTTTGCCGACACAGCGCCACCGCGTTTTCAATCGCAGCGTCGCCTGCGCCAACGACAATGATGGTTTCACCGGAATATTCATCCGGGTCATCTAACTGGTATTGCACGAACTCCGCTTCTTCGCCCGGGATGCCCATTTTGCGCAAATTACCCTGCAAGCCGACGCCCAACACGCAAAAATCCGCCATCACCACCGATTTATCGGCACAGGTAATTTTAAAGCCCGGGTTTTGCGGCTCAATCTTGGTGACTTCCGCGCCGTAGCGCACATTGACTTTCAGCGCCGCTGTGCCGGCATCCCACTCACCCAAAATTTTCTCGCGCGTCCCGGCCTCAAATTTCAATGGCGAGCGCAGTGGCAGCATGTCCGGCTCCGCCATCACGTGCTTGCCTTTTTGATAGCGGAAAATCGTGTTGGAAAGCTGCGGGCTGGCCTCAAGCAAGATGTGCGAGACATTTTGCTCCGATGCCCGCGCGGCTGCGGACAAGCCGCCTGGGCCGGAACCAATAATCGCAATTTTAAATTGATCAGCCATCGCAGACACCTTGAGCGCTTTTCCAGCCCTAGAGTTTACGGGTTCAACGCGGTTCGGCAATGGTCAAGCGGCAAGTTTTGGGTTTTGTTTGGATGAGTTCTTGTCGGTTGTAAAACTTGATGACGTTCACGGCATTTAGGAAGGGCAACGCCAGCAAAATAGCGTGAGCTTTTGGAATTTCTACATACAGCATTTAATTCAGCCGATGCCCTTGGTCGCCTGACCAAGGGCATCACGTTGCGCCTATTAAAGCTCAACGCCGCAACCCTGTAACGGGTCTTTAGGGCCCAATAGATAGGCGTAGGCCTGCAGACAAAATTCTTGCGGAGGCGGACACGGCAGCAGCCGCCAGCAAAGTTGTTCACCCTGAACTGCGGCGACTGGCCATTCATTGCTATCACTAAGCCCGTCTGTATCCGAATCGGACGACGAAGCATTGGTACCCAAGATCAACTCCTGCCCGTCAATTAAATCATCGGAATCGTTATGGGCGTTTGCCCACGCATAAGTGATCGGCATAGCCGCGAGGCCGCTGGGTTGATTGCTTTCCGTGTAGCTTGCGTAGTTGCCGGTGCCCACGTTGCTTTGCGGGGTAAAGGCGCAATCAAAGCCTGCCAAATTACTATTTGTGCCCTTGCAAGCGCGCGCCACGCGCACATAGCTTTGCAGCGGCGGCGGCGCGGCATTGAGTGGTGTGCAGCTTTGGCCGGGTTTGCACGCCACCACGTAGCCGACCTTGCCGCGCAATTCATAGCCTGCCAAGACCAATGCATTAAGTTCACGCTCCAGTGCCAGCAGCGATTCAAAGCCTGGGCTGCGGTTAAAGGGATA
>JANNYA010000003.1:0-2287 GCA_031409855.1 Rhodanobacteraceae bacterium | reverse complement strand
AAAACGGATAACTCAGGGCGAACGGCAACGACAATTTGAAGCGCACCCGCAATTTCCAATACTGTGCTTGCTTAGGCTTAGCGACTCAGATACAGTGTGCAATCAAGCACACAAAATGGCAATTATGCGAACCTCCAATTTTTGGCTGCCTTTAATCGCATTCGCCAGCATGCTAGCTAGCCCGCTGCACGCCGCCACAATCGAAAATTTCGGCATTGCGCCGAACAACCCTTTGCCGGGCGATCTAGTCACTGCGTTTTTCGAGTGGACGGCGGCACGCCCGCTGGCGCGGCAGGCGTTTGGATCGACGGCGTCGAGCAATGAAAATGGCTTTTATAGCTACACCTTCAGCGTACCGCACGGCGGCCGTTTTAATTACGAGCTGCGTTTTCGCGACCCGGTCGGCGCATTAACGGTCAGCACCCAGGGTTCCTGCTGTTCCAATTACCCACCATCACGATGGCACGCCGGACAATTTGTTTGCGAACAGTTTTGAGTGAAAAGGAAATTATGAAAATGACAATGAAGTTTCTCGCCGCATTTTTATGCACCCTGTCCTTTACCGCGTTTGCGGATTGGAACTTAACGATTGCGCCCGCCAACGTGCAGACCGAACTGTCGGCTCCGGGCGTGCTTGAAATGCGCGTGAGCAACACCGGCGCGGATGCAAGCCCTGCGATGGATTTGCAAGCAGGCTTATTCCTGCCTTTGCTTTCCGATTATCAAATTGAGCCACTGAGTGGTGGCTGTGGTCCGTGGCGTGAAGATTCCTTTGCGCGCATTGCAATTCCCGCGATTGCGTCTGGCGGCAATCTAGTATGCCGCTACAGATTTACTGCGCTGCGCAGCGACAGCCAAAATTTTCGCCTGAGCTTTACCCCGATCGACCGCCCAAACGCGCCCGGCAGCTTGGTCCATGTTGGCGCGCTTACCGATTTGAGCGCAACCGCCAATCTAATGAACAGCAGGCTAGAAGGCGGGCAAACCATCAATCGCTATCAAATTAGTGTGGCAAATTTTGGGCCAAATGCAGTTGACAGATATGGTTTTGGCAGCTGCACGGATCCACCTTTGGGCTATACCGTGCGTAGAGATTTCCCGGGCGGCTGCGCTGCTGGAAGTGCTGTGCTGCTTTGCTTTATGTCTGGCTTTCAGTTTACGGCGGGGCCAGTGCAGCCAGGCCAACTCGCCAGATGCGAAATAGAAACTGTTGGCGTAGCTGCGCCAAATTTGGGCGCCATCAGGCTGGTGGAATCGATTCGCCGCGTTGATGGCCGCGCGCTAATCGACACCAATCCGCAAAATGACAGGCTTAGTCTTGGCACGCTTAGTGTAATTCAGGTGCCAACCCTGTCTTGGCTGGGCTTAATCGGCCTCCTATTTGGCGTCGCGCTGGTTACACGCCACGTCAAATAAATTCCATTACGCCGTCACCAAAGCCACAGGCATCACCTTCGCCGCCTTCAACCAGCGCGCTATCGCCAGCCCCGCCTCGCGGCCATCATGCACCGCAGTAACGACCAAATCCGCGCCGCGCACATTGTCACCACCGGCGAAAATCTTCGGGTTGCTGGTTTGAAATGGCGCGGTTTTAGTGACGGCGATTCGCCCGCTTTCTTCCAGCGCGACGCCGTGCGTGGTGAGCCAATCGGCCGGGCTGGCGCGGAAGCCAAAGGCGGTGATGACGATATCGGCAATCAGCGTTTTCTCGACGCCGCTGATTGTGTCTTTTAGGCGCACCGCATCGACGCGTTCTGTTCCGACTATCGCTATCGGTGCGTGGTTGAACATGAACTTTACGCCCTCATCGCGGGCATTGCCGACTTCGCGGCGCGAGCCGGGCATGTTCGCCTCATCACGTCGATACACACAGCTAACGCTGGCGGCGTTGAGGCGAATCGCGGTGCGTACACAGTCCATTGCGGTATCGCCGCCGCCTAAAACCACGACGCGCTTTTCGCTGAAATCCATGGGCACGACGGGCTTTAAATCGCTGTCCAAAATTTGGCGGGCATTGGCGATCAAAAATGGCAGCGCTTCTAATCGGCCGGGCAAGGCTTGGCCGGGCAAATTCGCATCGACGGCGGTGTAGGCACCGGTGCCAACGAAGACGGCATCGTAATCGGCAATGAGCTGCTCGAAGGCGATATCTTTGCCAATTTCGGTGCGCAAATGAAAGCGCACACCCATCGCCTCTAGCACTTGGCGACGTGTCAGCATCACCTGCTTTTCCAACTTGAACGGCGGAATGCCAAAGGTCAGTAAGCCGCCAATTTCTTCATAGCGA
>JANNYA010000002.1:0-15840 GCA_031409855.1 Rhodanobacteraceae bacterium | reverse complement strand
GTTTGCTCGGTCATGCGCACGCGCACGATCACCACGCGCGGATCGACGGGGTCAAGTTTCAATTTGCGCACCTCGCCGACTTGCACGCCTTGGAATTGCACCAAGCCGCCTTTGGAAAGGCCTGCAACGGACTCTTTAAAGCGAATGTCGTAGTCCTGATAGTCCTTGCCCAATTCCAGTTTGCCCAGCCAAAGCGCAAACAGCAGCAGTACCGCCAGCATTGAGAGCGAGAACATACCGATTAGAAAAAAACGCGCATGGGTTTCCATTTTATTATCCTTGTTTTTCGTGTTCGATAACCGCGACTTTGTTCGCTGCAGCCGCGACTGCTGAGGTTTGTGAATCAACTGATGCCGATGCCGCGTTACGTCCGCGCGGGCCAGCAAAGCAGGACTGAATCCATGGGTGTGGGTTTTCTGAGATGCGCGCGGGCGTATCGACCGCGATCACTTTTTTATCCGCCAGTACCGCGACGCGATCACAGCAGGCATAGATCGAATCTAGATCGTGGGTGATTAAAACCACTGTCAAATCCAGACTGCGCTTGAGCGTCACCAGCAAGCTGTCCAATTCGGCGGCACCAATGGGATCAAGCCCTGAGCTGGGTTCGTCCAAGAATAAAATCTCTGGATCCAGGGCCAGCGCGCGTGCAACGCCGACGCGCTTGCGCATACCACCGGAAAGCTGACTGGGGATTTTGCTCGCGGCATCTGGCGTTAAACCTACCAGCGCAATTTTTAGCCGTGCAATCGCCTGCATTAGCGGCACGGGTAAGGGCTGATGCTCAACAATGGGCAGCTGGACATTTTCCAACACGGTCAGCGTCGAAAACAGCGCGCCATCTTGAAACATCACGCCCCAGTGGCGCGCCACTTTCGCCTGTTCGGCGGGCGTTGCTTGCGCCATATCAACGCCCAGCACGCGCACCTGGCCGCCGTTGGGCTTTTGCAAACCAATGATCGAGCGCAGCAATAATGATTTGCCGCTGCCTGAGCCGCCAATAATCGCTAGCACCTCACCCCGGCGCACCTGCAAGTTCAAATTTTCGTGCACCACTTGCGCGCCAAATTTATTGGCTAGGCCGCTGATTTCGATAATGTTTTCCGGCGATTCGGGGGAATCAGTCTGTTCTGATTCGTCTGACTTCCAGCTGGGTTCTGTGCGCACAGCTTTCATTCGCGCGCCCTCACAAATCGAGCTGCATAAAAAGCACCGCAAACAGCGCGTCGACTACGATCACCAAAAAAATCGACTGCACCACCGAACTGGTCGTGTGCAGCCCGACGGACTCAGCACTCCCTGATACTTTTAAGCCTTCCAAGCAGCCAATCGCCGCGATTAAAAAGGCAAATACCGGCGCTTTCAACAGCCCGAGCCAAAGATAATAAAGCTCAGTGTTATCTTGCATACGGGTCAAAAACATCGCGATTGAGATATCGAGCGAGGTTGCGCCCACGAGCGCGCCGCCGAAAATTCCGGCGAGTACCGCGAGAAAACTCAGCATCGGCAAGGTGATCACCAAGGCGCACACGCGCGGGATCACCAGCAGCTCAATCGGGTCCAAGGAAAGCGCTTTGATCGCGTCAATTTCCTCCCGCGTATTCATCGAGCCAATCTCAGCCGTAAACGCGCTACCCGAACGCCCAGCGACCAAAATCGCGGTGAGCAATACACCAAACTCGCGCAAAAAACTAACGCTGACGATATCGACGGTCAAAATTCCAGCGCCAAAATCTTTCATGGCCGTGGCCGATAAATAGGCGACAACGGCACCAAAAATAAAACACAGCAGGGCAATGATCGGCACTGCATCAAAGCCGGTGCGCTCGATATGATGCACTACCGAGGTCAAACGCAGTTTGCGTTTGCCCGCCATGATCGACCAGAAGCAATGAAAAATAGCGCCAAAAAAGGCGATCAGCGCCAGCGCCTGCGTCCACATTCCCTGAACAATTTCACCAAAGCGCGCAACCCGGTCAGCCAAGCTTTTACGCGCTTGCGGCGCAACCGCCGCAGTACTAGCGTGCTCTGCGATCAGCGTGAGCAAGGTTTGCTGTGCGGGCTTTACGTTTTGAAATTTGCCGAGCGCGTGTACGTAATTTTCCGCCGCGTTGAGTTCCGCTGCGGCCTTGGCATCGGCCTTGGTACCAGGCCCCAACTTCGGATCTAACAGACGCAGCAACACCAGCGCGCCCGCTGAGTCAAGCGCGTCAATCGCCGCCAAATCCAGCATGTCTGGTGCACGTTTAAGCCCGGCGATTTCCTCCAGCAAACCCGGAATGTGCGGCATCGTGCAATCGCCGCGCACCTGCAAAACGTCGCGCACGTGCGAAACGCCAGTGTCACCAGACTCTGCCCAGCATAAGTGCGTGGCGGTCATGGGCAATCGGTCATAGACAAATACGTGCCAGGTGCATGATCGATGGCAAGCTGGCCATTTCACTGGGCATTCAAATGTATCTCGTCACTGCGCGGCGGATAGCAGTGGCCCCGTTCCAAACCGGCGGCGATCTCGTAGGCGCGCTCATGCCGGCGCAGGATAGGTTTTTAGCGTTTCGGCGGTGTAGGGATTGACGCTTTCATAGCTCATGGTGGCGCTCTACGTTGAAGTGCGCTCATCCTGTGTGCTGACGCAAGCAGCGTCCGTGCGCTAGCCAACCGATGCGCGCAAACTTGTGCGCCGTTTCGCTTATGCGAGATCACGTGCGCGTGGCCACATTTTTCAGCGCCCACAGTTGCGAATAGCTTTCTTGTGCCGCACATACCAGCGGCGACACAAGGTTTAGCGCTATTGCCAGGGCAACTAGCGTGTTTGTGCGCGCTTCGCTTGCCTGACGCTGCGCACTTCTGGGCGGGTAATAAATTGATCATTATTCTTATCAAAACGCGCGAATAGCTCAGCCACCTTGCCGTCCCACTCGGCCTGCGTCACGCGCTGGTCCTGATTCTTGTCTAAATGTGTAAACCGCTCGCTGACAAGGTTGAGCGCGTCCTGCACGGCGGGGCCGCGCGCGCCGTTGCCTAGACGCGAATTTAGCTTGTTGGAAATTTCTGCAAGCGTCAGCACTTGATTGCGATCCAGATCGAGCGCAACAAAGCGTGCATGCCGCGCGTTTAGCACTTCAGCCAAACTCAAGGCGCGGTCGTGATTGCTATCAATTTGGCGCAGCCTTTGCGCGATTGGAAAATGCGCGCTAGCGGCGGTGGCTGCGAAAATCAGGGCGAGGGTGAGGATTTTGCGGATCATAAACTTGCTCCAGTAGCCGGCGGACGAAAGTATCAGCGGGTACTGAGCCATAACGCAGCGTTGTGCAGCCGGTTTACAGCGCAGCTTAAGCGGTTGGCACGGCGCATTCATTTTTGCGTGACGCCGCTCAGCACAGACGTCTATACTACCCAATTACGTTTTTTGCGGGTGTGCCATGTTTGAAATGTCCGACCTAAGCGCCAATTTGGCGCTGCTACCTAAGCCCGAACTTTATGCCGAATTAGTAAGCCAAGCGCGCGCACTGCTGGCGGGCGAGCCGGATCGCATTGCCAAGGCGGCCAATTTTGCTGCACTGGTTTTTCATGGCGTGCCGGATTTGAACTGGGCGGGCTTTTATTTTTATGACGGCGCTGAGTTGGTGGTTGGGCCCTTTCAAGGCAAACCGGCGTGCGTACGCATCGCGATTGGCAAAGGCGTTTGTGGCACGGCAGCAGCAACGCGCAAATCGCAGCTAGTCCCTGACGTGCATGCGTTTGCCGGGCATATTGCTTGTGATAGTGCTAGCAACTCGGAAATCGTGGTGCCGCTGATTGAAAATGATGTACTGATTGGCGTGTGGGATGTCGATTCGCCCACCATCAATCGATTCGATGCGCAGGATTTACACGGCATGGAAGCGCTCGCTAAAGTGTTTATCGCTTCGCTGTAGGCGCAAAGTTTCATGGCGCTAGAGCGGCAGGCAATGGACAGGCAAAGTGCAGACTGGCAGGTCTTGCTGGATGGCATCCATCGTGATGCGCAAGTGGCCTTTGGACGCGGCAAAGTCGCCACGTATATCCCCGCACTTGCGAACGTCAATCAAAAGCTGTTTGGCATGAGTTTGGCAACGGTTGACGGCGTGCACGTACATGTCGGCGATGCCCACACGCAGTTTTCAATTCAGAGCGTCAGTAAGATTTTTACGCTGGCGCTCGCTTTGCGCGATATCGGCGAAAGCCTTTGGGAACACGTCGGGCGCGAGCCTTCTGGCAATAAATTTAACTCGCTCATTCAACTCGAACACGAGCACGGCGTGCCGCGTAATCCGTTTATCAATGCCGGTGCGCTGGCGGTGGCGGATCAATTGACCGCGCACTCGGCAAACGCGCGCGGCAAGCTGTTACGTTTTATGAGCGATCTCTGCGGCCGCTCGGTGCAGTTCGATTACGCGGTGGCAAAAAGTGAGGCGCAAACTGGGCATCGCAACGCGGCACTGGCGCATTTTATGAAAAGTTTTGGCGTGCTGGACGGGCAGGTTGAGGATGTGCTCGACGCCTACTTTCACCAGTGTGCAATCGCGATGACCGCAGCCGAACTTGCCAAAGCCGCGCTGTTTTTGGCGAATCGTGGCGTCAACCCGGCAAATTCCGAGGTGATTGTCAGCCCGCTACAAACCCGGCGCATCAACGCCTTGATGCTGACCTGTGGGCTTTACGATGCGGTTGGCGAATTCGCCTATCAAGTCGGCTTGCCTGCGAAAAGTGGTGTCGGTGGCGGCATTGTTGCGGTGGTGCCTGGGAAATTAACGATTGTGGTGTTTTCGCCCGAGTTGGAAGCCTCCGGAAATTCTTGTGTTGGCGTGGAAGCGCTGAAGCTATTTGTTGAGCGCACCGGCTTAAGCGTGTTCTAGCGAAAACAAATGCCTGACATGTTAGGCTCAGCGAATGTTATTGCTGCAACGCCACAAACATCGTCACTTTAATTGGGCGATCATCCTTATCTGTCTCGCTTTTCTGGCGATTCGGATCAGTGGCGTACACGCGCATCATCACCACTTGCTCACGCCTGCAGATTCCAGAATTGGCGACGCCACAATGCTGGATTCGGGTTTTTATCATATCGAGGTGGGACTGTTTCATCACGATTATCCTGACTTATCCGATCATCACGATGAAAGCGAGCCCAGCTTAGCGGTCTTAGTGCATCTGGACGTCAAAATCGACGCCTTGTTTGATGGCAAGACGTCAAAGCTAAACCAACAGCAATTGTCAATGGTGGCGACCGTACTGCTCTGGCATCTAATGCCAGCGCCTCCAAGCGTTCTTCCACGCTATCGCGCGCCCACCGGCGGGCCGCAAAAGCCGCGCTTACGCCCGCCAAGTTGTGGGCCACCGGAATTCTTCATCGCTTGACATAACTTGGTTGGCCCCTTGGTCAGCCGTCCGTGGGTCAGCTGTATGTAGCGTGCTGTGCGCGACTGTTTTGCTTTGGCAAAACGCGCAACACAAACGTGTCAGTTAGATGGAGACGAACAATGGTTTTGATACGCATGCGCTGGCTGTTGCCGTGCATTCCGCTTTTTTGTGCATCAGGTGCGACTCTGGCGCAAGCTGGGTCGTCGATGACCGATGCCTTGACATTGCACGCGGCGATTGCGCGCAGCGCAGCAGCGAATCCCGAACTCAAGGCGTTTGAATATGTCTTGAGCGCCCAGGACGGGCGTACCTTACAAGCCGGGCTAAAACCCAATCCCGAGCTGGTGCTAGATCTCGAAGACGCGCTTGGCACGGGCGAGCGACGCGGTTTTTCAGGCGCGCTAACAACAATTGCACTGCGCCAACAGTTTGAGCGCGGCGCGGCAGATTCGCGCGTCGCCGCCGCGCGCGCCGGGCGCGGTACATTGGACGCTGAACTGCATGAAAAACGCTTAGAAGTATCGGTAGAAACCGCGCGGCGTTTTGCACTCGTTTTAGCAAACCAAGCGCGTTTGCAGCTGATGCAGGAGGCCATTAACTTAGCCAAGCAAGCACTGGCTGCGGTGCAGGTACGCGTGCAGGCAGCAAAGGCACCGGAGGCGGAATTAGCCCGCGCAGCGGCGCAATTGGCGCGTGCTGAGCTGGACTATGAAGACACGGAACACGAACTACTCACCGCCAAACATCAGCTTGCATCGCTCTGGGGTGCAAGCCAGCTAGACTTCGATAGCGCAGCGGGTGGCATGACCTACCTCGCTAAACTGGCGCCTTTTACGCAATATTCCGCGCGCATTAAAGCGAACCCGAGCGTGCAAAAATTCAGCTCAGAATTTGCCCTGCGCGAAGCCGAATTGCGGCTAGCTGAGCAGCGTCGAAAGCCCGCTTGGGAACTTACCGCAGGCGTGCGCCGATTTGAACATGGCAGTGATTTTGCCGGTGTGATCGGTATCAGCATCCCCTTGACTTGGAACGATCACGGCCAAGGCCAAAGGGCTACGGCGCAAGCAAGCCTAGAGAAAGTCGACGCCGATCGTCAGGCATCAGAAGTCCAATTAGTGGCGCATTTGTTCGCGCTGTATCAGGAGCTTGGTCATGCGCTGCATGTGCTCAAAAAACTAGATGCTGACGTTTTGCCCCGCATGCGCGATGCGCTCAAGCAGACCGAGTATGCCTACGCGCGTGGACGCTACGGCTACCTGGAATTGCTTGGTGCGCAGCGTGAATTGCTTGAAATTCGAGTCGCGAAAATTCAAGCCGAGGCAGATGCCTTGCGCTATGCCATTGAAATAGATCGGGTGATTGGCGCAGTTCCTGGCACGCCAGAGGCCATAACACAAATAAGACTCGCGCAAGCGACACGGCAAACAAATGAGATGCAAAAATGAGCCAAAAAATTAGTAGAAAGTTGAATTGCTTAGTGCATGTGCTGTTGTGCGCGGCTTTGATGGCTGGCTGCAGGCCAAACGCCGAACACGAAAGCGAAGCATCCAATGGCCACGCAGCGCACGCATCTGCGGTGCCTTTGGTAATCAAAGGCCCACATCGTGGTCGTTTGCTTCAAGATGGGCCATTTCAGTTGGAGCTAGCGATCTTTGAAACCGGCGTGCCGCCAGAATTTCGCGCGTGGAGCCGCTTGGACGGTAAACCCATCGCAGCCGCTGAGGTCAGCTTAGTTGTTGAAGTAAAGCGTCTAGGTGACGTCATAGATCGATACTTGTTTAAACCAAACGGACAAGGCCCGGACGAATTCCTGCAAGCGCAAAGCTCGGTGTACGAACCGCACTCCTTCGTCGTCAGCATTACCGCCGTTCATGCGGGCAAACGGCATCAATGGGCTTACGAAAGCTATGAAGGCCGAACCACAATTGCGGCTAAAATTGCCGAGGAAGCCGGTGTAAAAACCGAGACTGCAGGCCCCGCTGAGCTTAGCGAAACCATCACGCTGTACGGCCAGATCGCGGCCAATCCAGAGCGCCAACGCGAAGTCAGCGCGCGCTTTCCCGGCGTCATACAGAGCGTCAATAAAGCGCTAGGCGATGTCGTCATAGCCGGCGCAACGCTTGCTAGCGTGGAGAGCAATGAAAGCCTGCGCAGCTATGTGATCACCGCGCCATTGTCGGGCGTGCTGACTGGGCGTGATGCCAATGTCGGCGAACAAACCGGGGATCGGGTGCTGTTTACCATCACCGATACCAGTGCGGTGCTGGCTGAACTTTCAGTATTTCCACGCGACCGACTGCGCGTGCTGCCCGGCGCTGAAACCACGATCAAACTTGCCGATGCGAATGATTCCATACAGGGCAGTATTCTGCGCATCGATACGCAAACGGACGCCAATCAAGCAGTGAAAGCGCGCGTCGCCATGAATAATGCACAGGGGCAATTTTTGCCCGGCAGTTTTATCACCGCTGAAGTCATCGTTGCCAAGCGCACCGCGCCGTTAGCAGTCAAGGCGTCTGGCTTGCAGCCTTTTCGCGATTTCACGGTGGTCTATGCGCAAGTTGGCGAAACCTATGAAGTGCGCATGCTGGAACTAGGGGCGCAAAACGGCGACTGGGTGGAAGTGCTGGATGGGCTGGAGCCGGGCACCCGCTACGTCACTGAAAACAGTTATTTGATCAAGGCAGACGTGGAAAAGTCTGCCGCCGCGCATGACCACTAATCTTATCGTGACCACCGGGGCGCGAACATGATCGAAAAATTACTGCAGTTTGCCATCGCCAGGCGCGGCTTAGTGATGGCGCTGATGCTGCTTATATCAGCGCTAGGCATCTATAACTTTTTGCGCCTGCCCATTGATGCCGTGCCTGACATTACCAATGTGCAGGTGATTGTCAATGTGCCAGCGCCAGGGTACACGCCACTCGAAGCGGAGCAACGCGTCAGCGTGCCGCTAGAAACGGCAATGTTGGGCATTCCCAAACTTGACTACACCCGCTCACTGGCGCGCTATGGCTTAGCGCAAGTTACTGTCGTGTTTGAAGATGGCACGGATATTTACTTTGCGCGCCAGCAAGTTGCAGAGCGTATGAACGCGGCGAAGAGTCAACTGCCGCCGGGCTTAGAGCCCAGCATGGGCCCGATTGCGACCGGTTTGGGTGAGATTTTTATGTTCACCGTTGATGCGGTTCCCGGCGCGACCAACCCTGATGGCAGCACAATGACGCCGACCGATTTGCGCTCGGTACACGATTGGATTATTCGGCCACAGCTATTGCGGGTGCCGGGCGTAGTTGAAGTTAATCCAATTGGCGGCTTCAAAAAAGAAATTTTGGTAGCGCCTGACCCGACAAAAATGTTGGCGCACGGCATTACTTACGAAGATGTTGTAGCTGCACTGCAAGCAAATAACGGCAATCGCGGCGCCGGCTTTATCGAGCGCAATGGCGCGCAGTGGCTCATGCGCGTGCCTGGGCAGGCGCAGGATATGGCGGAGCTGGGCAATGTTGTGATCAAGCAAACCGCCAGTGTGCCGCTGCGCGTTCGCGACGTGGCAACCGTCAGCATAGGGCAAGAACTGCGCAGTGGCGCCGCCACCCAAAATGGCCGCGAAGTGGTGATGAGTACGGTGTTTATGCTAACGGGTGCCAATAGCCGCACCGTGGCGCAGGCTGTGGCGGACAAGCTGGACACGATCAAAGTGAGCTTGCCTGAAGGTGTGGTGGTGACCGCCGCTTATGATCGCACGGTGCTGGTCAACAAGACGCTCGCGACGGTGCAAAAAAACCTGTTAGAGGGCGCGTTGCTGGTGGTCGTGGTGCTGTTGTTTTTGTTAGGTAACGTACGTGCAGCGTTGCTGACGGCAGCGGTTATTCCGCTGGCGATGTTAATGACCATCACCGGCATGGTCAGCAATCAGGTCAGCGCTAACTTGATGAGCTTGGGCGCGCTCGATTTTGGTTTGATCGTCGATGGCGCGGTCATTATTGTTGAGAACTGCCTGCGCAGGCTGTCGCAGGAATCGCTCGCGTGCAAGACTTTGATGCCACTGAACCAGCGTTTGGCGCTGGTATTTGATGCCACTCAAGAGGTGATACGGCCAGCGCTATTCGGTGTATTCATTATCACCGTGGTGTATCTGCCGATCTTTAGCCTTACCGGCATCGAAGGCAAAATGTTCCACCCAATGGCGTTCACCGTGGTCATCGCGCTCATCAGCGCCATACTGCTATCGCTTACGTTTGTGCCCGCCGCCGTGGCATTGTTGTTTCGCAAGCCGGTTGTGGAGAGACATAATTGGGTGATGCACGCAGCAAGCGCTGGCTATCGGCCGGTGCTAAAACTCGCGCTGCGTTGGCGTTGGTTGATGATCAGCGCTGCCAGTGTTTTGATCGTGGCGAGTGGTGTAGCTGTTACCCGTATGGGCACTGAATTCTTGCCCAATTTGGATGAGGGCGATGTGGCGATGCATGCTTTGCGCATTCCGGGCACTTCGCTATCCCAGGCGATTTCGCAACAGGCGCAGTTAGAGTCTGCGATTAAGCGCCTACCTGAAGTGGAGCGCGTATTTGCCAAAATAGGCACGGCAGAAGTTGCCACCGAAGCAGCACCGCCCAGCGTTGCCGATAATTTCATCATCCTAAAGCCGCGCGAGCAATGGCCAGATCCAGGCAAGACGAAAGCGCAATTTGTCGCTGACTTGGAAGCGGTTGTCACGCCCATTCCCGGCAATCGCTATGAGTTTTTGCAGCCGATTCAAATGCGCTTCAATGAGTTGATTGCGGGGGTGCGGGCGGAAGTTGCGGTAAAGGTTTTTGGCGATGATCACGACACCTTGGTCGCACTGGGCGCGCAGATTGGCGAGGCGGTTGCCGGGGTGCCCAATGCGGCGGATGTCGCGATTGAACAGGCCACTGGGCTGCCGGTGCTCACCATTAAGCCAAAGCGGGAAACGCTGGCGCGGTTAGGGCTTAATGTCAGGCAAGTACAAGACTTGCTGGCCACCGCATTGGGTGGAACCTCGGCCGGCGTGCTCTACGAAGGGGATAGGCGTGCGGAAATCATCGTGCGTCTGCCGGAGGCTATGCGCCTTCGACCTGAGGCTTTGAGCGCGCTGCCGCTGGTTTTACCCGACGGCGGTTTTATTCCGCTGGGCGAAGTGATCGAGACCGAGCTAGTCGCTGGGCTCAATCAAGTCAATCGTGAAAACGGCAAGCGCCGAATCGTGGTGACCGCGAACGTGCGTGGGCGTGATTTAGGCTCATTTGTGAGCGATGTGCAAACGGCTGTGGCGCGCCAAGTTGAACTACCACCAGGTTACTGGTTGGAATATGGCGGCACCTTCGAGCAGCTGCAGTCGGCCTCGAAACGCCTTGCGATTGTGGTGCCAGTGACGCTGTTGTTGATTGCGGGCTTGCTTTATATGGCGCTGGGTTCAGTGCGTGATGCCGCAGTTATTTTTAGCGGCGTGCCATTGGCACTCACCGGTGGCGTGTTGGCGCTTTGGTTGCGCGATATTCCGCTCTCTATTTCGGCAGGTGTCGGGTTTATTGCGCTTTCTGGCGTGGCGGTATTGAATGGGCTGGTGATGGTGAGCTTTATTCGCGATTTGCTCAAAAACGGCCAAGGACTAGACGACGCCATAATCGAAGGCGCGATGACCCGCTTGCGCCCGGTATTGATGACCGCGTTGGTCGCAGGATTAGGCTTTGTGCCGATGGCGTTTAACTCCGGCGTCGGCAGTGAAGTGCAGCGGCCACTGGCGACTGTGGTGATCGGCGGCATTATCTCTTCAACTTTGCTGACGCTACTCGTGTTGCCGGGCTTGTTTCGACTAGTTCACTCTCGCGCGTCGCTGCTGCGTCGCGACGATTCACTGCTGTAGGCATACAAACAAAAACTCGCACTCAACAAAAAGGAAGCATCTTATGTTGCTAAAACGAATACTCACGATCATTTAATTGCAGCTAGTAAAGTGCGCGTTCGCCCTTGCCCTGTTCGGAATTGGTTCCAGCAGTGGTATTAATTCCCGAATCTGGACAGCAAGATTGCCGCAATTGCTATGAATTACCGCTAGCGCTTCTGGCAAGCCTTTTGCATCTAGCGCATTCCAAGGCAAACAAACCGAGCCTGCTATGCGCTTGATGCAAACTTTTCGTAGCCTAATGCGTGCGCCACGCTTTTCGATCAGCGTGATGCTGACACTGGGCTTGGGTCTAGCGGTGACGCTGTTGATGTGGGCGGTTTTGTGGCATGCGGTGCTGGAGCCATTGCCGTATCGTGATGCGGGCGCACTGTCAGTGCTGAGTGCTGAGCGCGATGGTCAAAACAGTGGGCTATCCAGCGCTGAGGCCGAGCAATTGCCAGCGCAGTTGCCGCCCGGCTACAGCTTAACGAGCTTCTACTGGAACGGCACCACCTACACCGGTGGTGAACGGCCAGAAGCGGTGACGACGGTCGGGGTAGCTGCCAATTTCTTTGATGTGATCGGCATCCGTCCGCTGCTAGGTCGCGGTTTGTTAGACAGTGATGGCGACAGCGCAAATGTGGTCATCGCTGAGTTTGTTTGGCGTAAATACTTTAATAGCGACCCAAATATTATTGGCAAGGTGTTCAAAGAAGAGGGCGGCGATAGCGTGATCGTCGGTGTCGCACCAAGATCCTTGGCCTATCCAGGGCGGGAAGTGAGTTATTTCAAAGCGATTGACTGGGCTGCCCAGCGTGAGCAAAGTGCGGGTTATCTCAATGCGCGTTATTTGGAGGGCGTGCTGCGTGCGCCGACTGGAATTGATGCGGATGTCGCGTTCAAAGCGCTGATGGCCACGCACGCGAAGTTGGGCGAACAATTGGGCGCGCCGGTGCAAGATTGGAAGTTGGCAGCGCAATCCTTTGAACAAGCGCGGCGTGGCGATGTTGCAGCCCCGTTGTTCGCGTTGACTGGACTTAGCCTGCTGGTGTTATTGGTCGCCGCCACCAACGCCGCACATTTGGTGCTAACCCGAGGCCGTCAGCGTGCGGCGGCGTTTGGCGTGATGGACGCGCTTGGCGCATCGCGTGGTGATTTGGCGCGTGTGGTGCTGCTGGAAACCGCGCTGCTGGCGGCTTTTGCTGCGGGCTTGGCGTTTCTACTGTGCTGGACGGTGTGGAAGCTCTCGCCGGATTTGAGCGACAGCGGGCTGGCGATTGATCCTGAGCTGGGTGTCGGCTTGATTTTGAATCCGAAATTGGCGCTCGCGGCGCTGGTGCTCAGCATGTTTTCGATCCTACTCGCGGGTGCCTATCCGGCCTGGAATATCGCCAAACTCGGTGCGGGTTCAGCGCTGCGGGCACAGCGCAGCGGCGCGCGCGCAAAACATTGGTTAGGAATTCCCGGCACCGCGCTTTCGCTGGTTGCCTTGTTTTGCGCGGGGCTATTTCTAAGCTCCAGTCTAGCGTTGCGCGATCAGCGCTTGGGCTTAAATGTGGATGGCGTGGTCAACGCGCAACTCTTTATGCGCGGCGAAGCGGGCGGCAACAACGGGCCAAAATTTGCCGCACAGGCGCAAGCCTTGCTTGACGGTGCGGCAAAAATTCCGGGGGCGAAATCAGTCGCGATTAGCAATGGCGTGCCCTTTACCCCGGTGTTTGGGCCGCGTTATGAGTTGAGCGGCGGCCCAGCCTTGCTGGGCAGTGCGGTGCTACAAACCACGGTGATTTCGGTGCTGGGCGATCCTATTAAGACGCTCGGCTACACATTGCAGGCGGGCAGGGCGCTGAGTAGTAGTGATAGTGCCACCGCCGCACGCGTAATTTTGGTGAGCGAGGGTTTTGCCAAACAGTACTTTGGCGACAAAAATCCGCTCGGCGCCTCGGTAGCCTTGCCGCCGAACGGCTCGGGTAAACCCTTGAAATTTAGCGTCGTCGGCGTACTCGCCGATGCCCGTCGAATCGCGCCGGACGTAGCGCCCAGGCCGGAAGTTTGGGTGCCATTTGCGCAATATCCCGCGCACAGCCTTGCCGTTTTTGTGCGCGGCGCGCCGGGCGGCTTAAAGGCGGTGCAGGATGTGGTGTGGCAGCAAGACCCCACTCAAGCCATTTTTCGCGCCTATGCCATTAGCGATGATCTGGCCAGCCTAACCGCCGCACCGCGCTTTTTTGCCCGGTTCGCCGGTTTATTTGGCTGGTTGGCGCTGACACTGGCGGTGCTGGGAACCTATGCGATTTTGGCCTTCAACGTCACCGAACGCGCGCGCGAATTTGCCTTGCGCACAGCGCTGGGTGCTAGGCCAATGATGTTGGTGCGCGCGCTAATATGGGAAAGTTTTGCGGCGCTAATCCCTGGCCTTTTGCTTGGGCTGTTGACTGCGCTTGCGCTCGGGCAATGGCTGCAGATGCAAGTTTACGGCGCGCCATCGCTCATGCTGCCCGCGCTGTTAGCCACGAGTTTGGTGCTGATCACCAGCTTAGCCGCCAGTTTAGCTGCGGCGCGCCCGGCCACTAAGATAGTTTTAAACAACGCATTGAAGGCGATCTAAAATGAGTAGTCCGCAACCCCAGCCAGTGATCGAACTGCGGCAGCTGGAAAAAAGCTACCCACTCGCCAGCGGCGCGCATTTTGTCCTGCGCCAAATCAATCTGGCTATTGCCGCCGGTGAATTTGTTTCGATCACCGGGCCATCAGGGTCGGGCAAAACCAGCCTGCTAAATATTATTGGTTTGCTCGATCATGATTGGAAAGGCGAGTTCAAATTAAGTGGCGAAGCCGTGCACAAAGCCAATGCCAAACGCCGCGATGCGCTCAAGCGCGAACACATCGGCTTTATCTTTCAGCACTATCATTTACTCGACGATTTGACCGTCGCGGAAAATCTCGACCTGCCGCTCGGCTATCGCGACATCCCCAGGTCTGAACGCGCTGCCAGAGTGGCAGATATGCTGGATCGATTCGGCATCGTCGGCAAAAAAGATCTATACCCGCGCCAACTCTCCGGCGGCCAACAGCAGCAAGTCGCCGTCGCCCGCGCGCTGATCACCCGCCCCAGTTTGCTGCTCGCCGACGAGCCCACCGGCGCCCTGCACACCGATCAGGGCGAAAAAATTATGGATTTGCTGGAAGAGCTACATCGCAGCGGTTCCACCATTGTGCAAGTCACCCATAACCCGAAACATGCGGCGCGCGCGAGTCGGGAGATTCGTTTGCGGGATGGGTGGATGGAGTAGTGGCAAAGAACTGAAGCCAATTTGCTCGGCGCAGTGCAAACTGTGCGTTTTGTGATTGCGGGTTGCCCGGCGCCGTCCGATCCGCGTTTCGAATCGCGGCGATTTCAACCGTCGATGCCCCGAGCGCCTGCATTTCAGGAATCCAACCGCGATCATTCGCTGCCACCAGCGCTAGTTCGCGCGTCCACAGCGTTTTTGGCAGCGCCAGCAGCGCAAAAACTTGCTCCCGGTTTTAGGTTCATAAACATTCATGCGATATCAGATAAATCTTAGGCTAATTTCAACCTGCGATGATTTTCATCGAACCGCAGCGTGCTCAAGGTAACGGACATCAGCCCGCCAAACGAAAGCCAATTTTATGCCGCAATCCCTGTCGTTTATTCTGATCCACTTCATTTTCAGTACCAAAGGGCGCTTGCCAAACCTTGATGCTGCGATTCGGCCCGCGTTGTATGCCTATCTTGCGACGGTTATTCGACATGCTGGTTGTGAATGTTTTCGCGTTGGCGGGGTCGCTGATCACGTACATTTTGCGGTGCGCTTTACACGCACCGATAACATTGCCAATCTAGTGGGAAAATTGAAGTCAGCATCAACGCGTTGGTTGAAGCTACAAGCGCCCGCATTCGCAGATTTTGCGTGGCAGCGCGGGTACGCCGCGTTCTCACTGGGGTCATCGGAGGCCACTAGATTGATTCATTACATTGACAATCAAGAAACACACCATGAGACGCGAACCTTTCAAGATGAGTACCGCACCTTTTTAACGAAATATGATGTTGCTTTTGATGAACGCTATGTTTGGGACTGATCGAATTCGACCTATCAAGATTGATGTTGCCCGAAAGCGTATCGATAGGGCGGGCTTTCAGCCCTTCGGCTTTTCTTGAACGACGACCTGGGGCGCTGCCCCAGGCTGGTATAGATTGCGCCTGTGGCGCAAAAACCCGGAATTTAAAGCGCCATCGGCGCGCCCCATACCAGCTGGGGCAGCGCCCCAGGAAAGTTGAAACCTAAAGCGCCATCGGCGCGCCCCATACCAGCTGGGGCAGCGCCCCAGGAAGTTCAGACAAAAAATATTGAGGGCTGAAAGCCCGACCTATCGCTATCAAGATTGATGTTGCCCGAAAGCGTATCGATAGGACGGGCTTTCAGCCCTTCGGCTTTTCTTGAACGACGACCTGGGGCGCTGCCCCAGGCTGGTATAGATTGCGCCTGTGGCGCAAAAACCCGGAATTTAAAGCGCCATCGGCGCGCCCC
>JANNYA010000001.1:0-11002 GCA_031409855.1 Rhodanobacteraceae bacterium | reverse complement strand
CAAGAACTCGCGCGGCGAAAGGTGGACGTGTTTGTGGTTGACCCGCAAGACCTTGCTCGTGAATTCGGCAGCCTTTGAGTGCTGATTGTCAACGCTTCACCTTTGATTTTTCTTGGCAATGCAAATCTTTTGACGCTGCTTCACAGTATTGACGACGAAATAGTTGTGGCACACGCCGCGTTTGAAGAAGTCACCAAATCGCAGCATTCGGACTTAGCAAAGAACACGGTCAAGAATGCAAGTTGGCTAATTCGCAAAAGTTGTTCGGTGATTCCAACACCTATTCTGGCGTGGGATTTGGGACCAGGTGAATCTGAGGTGTTAGCACTTGGTTTGCAAGCTAGAAGCGCAACGCTTGTCTTGGATGATCTTGCGGCAAGGCGCTGCGCGCTTTCGTTTGGCCTGAAGGTTATGGGCACGCTCGGCATTGTCGTTGCAGGACATCGTCGAGGCCTGATAAGCGATCCGTTGCAAGTTATAGAGCAACTGCGCAGCAGCGGAATGTGGCTTTCGGACGCGGTTGTTAAACAGGTTAGAGTGCTGGCTGGGATCTGATGTTTGCATCGAGGCATTACCCCAAATGCCCACTTGCCAAGTATTCCTGGGTCTGCATTTCAATTAAGCGGCTAACCGTGCGTTGAAACTCAAATACAAAGCGGCGGCCTTGATACAGCTCAGTCGCGGGTGCTGCCGCACTGATAATCAAATTAACTTTGCGATCATAAAACTCGTCCACCAAAAACATAAACCGGCGCGCCGCATCTTCGCTGTTCACATCAAACTGTGGCACGTTAGACAGCACGACCGTGTTGAATTCGCGCGCTAACTCAATGTAGTCATGCGCCGAACGCGGGCCTTCGCACAATTGCGCGAACTCAAACCAACAGACATCAAGCTTGAGTTTCAGGGCGGTAATTTCGCGCTCGTTAATTTCCAAAGCAACGTTAGTTTCAACCTCACCCACCACCAAGGTTTGAAACAGCGCATTGAGTGCATCCGAGATCTCCGTCGTTAGCGGCGTTAAATAAATCTCTGCATTGGTCAGTGCGCGCAAGCGATAGTCACCGGCGGCGTCCAAACGAATCACTTGGCAGTGCTTTTCCAGCGCCGCAATTGCAGGTAAAAAGCGTGCGCGCTGCAACCCGTCTGGATAAAGCAAATGCGGCGGCAAATTACTGGTCGTCACCAGTATCACATTGCGTGAAAAAAGCCCCTCCAGCAGCCCGGAAAGCAGCATCGCATCGCCGATATCAGTGACAAAGAACTCGTCAAAACACAACACCCGGCACTCTTTTGCATAAGCTTCGCAGATCACATCGAGCGGGTCGCTGACATCGCCCAAACGCGCCAGCCGCTGATGAATTTGCTGCATAAAATGATGGAAATGTACGCGCTTTTTTTCAGGGAACGGCAAGGATTGATAAAACAAGTCCATCAAAAAGGTCTTGCCACGCCCAACATCGCCGTAAATATAAAGCCCAGGCAATTGTTTCGGCTTGGAAAAACGCGCCAACACGCGTCCAAAAATGGAATCCGGCGTGCTTGCCATGAGCGCCAGATGCAGTCGATCCAACTCGGTCAGCACGCGCCGCTGCGCTAAATCATCAACCCAGCGGCCAGCTTTGATGCCGGCATCAAAGGCATCTAAAGGTTCAACCCCTGCGGCACCAGCATTGGTCACGACGTCGTTCATTGCGAAAAGTGCTCAGTCAATGCATTGCGCAACTCTAAAAGTTTGCCGTGAAAAAAGTGTGTGGCATCAGGTATTCGAATCAGCGTCGGTTTAGGCTGGGTGCTTGCGGCAAAATCATAAACTGCACTTGGCTCGACGATCTCGTCGAGTTCGCCCTGCACGATGGTCCAGGGCATACGCGGCGAATCAATCGCGGCAAAATCCCACTTAGTGACCGGCGGTGCAATGCTCAGTAATTGCGCGGCACCAAGCGCCGTTGCTGTGCGCGCAGCGACAAAGCTGCCAAAGGAAAAACCCGCAAGCCACAACGGCGCATTGGGAAAATACTGCCGCGCGAGCTTTGCAACGGCATGTAAGTCATCGGACTCACCAATGCCATCATCAAACACGCCTTCCGACGCGCCCACGCCGCGAAAATTGAAGCGCAGCGTGGCAAGCCCGCGATCGCGAAAAAACCGTTCCAGGGTAGTCACCACCTTGTTGCCCATCGCGCCGCCAAACAGCGGGTGTGGATGGCAAATGATGGCTAAGCCGGGTATTTCCTCAAGCGCAGGCTTTGCGCAAGCAACTTCCAAGTTGCCTGCTGGGCCGGGGATCGACTTGAGGCTAGCAAAATCTGTCATTGCAGGACTCAAATTGATGCCGCCAAGCGCGTCACGGCAGCACAGGCCTGCGCACGCGCCGCGTTAGCGGCATCTGGGCCCTGCGCCATCGTCGGCGCGACCCGGATTTCATGCAGATCGCTAATGCCCAAAAACTTGAGCGCGAAATTTAAGTAGCGGCTTTGGAAATCGACAAGCTCACCCGGCGTTCCAGCCAGATATTCACCGCCACTCGCGTAAATCGTCAGTGCCTTTTTATCGGTCATCAAACCAAAGTAGCCGCGCGCCGCTTCAAAGCCAAAGGTAAGTCCAGGCTGCATCACCAAATCCAAATAGTGCTTCAACTTATAAGGTATCCCGAAGTTCCACATCGGTACCGAAAAAACGATCACGTCTGCCGCTTTCAAACGGTCGGTCATCTGCTCAATCGTGGCCCACGCAGCTTTTTGCGGGGCACTGAAGCTGGTGCCGCCCATCACTGCATACTTTGCATCCAATGCGGCTTGATCAAATTCCGGCAAGGGCTTCGCCCACAAATCGAGCACGTCAACAAAGGCACCACTGTGCTCATTCCGATACGCCTCAATAAAGGCCGCAGCCACTGCACTTGAGGCAGAACGCGCTTTGCGCGGTGACGATTCGATGTAAAGCAAACGCGGCATGGGAAAACACTCCTAAGTTAGACTTCAATGGCTGATCACGAATATCACAGCGCGCTAAGAATGGCCGTTCGCAGTGATCAACTCAAGCGCTGTCAAGGAAAAAGTTGTCTTGCGAAAACGGCCAATCCAGTTCGTGCCCGTCTGGATATCGCAGCACCGGAATCCGCAGCCCGTAGCGCGCGCCCAGTTCCGGGTCGGAGTCGATGTCGACTAGCTGCGCCGACAGATTCGCGGCTTGCAGGAGTTCTTGCGCCAATTCGCATAGATGGCAGTGTTTGCGGCCGTAGAGGGTAAGTAATGGCGCCGATAGACCAATTTCAGTCACAAACTCACCCCTTGGAATAGCGTTATTTTGGATTCAGTCTAACAATTCAATGATGTGTTACATAGCTGCTGATGCACACGCCAACTCCTAATATGCCATTTTTTTCTGTGGCGATTCCGCAATACAACCGGACGTCCTTCCTGTTGAAGGCGCTACAAACCATCGTCACCCAGAGTTTTCGCGATTTTGAAATTTGCATAAGTGATGACGTCTCGCCAGACGGTAGGCAGCAGGAAGTGGTGGATTTTTTGACCGCTGCAAACGTCAGTTTTCGCTTCGAACAAACACCCACTAACTTGCGCTACGACGGAAATTTGCGTAATGCGATCAGTATGACCACTGGCCGCTATGTGTTTTTGATGGGTAACGACGATGGCCTAATTGATTCGACGGTATTTGAGCGCGCTGCGGCAAAGCTGGAAGAGCAAAATTTTCCTGCCGTGCTGGTCTGCAACTGGATTGAAGGGGTCGGGCAAACCACAAGTGCACGCATCCCAAGCTCGCTCAACCTTGGCAGCGGCCCCGAAATTGCGGTGCAAGTCTGGCGTGAATATAGTTTCGTGTCAGGCGTTATTTTTGATGGCGCGCGTATCCGAGCCATGGCCAGCGCGCGCTGGGACGGCTCAGAAATGTATCAAATGTGGTTGGGTGCGCGATTAGTGGCAGAAGGCGGCGATTACTACGGATGGAGTGAAGCACTAATCCTAAAAGATCTGCAGGTTCCGGGCGAAATTGTGGACTCGTACCGGCAAAAGAAACAGGTGCCTTGGTTTTCTGAGCGCCTGCATACTTTGCACTTTTTGGCTCGGCTAAATTATGACGGCATCGCGCCAAGCATGCCGGTCGAGCAGCGACCAGCCCTTGCCAAACGCTTGATTAAAACCCTTTACAGCACGACTTATCCGTTTTGGCTATTTGAGTATCGTGCTACGCAATCTTGGAAATTTGCATTGGCAATCGCTCTTGGAATGCGGCCTAGGCACGTGGCGGCTGAGCTGCCCTTAGGTTTGCTAAGCCGCACCCAAATTAGTCTTCGCTGGTTAGCGGTTACTTTGGTTGGATTGATACTGCCCGTAAGCCTTTTCAATGCACTTAAGCCCATGCTGCATGCACGCGTCAAGCGCTCGCGCCTTGCGACGGCGGAGCGATTTAACGTCAATGGCCATTGACCTTTTATTGGTTGGCAATCAAGGCAGTACCAATGTGGCGCAATCGCTAGCGAACGCGGCCACCTCCCATGGCTTGAGCTATCATTTTTTGGATCAGCGCCGCGCCTACTCAAGCAACCGCATCTGGCAGGCGTTGAATTGGCATCTTGCTGGGCATCGGCCAGCGCGACTCGCCGCATTCTCGGCGCAAGTTTTTGAAACGGCTAAGCAATTGCGCCCCAAAACCTTAATTTGCACCGGAAATTCGCCGATAACCAGGAAGTGCCTACAAGCGATCAAGTCATTGGGTGTGCGGGTCGTTAACTTTTCTACTGATGACCCGTGGAACAGCACGATGCTGGCGCGTTTTTTCTTGAATGCCTTGCCAAACTTCGATGTCGTTTTTACGCCGCGCACCGAAAACATGGAAGATTTCAGACGTTTAGGTGTGGACGCACGTTGGCTCCCGTTTGGCTATGACGCCGCATTATTTTTCCCCGAAGTTTTAGCTTCGGCAGTGCGGCAATCCCTCGAAGTGCCTTTGCTTTTTGTCGGCGGCGGTGATCGCGATCGCGCCGACTATTTAACACCGCTCGCGAATGCGCGTTTGGGACTGAATATTTTTGGCTCGGAGTTCGAACGATTTACCCGCCTAGCAGATTGCTTACGTGGCCGGCTTGAACCCACTGAGCTGCGTCAACGCACGATTGCAGCACGTGTGAATATTTGTTTGGTACGCCACGCGAACCGTGACCAACACGTCATGCGCTCGCTTGAAATCGCCGCTTGCGGCGGGTGCCTATTGTTAGAGGATACCGCTGAGCACCGAACTCTGTTTGGCGACAGCGCGTGTTATTTCAACTCGCCGCAAGACTTGGTGAACCAAGCAAGCATGTTATTGGCCAACCCTCTAACGCAACAACGCGTTCGCGATGAAGTGCACGCCGTGGTTTGGGGCAAGCACCGATACGATGACCGACTTGCGAGCATGCTCGCGCTTTGAACTTTGGCACTACCAAATTATTCCTTCGCATACTCAAACGGCACATCCACCAACCGATTAAATACCGACTCAAACCCCGAGTAAGGCAAGGGCGCTGCCCGCATCACGCCTTCAATCAGCTCCGCGCGTTCTTGTTCGCTAGCGTTGCATTTGGGCAGCGGCACCACACTCATCACCTCACCACCCGGCAGCTGAGTCACGCGCACCCAGCACACCACGCCTTGGCGCAAACTGCGGCTTAACTGGCTGCGCGCCTCAATCGTGGCTTGAATCGCGCTTTGATACTGCGCCAGTAGGCTGTTGTCGTCAGAATTGCCGGTTAGGCCTTTTAGGTCTTCATCAATAATTGCTTGAGCCATAGCCAATTCATCGCGCTTTTGCTGCGCCACGGCAAGTTCATGCTCTTTTTTCAAGCGCTCTTTAATGGCTTCCTCTTTCTGGCGAATGACCTCATCCAGTTTCTCTTGCCGCGCTTGCTCAATCTCGCGCCGATTATCCGGTGGTGGCTCTTGCACCTCCTCAATCACTAATGGATCGGGCATTTTCGGTGGCGCAACAACTGGCCTGTGATCAGTCACGTCATCGAGCGGAGCGGCTTGCGGTTTAGGCGGCTTCGGCACTGGAATACGCTGTGCAGGCACTGGCTTTTTCACCGCCGTCGGCGCTTTAGGCACATCCATCAACATAAATTCAATCGGCTGGCCCGCGCGTTCGGTGGGCGGGATGCTGGCGGTAGCAAAACCTACAAACATCAGTCCAACCAGCGCCAAATGCAGCATTACTGCGAAACTAAGGCTAGCAGCCTTGCTCGCGTCAGATTCCACCGCAAGTGGTTGCCATATGCCTTTTGCTATCTGCTGGGCGCTCATTAGCTGTGTCGCTCCAAGTTGTTTCGCATAGCTTACTTGGGCTTGACCGGCTGGGAGATAAATCCCACGCGCGGTACCTTGGCTTCTTGCATTAACGCCATCGCCCGATATACCTTGCCGTAAGGCACGGCATCGTCAGCGGCGATCAATACGCCAGTTTTGGGCGTTTGCGCCACGATCGCGCTGACTTCCAACAGCAAAGTGGCGTCATCAACTTGCTTGCGTTCGCCGGTGCCCTTGGTCAAAAACATTAATCCTTCTTTATTAACGCTGACTACCAACGGTTCATCTTTTTGATTCACTGGAGGCACACCGCTTTGCGGCAACTCAATATCTACGCCCAAGTTCATCAAGGGTGCCGTGACCATAAAAATAATCAGCAGCACCAACATCACGTCAATGTAGGGCACGACATTGATTTCACTGACAATTTTTCTGCGCTTTCGAGTTCTAGCCATGATTAATGGCCGTGATCTTCGATATTGGCTTGACGCTGCAAGATTGAGGAAAACTCATCTTGAAACGTGTCGTAGCGGGTTTCAATGCGCTCAACTTGATTGGAAAAACGGTTGTAGAAAATCACCGCTGGAATCGCGGCGAACAAACCCATGGCGGTGGCGATCAGCGCTTCGGAAATGCCGGGTGCGACCATGGCAATCGTGGCCGAGCCGACTTTGCTCAAACCTTGGAAGGAAATCAAAATGCCCCACACGGTACCAAACAAACCCACATAAGGGCTAATCGAGCCAATTGTTGCCAGCGTATTGAGGTGCGCTTCTAAACGATCCACTTCGCGCGTCAAATGCACGCGCATTGCGCGCTGGCTGCCTTCTAGCATCACGCGAGGATCAATGGATTTGCGGCTGCGCAGGCGCGCAAATTCGCGAAAACCGGCTTCAAATAAACCCGCTAGGCCAGCGGGCGGGCCATTTGCTGATACTTCTTTGAACAGCTGCGCCAGATCAGCGCCGGACCAAAAGCGCTCTTCAAAAGCCTGCGCTTCGGCCACCGCCGCACCCAACACTGCTTTTTTGCGAAAAATCATCCACCAAGACCAGACCGATGCGCCCAATAACAGCGCCATTACCGCCATCACCGGGTAGCTGGCATGCAGGAGCAGTTCAATAAAATCAATTTCGTTATTCATCAGTTTGGTTTCTCTAGCTCTTTATTTTTCTAATTAGTTGACGGCGTCTTGCTCGGCCGCAAACAGCGTGTAAAGCGCATTTGGAATACGGGCAGGCGCAAAAGTATCACTGCGCACGCAGGCAAGTTCGACATGCGCGCGACACAGAATTTCCTCACCACGCTTGAGAATTTGCAACACGCTCAATGACGCGCGGCCCAAACCATCGGGCGCAAGCCACACTTCGCAAGCATCATCCATACGCGCAGGCTTGAGATATTGCATATTGACGCCGCGCAACACAAACACCACGCCGTGGAGTTTCGCTAATTCGGTCTGAACCACGCCTTTGTGGCGCAACCATTCCGAGCGCGCACGCTCAAAAAACTTCAAATAGTTGCTGTGATAGACCACGCCACCGGCGTCGGTATCCTCCCAATAGATTTGAATAGGCCAGCGAAAGCGCGGATGGGTGATGTTGGGAACGGCGACATGGGTCATAGTATTAAGAATTTGGTCTCAAAGAATGTTTAGCGCTCGACAACTGCTCTAGCAGAGTCGGCAACGCAGTTTGCACCGTCGTCCAGACAACTTCGAGGTTGATATCAAAATACCCGTGTGCGATGCGATTGCGCATGCCCCGCATACTTCGCCAGGGTATATCGCTATGAGCGAGCGCGTAGTCCGCGTGCTTTTCCATCACTTTGGTTGCCGCTTCTCCGATAACGATTAGGCTCAAAATAACCGCTTGCTGGGTACGCTTGTCGGCAAGAAAATCAATTTTGTCGAAGCCTTCAACAAAACTACACGCGTCATTTGCAGCTTGTTGCATATGTCCGAGGTAGTCAGCAAGGCGATGCTCGCTCACACAGGTTGGGCTTGCGCAAGAACCTGCGCACGAAATCGCAGTGGCAAGTCGGCGGGAGTCAACACGTCGACGTGCACGCTAAGCAAACTCTCCAGTTCAAACTGCAAGCCGCCCAGGTCAAACATCGTGGTTTCGGGTAATGCATCCACCAGCAGATCAACATCACTGCCTTCTTGATCGGTACCGTGCAGGACAGAACCAAATATGCGCGGATTGGTAGCCCGAAATCGCTGCACGGTTTCACGTACGGCAGCACGTTTAAGTTCAATTACCTCTGACGGTCGCATGGGTGCTCTTCTCATCGAAAATTGGGTGACAGACAAAATGGCTGAAAATTACCTGCAGTAGTATGGTTTGTTAAGCCTTGACTAGGCAAACCTACAAACGGCGGCGTCACGGCCAGTGTTAAACGTCACGTTCCGAACCCACATCAAACAAATCCAAAACCGGCGCTGGTTTCGGCGGCCGTAGCCCAAGATGCAAATACGCTTTGCGCGTCGCCATGCGTCCGCGCGCGGTACGGGTCAAAAAGCCTTGCTGGATCAAATACGGCTCGATCACATCTTCAATTGTGCCGCGCTCCTCGCTCAAGGCCGCCGCCATGCTGTCCACACCGACCGGGCCGCCGTCGAAGTTCTCAATAATAATGCGTAGCAACCGGTGATCGAGTAAGTCAAAGCCCTCAGCGTCAATGCTGAGCATGCGCATCGCGCCGTTTGCCACTTCTAAAGTGATGACGCCATCCGCTTTGACCTGGGCGAAATCACGCGCGCGACGCAGCAAACGATTCGCAATCCGTGGCGTGCCGCGCGCGCGCCGGGCAATTTCGACCGCGCCTTGGGCATCGCACGGAATGTTCAATATCTTCGACGAACGCGTCACGATCTGGGTTAATTCTTCGACGTTATAAAACTCCAGCCGCTGCACGATGCCGAAGCGGTCCCGCAATGGACTGGTTAACAGCCCGGCGCGAGTGGTGGCACCAATCAAAGTAAACGGCGGCAAGTCAATCTTGATCGAACGTGCAGATGGCCCCTCGCCAATCATAATGTCGAGCTGGAAATCCTCCATCGCTGGATACAGCACTTCTTCTACAACTGGACTAAGCCGATGGATTTCATCGACAAATAGCACGTCATTCGCCTGCAAATTGGTCAATAGCGCCGCCAAATCGCCGGGGCGCTCGAGCACTGGGCCTGAGGTTTGCCGCAAATTGACGCCTAATTCATTAGCGATCACATGGCTTAAGGTGGTTTTGCCCAAGCCTGGCGGCCCAAAAATCAGCACATGATCCATGTGCTCGCCGCGCTTTTTTGCCGCCTGGATATAAATTTCCAGCTGATCGCGCACCGGCTTTTGCCCCAAGTATTCGCTTAAGCGCTTGGGTCGAATGCTGGCGTCTAATAGCTCCTCTTCGCGGGTAGCGGCGGCGGATACCGGGCGGGCGGGTTCTGTCATAAATCCATTTTATAATTTTGGTAAGCCCAAGCGGCAAAACAAATGGCTTTCCGCCACCTCGGTCTTCGCACCGCTTAAGAACGTGCGCGAGTGTCGCACACGCCTCATTAAGCAGCCCAGCCGTCCAAACGCCCCCAAACTTGCTTAAGCCGGGCAGTTTCGGCACCGTTGCGCCAATTTTTACGGCGGCGTGACGAAATGACCATTCATAACTCAGTTTTAGAACTCATTGGCAACACGCCGATGCTCAAGGCACAACGCCTCGACACAGGGCTGTGCGAGCTGTATTTGAAGATGGAAAACATCAATCCCGGCGGCTCGATTAAGGACCGCATTGGCTTATCGATGATTGAACAAGCCGAACGTAGCGGCCAGCTGCAGCCCGGCGGAACCATCGTTGAAGGCACGGCGGGCAATACTGGCTTAGCGCTGGCGTTGGTGGCGCAACAAAAGGGCTATCGCTTGATTTTGGTCATCCCGGACAAAATGAGCCGCGAAAAGATCTTTAATCTCAAAGCCATGGGCGCAGAAGTGGTGCTGACCCGCTCGGATGTTGGCAAAGGCCACCCGGAATATTACCAAGACTTGGCGCGCACGATTTCAGAGCAGACGCCGAACAGCTATTACATCAATCAATTCGCCAACCCAAGTAACCCTTACGCGCATGAATTCGGCACCGGCCCGGAAATTTGGAATCAGATGCAGCACGATATGGACGCGATGGTGTTCGGCGTCGGCAGCGGCGGCACCTTGACCGGTTTAACACGATTTTTCAAACGCGCAGCACCGCATGTGGACTTGGTGCTAGCCGACCCGCAGGGCTCGGTTTTAAGCAAATACGTCAACGAAGGGGTGTTGGACAAACAAGGCGGCAGTTGGACCGTTGAAGGCATCGGCGGGGATTATTTGACCGCAATCGGTGATTTTTCCCGCGTACGCGTTGCCTATGCGATTAGTGACAAAGAAAGTTTCCATGTCGGGCGCGAGCTGCTGATGAAAGAAGGCGTGCTCGGCGGCTCGTCCACCGGTACTGTGATCGCCGCCGCGTTGCGCTACTGCCGCGCACAAACCACGCCAAAAAAAGTGGTCGCATTCGTTTGCGACACCGGCAATAAATACTTATCGAAGATGTACAACGACTATTGGATGCTGGATAACGGCTTTCTGGATCGAGAAGAATTTGGCGATTTGCGCGACTTAATCGTGCGCCCCTATGCGCAGCGCGACACCGTGACGGTCAAGCCAGAA